>CAJMAO010000044.1 GCA_905211345.1 uncultured Prevotella sp.
ACTGCAACTTCCGCTTTTTTATTTCAACACATACACCTGAACTGCGGATGAACCCAAGATACCCGAGGCCGACACGGAACGTTGCGTAAGCGACGCGCTCGAGACGGGTTACAGGATGATAGACACCGCCTCGTCGTATTTCAACGAGAGGCAGGTGGGCGACGCTTTGCGCAATAGCGGGCTGCGCCGTGAGGACGTGTTCGTAACCACAAAGCTGTGGGTGCAGGACTATGAGTACGACGACGCGCTGCGCGCTTTCGACAAGTCGATGAACCTGCTCGGCCTAGATTACCTAGACCTTTACCTCCTGCACAAGCCTTACGGCAACTACTACGCCGCATGGCGCGCCGTGGAGAGGCTTTATAAAGAGGGCCGGGTAAGGGCAATCGGCGTGACGAGTTTTTCGAGCGAACGCCTGCAAGACCTGTTCCTGCACAACGAGGTGAAGCCTATGGTGAACCAGATTGAGACCAATCCGCTGTTCCAGCAGCGGCGGGCCAACGGCTTCCTGCGGCAGGAGGGCATACAGCACGAGGCATGGGCACCGTTCGCAGAAGGCCAACGCGACATCTTCAACAATCCTACTATAAGGGCGATAGCCGACCGCCACGGCAAGACCACGGGGCAAGTCATTCTGCGCTGGCTCAACCAGCGCGGCGTAGTGGTGATTCCCAAGAGCGTGCGTAAGGAGCGCATGGCCGAGAACTTCAACATTTTCGATTTCACGCTCGACGACGGCGAAATGAAGCGCATGGCCGTGCTCGACACGGGGCGAAGCCCCATTTACGACGACATGGACTTGCCTACGGTGCGTGGAATAGGAACTTATAAGATACATTAAAATAACAAATACCCACCCCAGCCCTCCCGAAGGGAGGTACTTTGAAGTGACACCCACCCCCAACCCCTCCCCAAGGGAGGGGCTTTGATATGCCTCAGGGTATTGTCGGCGTGTCTGGCTCATTTGACTTATACGCCATTAAGGGGTAATTAAGGCCCCTCCTCTCGGGAGGGGTGGGGTGGGTGTCAGGTATATAGGGCTAATTTTTAAATTTAACAAATATGGAATATACGATATTAAACAACGGCGTCAAGATGCCGTTACTGGGCTACGGAGTGTATCTCGTAAGTCCGGAGGAGTGTGAAAGATGCGTGCTCGAAGCCATAAGCACGGGTTATCGCCTTATTGACACGGCGCAGGCTTATTACAACGAAGAAGGGGTAGGCGAGGCTATAGCCAAATGCAGCGTGCCGAGAAGCGAACTGTTCATAACGACGAAGGTGTGGATAACCAATGCGGGAGAGGAAAAAGCCGCGCGCAGCATTGACGAGTCGCTGCGCAAGCTGAAGACCGACTATGTAGACCTGCTGCTCATCCATCAGCCCTACGGCGACGTGTACGGCTCGTGGCGGGCTATGGAGAAAGCCTATAAGGATGGCAAGGCGAGAGCCATAGGCGTGTCGAACTTTCAGAAAGGGCGCTTCTACGATTTTGCTTACCATGCCGACGTAAAGCCAATGGTGGACCAGTTGCAGTGCAACGCCGTGATGCAGCAGAACGGAATACAGCCCGTGCTCGACGGGTTCGGCACGAAGATGATGGCGTGGGGACCGCTCGGCGGGCAAGGCTCTGATGCCATATTCAGCAACGAAACGTTGAAGCAAATAGGTGGAAAGTACGGCAAGACGGCCTCGCAGGTGGCTCTGCGCTGGCTCACGCAGCGCGGCATAGTGGCCATTCCTAAGAGTGCGCATAAGGTAAGGATGGCGCAGAACCTCGACATATTCGACTTCAGCCTTGCCGACGACGACATGGCGGCCATAGCCGGGCTGAACCTGCACGACGAGGGGGCTGTAGACTTCGGCGCTCCGGCGTTCATCAAGATGCTTCTTGATACTTACAAGTAAGCCTTACAGGAGGGGGATAAAAGGAGTTAGCAGGAGTTAGACGCTTCGCGTCGTAGTTATCTGTAGTTAACGGACAATAGCCTTTGTTGGTAATGTCAGTTAATTCCGGCGAGTGAAGCGAGCCTAACTCCCGTTAACTCCTACTAATTCCTTTTTGCTACACATCCTTTTAAGATTTTTTACGTGTTGTTAGGTGTTTTGAGTGAAGTCAAAACGTTAATTTTGTCATCACATATCATATAATGAACTGATGACAGACAAGATATACTTGACAAAGGAAGGACTGGCGGCTTTTTATTCGGATCGCGTTGAAGCGCTGTCGGCCGAGATACGGCAGCTGAAGAAGAACAACGTGACTTATATAATGGCCGAGTTGTTCTCTTTTGGTATTGCTATTGTGGCGGCCGTGGTCTACTGCGTAAGGGATTTCTCACCGCAGTGGCTCATGGCCGCTTTTGCCATGCTGGCGGTGTATGCCGTGGTGCGAAATGCCGACGTTAAGAACGCCCGGCGCATAGACCGGCGTGTGCGCCTGCGCACCGTTTACGAACGGGAATTGATGTATCAGCGCGGCGACTTCTCGTGTTTCGGCGGCGGCAGCAGGTATAAGGACCCGCAGCACGCCTTCACTTTCGACATGGACGTGTTCGGCCACGACTCCCTTTACAACCGCATAAACCGCACAGTGACTACCGGCGGCGGCGACACTTTGGCACAGTGGCTGGGTGGTATGCTGCCTGACAGGGCCGCGGTGAAGCGCAGGCGCGAAGCCGTCAGCGAACTGGCGGGCATGGAGCAGTGGCGTTCGGCCTTTCTTGCGCTGGGCGTGAACGTTGCCGCAGGCGGCGACAGCGACGACGGAAAGATAGATTCCAACGGGATACTGCGCGCCGTGAGAGACATCGGCAATAAGCGCATAGCGCCCAAGGCGGGCGGAAAGTTGGCTTTGGCAGTGGCAGTAGCGGCCATCGTCTGCTTCATCGCATTGATAGTATTGGCCGTGGCGGGTGTGGTTCCGGCTACGCTTGCCGTGCTCTGGGGCGTGGTTCAGATGTTTGTCGCGATAGGTCTTAACTCGAAGTCGATACACGACATAAGCCGCGCCGTGGAGAAAATGCACGCCCAGATGCAGGCGTACATCGGTCTGCTGGGCCATATATCCAAGGCGGATTATTCCGCTGTTGAACTGAAAGAGCTGCAAGCCGCGCTGACCGGAGGCGACGGCGGCGCGCTGGCTTCGTTCGGACGGTTGTCGGAAATATTGAAAAGCCTCGACCGGCGGGGCAATTTCATCGGCCTGATATTGTTCAACATGTTCGCCCTGAGCGACTTCTTCCTTGTGCGGCGGTTCTTGAAATGGCAGCATGATTACATGGGCTGCGTGGGTGAGTGGGTTGACTGCGTGAGCCGGATGGACGCTCTCGTGTCGATGGCAGTGTTCCGTTTCAACGAGCCGGGGGCGGTCGCCGCGGATGTTACGGATGCCGACAGGGTGGTGTATGAGGCCAACGGACTTTACCATCCGTTCCTCGGCGACAAGGCGGTGAGAAACGACTTTACAATCGACGACGGCGAGTATTACATCATAACTGGAGCCAACATGGCGGGCAAGAGCACCTTCCTGCGTTCGGTGGGTGTCAACTACGTGCTTGCGATGAACGGCCTGCCCGTGTTTGCCGACAGTTTGCGAGTCTCGGTGTTCAATCTTTTCACGAGTATACGCACGTCTGACGACCTCAGCCGGGGCATCAGCTATTTCAACGCCGAACTGCTTCGGTTGAAGCAGTTGTTGGAAAGCTGCCGCCAAGCGGAGCGCACGCTCATCATACTCGACGAGATACTGAAGGGCACAAATTCGCTTGACAAGCTCAACGGGTCGCGCCTTTTCCTGAAAGCAGTGTCAAAACTGCCGGTTACCGGCATAATTGCCACGCACGACCTAGAGCTGTCAAAAATGGAGGATGACGACCCGAAGCGTTTCCACAACTGGTGTTTCGAGATTGAACTGGCCGATAAAATAACCTATACTTATAAGATAACACGTGGCGTGGCGCGCAACCAGAACGCCACGTTCCTGCTCAAGGGAATATTGGGAAACTAAGAATTAAGAGTTAAGAATTAAAAAATTTTGCCTTGCGGGTAATTTTCTTAATTCTTAACTCTTAATTCTTAATTCATTTGACTTACATCAATAAAATCTTGTTTTGTTGTGATTTTTACAATAAAACTATTGCGGTATTCAGAAAAATCCTTACCTTTGCATCGTGTTTTTCATAGTATTAGATTTAAGGTTAACAAGGTTGGAGTACAGCGGTACTCCTTTTTTTATGCCTAAAAAATGGTTACAAACCTTTCTGTAAGGCGTTTTTATAAGTGTAGCAGATGCTTTTCACGGCTTTTGCAAAATTCAGTTGGCAAAACGGTAAAACGTTTTTCGGCAAGGTGTAACTATTCTGGAATTTCATTGTTTCGCAATATTAAAAGTATGGCCAAACCTTTGTGTTGCCGAAAGAAAATGTTATCTTTGCGGTGTTTTACTGACAGATTATTCATAACAACATAAAATTTTCTGAATTATGGTAAGTTATAAGACACTTGGTTTGGTGAACACCCGTGAGATGTTCGCAAGAGCCATTAACGGTGGTTATGCCGTTCCGGCCTTCAATTTCAATAACCTAGAGCAGTTGCAGGCTATCATTAAGGCTTCTTCAGAGTTGAAGTCACCGGTCATTCTGCAAGTTTCAAAGGGCGCGCGCAACTATGCTAACCAGACGCTTCTGCGCTATATGGCCGAAGGAGCCGTAGAATATGCTAAGGAACTGGGTTGCGCCCATCCTGAAATAGTGCTCCACCTTGACCACGGCGACAGCTTCGAGCTGTGCAAGAGCTGTGTGGACATGGGCTTCTCGTCTGTTATGATCGACGGTTCTTCGCTGCCCTACGACGAGAACGTGGCACTGACTAAGAAGGTTGTTGAATACGCTCATCAGTATGATGTAACCGTAGAAGGTGAGCTTGGCGTGCTTGCCGGCGTTGAGGACGAGGTGGCTTCTGAGGAGTCTCACTATACAAAGCCCGAGGAAGTGATCGACTTTACAAGCAAGACTGGGGTTGATTCTCTCGCAATATCCATCGGAACGAGTCACGGCGCATACAAGTTCAAGCCAGAACAGTGTACACGCGACCCGAAGACCGGCCGCCTTGTGCCTCCTCCATTGGCATTCGACGTGCTCGATGAGATTATGAAGAAACTGCCCGGATTCCCGATCGTGCTCCACGGATCATCTTCAGTTCCGCAGGAATATGTCGACATGATCAACCAGTATGGCGGCAAGTTGCCTGACGCAGTGGGCATACCTGAGGAGCAGTTGCGCAAGGCCGCCAAGAGCGCCGTTTGCAAAATCAACATCGACTCAGACTCTCGTCTGGCCTTCACGGCAGCCGTTCGCAAGACATTGGCCGAGAAACCTGCAGAGTTTGACCCGCGTAAATACTGCGGACCGGCACGCGACCTCATGGAGGATATGTACAAGCACAAGATTATCGACGTGCTCGGTTCAGACAACAAGCTGGCTCAGTAAGAGTGAAAAGGTAAAAACGAAAAGTGGAAAATCCAATACTTTTCGAGTAATATATGAACCCCCCGTGGCCGAGCCACGGGGGTTTTTGTTCTTATTGCGCCATATATATAAATAAGGTGACGGATTTTTCACTTTTCACTTTTCGTTTTTCCCTTCTCAAGTTCTCACAAGATTGCGTCCCGCGTCAATCCTCAGGAATATGAAAAGCAGGATGGTGAAACCCCAAAGCGACGAGCCTCCGTAGCTGAAAAACGGCAGTGGAATGCCTATTACGGGAGTAAGGCCGAGTACCATGCCGACGTTAATGAACACATGGAACAGGAAAATGCTCAGCACGCAATAGCCGTATATGCGCCCGAATTTGAACGGTTGCCGTTCGGCCATTTTGATAAGCCTGAGTATCAGGGCTAGAAACAGCAGCAGAACGCCTGCCGAACCGAGAAAACCTTCTTCTTCGCCTACGGTGCAGAAGATGAAGTCGGTGTCCTGTTCGGGCACGAACTTCAGTTTCGTCTGTGTCCCGTTGAGGAAGCCTTTGCCCTTCAGACCTCCGGAGCCAATGGCTATTTCGCTCTGATGTACGTTGTAACCGGCTCCAGCTAGATCTTCATCAAGGCCGAGAAGCACGTTGATACGGGTTCGCTGGTGGGGCTCGAGAATGTTGTTGAGCACATAATCGGCCGAGTAAAAGAATGTTATCGAGCCTACCGTGAAAAGCAAAATGTAGAAATAATGCTTTATGCGCTTATTCAAAGCGTTGTATAAAAGGTATCCGACGAGAACCGCGCTTACGGCCAGTTGCACCCATACGATGTCGAACGGGATGACAAATTCGGCGAAAAGAAATGCCAAAAGGGTGGTTCCGAGGGTATATCCGAGAATGATGGATGCCTGCCGTCTGTCCTTGCAATAGACGTAAACCAAGGTCGAGGTGAATATGTGTACGAGCGCCAGTACGGCAAACTTGCCGACCGACGTGCCTGTGTCAAGCAGAAAAGTCTGCTCATAACGTATCCCGACGACAAAGTAAATAATCATCGCAACGCCAGTGAACAACACACTGCCTGTCATCCCCTCGCGGTAAAACATAAGGAAAAAGGATATGTAGACAAGGGCGGAGCCTGTCTCTTTCTGCGCTACGATGAACATCATAGGCAGCAACACGATGGCACATGCGGCCGCAAAGTCTTTCCAACGGTGCATGTTGAAGCCGTAGGTGCTCATCAGTTTGGCAACTGCGAGAGCTGTTGCGAACTTTGCGAACTCGGCCGGTTGCAGCCTCAAGGGGCCTAATACGAGCCACGAACGCGAGCCTTTTATCTCGTGGGGATTGAATATCGTAACGAAAAGCAGCAGCAACAGCACTCCGTAAATGATGTAGGCGAAGGTGTCGTAAAACCTGTCGTCGAGCATCAGGAGAACGAAGCCGAGGCAGATGGAAGTGCCTATCCATACTATCTGCATACCTGAACGTGTGCCGAGGCTTAGTATATCAGTGTCGCCGTATGTGTAGCTTGCGCCGCACACGCTGAGCCATCCGAACGCGAGAAGCGCCAAGTATATGCCTATAGTCCACCAGTCTAGCGAACGGAGCACGCTCGGTTGTTTATCTGTTTGTTGCGCCATAAGCTATGCGTCTGTGTTGGAATACTTCCGCCTTCTTCTCAGATTCGGGCGAGAGTTTCCCCTTAATATATTGTTCCATCATCAGCGCGCCGATAGGTACGCCGTATTCAGCTCCGAAACCGCCGTTTTCCACATATACGGCGATGGCGATCCGCGGGTTGTTCATCGGCGCGAACCCCATGAATATCGAGTGGTCTTGGCCGTGGTTCTGCGCCGTTCCTGTCTTGCCGCACACCTCGTATTCTGGCGTGTTGGCCGCATGGCAGGTTCCGTTGGTAACCGAGCGTCGCATACCGGCCACTATATATTCGTAAGCACGGCGGCCTGCCTTTGTATAATGGCGTTTCAGGTACGTAGTGTCAAGCGGCGTTCCTTGCACCTTTTTTACTACATGCGGTGTGTAATAATAGCCCCGGTTGGCAATGGTTGCTCCGAGATTTGCTATTTGTAACGGTGTAAGCAGCACCTCGCCTTGGCCTATTGCGATGCTTATCACGGTCAGTCCGTTCCATGAACCCTTGTAAGCCTTGTCGTAATATTGCGCGTTAGGGATAAGCCCGCGCTTCTCGCCGGACAGGTCGATGCCGAGTCTGTAGCCGAATCCCATGCTCACCATGTAGTCGCGCCACGTGTTCATGGCTTCTTGTACGTTTTTATACTTGCGCCTGTTGCCGAGCATATAATACAGCCCCCAGCAGAAGTAAGCGTTGCACGACGTGCCGAGCGCGGGGATGAGGTTTACCGGCGAGGCGTGGCCGTGGCATCCTACGTGCAGTCCGCGGCAGTAGAAGCCGTGGTGGCAGGGAAACAATGTGCTTGGTGTTACTATGCCTTCGCTTAGAAAAGTCAGCCCTTGCGTGGTCTTGAATGTCGACCCCGGAGGATACATTCCCATTATTGAGCGGTTAAGCAAGGGCTTCCACGGGTTGCGGGCGAGTGCCAAATGCGCTTTGCTACGCTTGCGTCCGGTCATGATGCGGGGGTCATACGTGGGCGAGGAAACCATGCACAACACTTCGCCCGTAGCCGGTTCTATGGCCACGATGCTGCCTATTTTGCCCTCGAGCAGCCTTTCGCCGAGTGCCTGCAGTTTCGAGTCGATGCCAAGGGTTAGGTCTTTTCCGGGCACAGGGCGGCGGTCCAGCTTGCCGTTCATATAGCTTCCTTGTATCCGTCCGTGGGCGTCGCGGAGCAGAATCTGCACTCCTTTCTCGCCGCGCAGTTGCTTTTCGTAATATTTTTCCACGCCTTGCTTGCCGATGTAGTCGCCGAGTTGGTAATAAGAATCTTCCTCAATGTCTGATTCCGACACTTCGGCCACGTCGCCTAGTACGTGCGCCGCGTATGGCGTTGTGTATTGGCGTACGCTGCGCCGTTGCACGTAGAAACCGGGAAACCTGTATATCTTTTCTTGGAAAACGCTGAATTCTTTTTCCGTCAGCTGGCTCATGAACATTTGCTGGGTGAACGGCGAGTAACCGGGATTTTTGTTCCTGTCTTTTATTTCGGCCATTCTTTTGTCGAAATATTCCTTTGTTATTCCTAACGATTGGCAGAAATCAAGGGTGTCAAGGCGGCCTTTTTCCTCGTTCATCACCACCATTATGTCGTAAGCGTTTTGGTTGTATACCATCAGCCGGCCGTTCCTGTCCGATATTACTCCGCGCGCCGGATACTCCACTTTTTTCAGGAAGGCGTTGCTGTCGGCGTTTTTCTTGTAGTCGTCGCTCATTATCTGGAGGGTGAACAGCCGTATGATGTAGGCCACGACGATGAATACGGCCACTCCGCCGATTACATATTTCCTGTTTTCAAGTGTGTAATCTTTGTCCATATCCCGGTGGTTGGAGTCTTAATCTAAGCTGGTCATCCCCTTCTTACGTTCTCTATCACGAGTATGAGGATTATCGTCAGCGCGGTGCTTCCGCCGATGTTTTTTGCCCATTGCGCCCAGTTGAAGAAGTTGAACGACTCCAACGTAAAGAAAACCATGCAGAAAACAAACACGCAAATCAGCGTGTAATAAGTATATTTTGCCGTTCCGAGCGCTTTCATCGATGGCTTCATGTCGTCAGGGCTGTCGCGTTGTACGAAGGCGTTGAGCAGATATGGCTGCAGGAGTCCTAACAGCGTGGCCGACGACGCTCCTACTCCCGGGGTGTTTGAGAACATGTCTATGCTCAGTCCGGCCACGAAACTCCATGCCAATACGGCCCACCTTGGGTAGCCGCGCCTGAACGTCATGATGAAATAAACGTACAGCATGGGCGTGGCGCAGCCGAAAAGGTCGATGTGGTTGAGCACCAGCACCTGCACAAGGCACAGTATGATGAATGTAAAAAGCCGGCGTATTACTTCTATCTTCATCTCAGTTCTGCTTTAGTTTCAGGGAGTCTTCGGCGCTGCGCATCAGTTCGATGCGTTCCTTCATGGCCGTATTGTCAATCACGCATACGTCACGCAGGTTGCCGAAGTCTGTCGTCAGTTTCACTTGTACGCGGTATGAAAGGCCGTCGCTAGAGTTGTAAACGTGAAGAATCTCTCCCGTTATTATGCCCGGAGGGAAGATTGACGAGTATCCGCTCGTCTCCACAAGGTCGCCGAGCCGGAAGTGCGCGTGGCGAGGTATGTCGTCAACGTATGCAAGGTCGGCTGCTCCGCCTGTCCAGTGCAGATATCCGTAATACCCCCGTTTCCTTATCGTCACGCTGATGTTCGACTTCGAGCTGAGCACCGGTATGACCACGGCGTAGTGCTCTGAGACCATGTACACCACGCCTACTACGCCCGTGCCGCAGGCCACTCCCATGTCTTTCCTCACTCCGTCGACCCGTCCCTTGTCAATGGTGATGAAGTTGTCGCGCTTGTCGAGCGAGTTGGTTATCACCTTCGCAGGTATCAGTTTGTAGTTCTTCAGCACGTCGGCTTGCGTCCTCGCCAGCCACGACGAGTCGCCTTTCTCCTTTTCTACCAGTTCCGAGAGCCGCCTTACTGTCTGCTCGAGATACAGGTTGCGGGCGTTCAGTTGCTCGTTTATCTTGGTCAGGCTGAAGTATGTCTTTACGGCGGCGTCGGCCTCGTACACTTTCCCGGCCACGACATTGGCCGACGAGAACCACACGCTGCCTTGATAGCTGTTAAACTTGAACAGCAGCACGATGCCCGCCGCTTCAAGCAGTGCAAAGACAAACCAGTGATTGTATTTTTTGAGAAATTCAATCAGGTTACGCATCGCTTACCTCATCAGGAACGAGAAGCGGTCGACGTTCTTCAGGGCTATGCCCGCCCCTTTGGCCACGCTGTGCAGGGGGTCGTCAGCCACATGGAATGGTATTTTTATCTTGTCGGTAAGGCGTTTGTCGAGTCCGCGCAGCAGCGCGCCGCCGCCTGTCAGGTAGATGCCGTTCTTCACTATGTCGGCATACAGCTCGGGCGGGGTTTTTTCGAGTGCGGAGAGCACGGCGTTCTCAATCTTCATTATCGTGCGGTCTAGGCAGTGGGCTATCTCCTGATAGCATACGGGCACCTCCATAGGCAGCGCCGTCACCTTGTTAGGCCCGTGCACAACGTAGTCCTCGGGAGCTTCCTCGCCTAGGTCGGTCAGCGCCGAGCCTACGTGTATCTTTATTCTTTCGGCCATGCGCTCGCTCACTTTCACGTTGTGCTGCTTGCTCATGTACTCTTGTATCTCGGCTGTCAGGTCGTCGCCGGCTGTGCGTATCGAGTTGTTCGATACTATACCGCCCAGCGATATTACGGCAATCTCGGTGCTGCCGCCGCCTATGTCGACAATCATGTTGCCTTCCGGGGCCTCCACGTCGATGCCGATTCCGATGGCCGCGGCCATCGGTTCGAATATCAGGTACACGTCACGGCCGTCGGCATGTTCGGCTGAATCGCGCACGGCGCGCAGCTCCACCTCCGTCGAACCTGACGGCACGCCTATCACCATGCGCAGCGACGGCGAGAAAAAGCGCCTGCCCGTGTGCACCATTTTTATCAATCCGCGCATCATCTGCTCGCAAGCCGTGAAGTCGGCTATCACGCCGTCGCGCAGCGGGCGTATGGTGCGTATGTTGTCGTTGGTTTTCTCATACATCATCTTGGCCTTTTCCCCCACGGCTATCATCTTGTCCGTGCGGCGGTCGAGGGCCACTACCGAAGGCTCGTCCACCACAATCTTGTCATCACTGATAATGATTGTGTTGGCCGTGCCGAGATCCATTGCAATCTCTTGGATAAACGAAAAAAATCCCATAACCTATTTTTTAATTCATAATTCATAATTCATAATTCATAATTCATGATTGGACTTGCCGTATATGTGCGCAAATGCGCCGGTGCCTTTTATGGCGTATGCCCAATTATGAATTATGAATTATGAATTATGAATTAAAATTGTGAATTGAACCAGTTGTGTATCGCCGTGTCGTAGTGGCTGCTTACGCCGAAGGCGCGTGTCGCGAACATGCGGCGGTCCTCGATGTCGGTTTCGGCGCCCTTCTTGTTCAGTATGTCGAGCAGCACTCCGTATTCCGCCTTGCTCGGCACGATTACCACGTCTTTGAAGTTTTTCGCGCCGGCGCGTATCAGTGATATGCCGCCTATGTCAATCTTTTCTATTATGTCGGCCTCGCTCGCTCCGCTCGCCACGGTCTGCTCGAAGGGGTACAGGTCTACTATCACGAGGTCAATCTCAGGTATCTCGTACTGGCTCATCTGTTCGCGGTCGCCCTCGTTGTCGCGGCGTCCCAGTATGCCCCCGAATATTTTCGGGTGCAGCGTCTTCACGCGGCCGCCAAGTATCGAGGGGTAAGTGGTCACGCTTTCCACTGTCTGACATTCGTATCCAAGCGATTCGATAAACTTCTGTGTACCGCCTGTCGAGAGGAATTTCACGCCCTCCGCGTTGAGTTTCGCAAGCAGCTCGTCGAGTCCGTCCTTATGGAACACCGATACGAGCGCGGTCTTGATTTTCTTAGTTTCGGCCATATCTTTGTTTATGTTATAGTTTTTAGAGTGCAAAGATAGTGCAAGTCGAGTGAAATACAAAATAAAAGCGCGAAAAGCGAACTTTTATTTTTATTTCCGAGGCGCAGCCTATTTTCTGTAAAGATAGTGCAAGTCGAGTGAAATACAAAATAAAAGCGCGAAAAGCGAACTTTTATTTTTATTTCCGAGGCGCAGCCTATTTTCTGTAAAGATAGTGCAAGTCGAGTGAAATACAAAATAAAAGCGCGAAAAGCGAACTTTT
>CAJMAO010000045.1 GCA_905211345.1 uncultured Prevotella sp.
GTACTCGACGCAGCGGCCGCAGCGGATGCAGGGGTTGACCTGCGGGGGCTGTGCAGTTGCTTCGCTCAGCATGATAAGGCCGGAAGTGGTCTTGGTGGTGGGGTAGCTCAGGTCACGCACAGCGGGACCCATCATAGCGCCGCCGGCCACGACCTTGCCCAGAGTGACGCCGCCCTTGAGGCCGGCAGTGTTCAGGACATCCTCGTAGGAAGTACCCACGGGGACGATGAGGTTCTGGGGCTTCTCGCAGGCATCGCCGTCCACGGTGATGACGCGGCTGACCACCGGCATACCGGTAGCCAGATACTTGCCGAGGCTGGACACGCTGGCCACGTTCATGACGATGGCGCCGGCAGCGGCGGGCAGGCCGCCGTGCGGGACCTCGCGGCCCAGGCACTTCTCAATGAGGATGAGCTCTGCGCCGGTGCCGTAGACGCTGGGCAGGGGCTTCACCTCAATGGCGGGCTTGTCCTTCGTCTTCTGGCACAGCAGGTCGATGCACTCGGGCTTGTTGTTCTCAATGCCGATGACGCACTTCGGGATGCCGACATACTTCAGGACGGCCTCGATGCCGCGGATGATATCATCGCTGCAATTCAGCATCTCCTGCGTGTCGCTGGTCAGCCACACCTCACACTCGGAAGCGTTGATCAGCAGGGTATCCACCGGCGGCTTCGGCTGGAGCTTGACGTCGGTCGGGAAACCTGCGCCGCCCAGACCGACCAGACCGCACTCCCGCACAGCGGCGAGGAAGCTGGCCTTATCGGTCACTTCCGGGGCCTTGACGGCGGGGTCAACGGTCTGCTTGCCATCGGTCTTGATGACGACGGAGTCGCACATCCGGCCGTTGGACAGACGGAAGGGTTCCACGGCAGCAACGGTGCCGGAAACGCTGGAGTGGATGTTTGCAGAGACGAAGCCGCCAGCCTCGCCGATCTTAGTGCCAACGAATACCTCGTCGCCCTTTTTGACCAAGGCTTTCGCCGGGGCGCCGATGTGCTGGCTCATCAGGATGCGTACCTGCGCGGGCAGAGGCATCGGAACTGGTTTGCTTGCAGCAGTTGCTTTGTCATGCGGCGTATGCGCGCCAAGCGCCGCACGTTTCAGCTTGTTCAACATGGACTTAAATCCCCCATTCTGACTTGAATTGCCGCCCCCGGCCCTCGTACAGGCGCACGGGTGCCCAAGACGGCAGCTGCTTAACACGCTTATTGTATCATTTTGTACCCGGAAGTTCAACGACAACTGAGCGAAAATGATGCAATTTCCTGAATTTTATTTGCTATTTTTGACGATTAGGCATAACTAACCCTTGATATTTTTGTAACGTTTCCCAAAAAATACGGATGTTTGCCTTTCGGCGCAGAATATGCCGTATATCCACCCGTCCTCATGCTTGGTTAGGCGCATGTCGTATATGTTTGTGGCCGGAATGGTGTCGTCAGGCATGGTGACGGGATAGTCCCAGAAGCGGAAATTGTCAATTCCATTAGGGCTTTCGGCCACCGCGAAGAACGACTTTCGGTCGGCTCCCTCGACGCGGACTACCAGCAGGTACTTGCCGTCGAGCCTGATAGCGCCCGAATTAAGCGTAGCGTTCATACCGATGCGTTCCATTAAATACGGGTTGGAACGCTCGTCTAAGTCATACCGCCAGAACAAAGGCGTGTGGGCGGCTGTGATTATCGGATATTTATAACGTGTGAACACGCCGTTACCTTCGTCCATAGGCACGTTCTTACGGGTGAGCAACGCCTCGTGGCGCGCCGTCAATTCTTTCAGTTTTTCATCAAAACTTTTCATGTGATTCTTATTTTAGAAGTTAAAGGAGTTAAAGAAGTTATCGCTCGTTTCACTCGCTAAGGAGTTAAAGACAATAGCCTTTGTCCTTTCAAACTTTTACCTTTTCTCTATTCTTTTGTTGTTTTACCTTTTTACCTTTTTACTTTTTTACCTTTTTGCCTTTCAACACCTTCTCCATGTCCTTTGCGAAGAGCGTACGCCGGTCGTTGTAGAACTTCACGAAGTCCGGCGCCGAGGCGTGTCCGGGATAAGGGGCGTAGAAGTGTTTGGGCTTGTCGTGCGCGTTGCGCCATACCAAGACGTAGCTTATTGGATATTTCCCTATGACTGGCATGAGCGTCTTCGTCCACCACTCGGCATCGGGAACCGACTCATAGCCAGTCTCGGTGACGGCCATCGGCTTGCCGTGAGCCTTGCTAACGGCGGTCATTATGCGCAGCGAGCGGTCGAGATTGGCTATGTACGCCGCGCGGTCTTCATACTGGTAAGCGTCCACGCCGATAACATCAATGATGCCGTCGCCCGGCCATCGGCGCAGGTATTCGGCCTCGTCGCGCGGCTCTATGCCGGGAGAGTAGGCCCAAAGCAGCTGCGTCGCGCCTTTCTCAAGCATCCGCTTGTAAGTCATCTGCCACAGGGCATCATACTCACTGTCGGTACACAACGCTTGCCCCCACCAGAACCAGCTGCCCGTATGCTCGTGCCACGGACGGAACATCACAGGCATTTTCACACCGTCATCAGTCTTTATGGAATTAAGGAAGTCGGCCACGCGGTCTATCCAGCCGATGAACTTCTCATGGTTCTTGCCTCCGGGAAGTACCGAGCGCACCACTGTCGAGTCGCTTACGTCCCACGCGTCCTTGCCCGTAAGCGGGTTGTCGGCGTGCCAGCTGAACGACACCATACCGCCCCTCTCGTACTGCGCCACGCTCTCTTTCCTTATCCTGTCGAACGGCACGCCGTCAAGGTTCTTGTCGTGCCCCAGCTCCAAGTGCCCGAGGTCAAACGACATGACGGCAGGCCAGTCGCCGCATACGCTCTTTACGTCGCTCCTGTCCGCGTCGCCCACCCATCCGATGCCATACATCGGGTCGTCGTGGTGGCCGAACATGAACACGCCCTGCTCCGGCAACGCCTTCAAAGCAGCCAGCATCGCCTCGGCCTCATGCGTGCGTGTGCGTACATTCTCATTTACAGCGCCCGCTCCAGCGTCCTGTCCGGCCATTGCGGCTGCAGGACAAACGAGCGTAGCCGCGACGCACAGTCTTGATAAAATTCTTGTTTTAAGGTTCATAATAAATTGTTTATTCAGTACGTTTAAAGTCATACTCTCATGTGGATGCAAAGATACATCCTTATCCATTGACCGACAAATATAATTTTATCACAAAATAATACTTTACCTTAAAACTTGACGAAAGCCGTTTACAGCAGCCGTTTACAGCCCATATTCAAGGCCGCTGGCTGGCATCGCGTAACCAGCTGACCGTCAGCTAGTTTGTAACATGCCGTCTTTTAGCCTGCGAAAGACGGCCTTTTAGCTTGCAATATGCCGCGTTTCGCCGCGCCGGAAGCCGTCTTTCAGGTTCATCCGCAGTTACGACGCATGAAAGCCACAGACCGTCCACAATCCGGAAAGCACAGAATCATATCATCTTATGTCAAAAAAGTACTTGACTACAGACTGGTTTTGCAATAACTTTGCACCCGAAAGTCATCCTAAAAGATAAAACATTACCTAAACAACAAATAAAACTATCATGAAACAAAAGATGCTATTTACATTTTTATCGCTGCTGTGCACCATGTGCGTCAGCGCGGCTACAGTAGACGTAAAGACCAACCTGTGGAGCGGTACGCAAGTAGTTGACGACAACTGGAACGGCTCCCAAAGCATTTCCGCCGACAAGTTGTCGCAAGTGGAGGCAGGCGACGAGATTACAGTAACCGTTACCGCAATATCACAGACTACAGACTGGCCGCAAGTATCACTGCGAAAGAGCGATTGGAACATGTTCGCCCCCGCCGTAGGCGTCAACCTCCCAAAGGATGCCGCTGTACCGTTCGACGCGCGCATGACCCTGACCGAGGACGTTGTTAACGAAATCAAGGCCAACGGTTTTATCGTTACCGGCTGCGGTTTCACCATGACGAGCATCGACCTCACACACAAGCAGGAGCTTGCCGAGGGCGAAAAGGGCAACCCCGTGCACAACGTATGGACTGGCGACAAGGTCATTGACTGGAGCGGAAGCATACCTGACGGTTACCAACTGCTTGACGCAGCCGCCTTCGCCGACGCGCAGACCGGTTGGAAACTACGCTTCAACTACTCCAATCTCGCCATTGGAGCGCAAGGACACATATCTACCGGCACGTGGGCCGACATGCCCGACGCCACCGAATACGTGCAGCTTACGGCCTCATACTTCGAGTTCGGCATCACCGACGCCATGCTCGCAGAGCTTCAATCGAGCGGTTGCATAGTGTCAGGCATAGGCTTCAACCTTACAAGCGTAGACCTTATCGACCCAGCGCAGATACCTTCCATAGTATGCGACGTGGCTAACAGCGACGTGAAATGCTGGGAGGCAGGCGAGAGTCCGCAGATAAAAGTCAACCTGCAAAGCCTCGAAAGCAAGGAGATGAAGACCGTTGTAAGCCTGAAACTGCGCACCGACGCATACCAAGACTATTATACCAAGACCGAAGAAGTAACCGTTCCGGCAGGCGGAACAATGGTGGTAACATTCCCCTTGGAGCTTAACCCCGGCTTCTACCACGCCGTCGTGGAGGCGAACTACGGCCTCGTGCGCGACTTCAACATAGGTTACGACCCTATGGCCATAGTCTCCGCGCCTGACATGGAGCCTGATTTCAACGACTTTTGGACAACCGCCAAGGCCGAACTCGCAGCTACTCCAATCGACGCCAAGCTCACTTTGCGTGAAGACCTGTCAACAGGCGCGCGCGACATATACTTCGTCGAGATGCAGTCTATCGGCAACGGCGACGGCAAGCCCGTCACCATACGCGGATATTACGCCGTGCCGAAGGCCGAGGGCACATACCCCGTAGTCATAACACAGAACGGATACGACAGCGGCGGACTGTCGCAAATATACATACCCGACACCAACGGCAACCCTGAATGGATTGAGCTGAACATCAGCAACCGTGGACAGCTCGTCAACAACCGCGACCCTTATAAGGAAGAAAACACCTTCTATGGCGAGGACTACCAACCTAACGAATGGTTTGCCTACAACTTCGGCGACAAGGACACTTATTATTACCGCGGCGCTTACATGGACGTGGTGCGCTCAATCGACTTCGTTTGCTCGCAGGAAAAGGTGCAGAAGGAGAACATCTTTATGACAGGCGGCTCGCAAGGCGGCGCTTTCGCCATTGCCGGGGCTGCCCTCGGCGACGGTCGTCTGAACGCCATCGCCCCGAGCATCCAGTTCATGGGCGACTTCCCCGACTACTTCAAGGTTGGCTCTTGGCCTGCAAACGTTGCCCGTGACATGCAGGAAAAGCTCTCGATGAGCGACGATGAGATGTACAAGTTCCTGTCTTACTTCGACACGAAAAACCTCGCCACGCTCGTAACCTGCCCCGTAACGACGGCCATGGGACTGCAAGACCCCGTATGTCCGCCGCACACCAACTTCGCGCCTTACAACAACTTCAAGTCAGAGGAAAAGCAATATGTAGTAAATCCTGAATGTAAGCACGAGACACCTGCCGACTGGTACAATACGTATATGGAATTTTTCAAGAAACACTTGAAAGAAACCACCGGCATAACCAGCGTCGAAACTGAAAACGGAAAGCCCGCCGACGGCCAAGCCTACAACCTCGCCGGGATGCGCGTTGGCGACGACTACAAGGGCATCGTAATAATAAACGGAAGGAAATATGTGAGGAAATAACAAAAAAAAGAGACATAAATAATTAAGAATTAAGAGTTAAAAATTAAGAAAATATGCTTTGCCTGATGTTCGCAAACTATCTGACGGAGCATATTTTCTTAATTCTTAACTCTTAATTCTTAATTTTCCACACCCCTGCCGGCAGCCTGTCGTCAGATGATTACCTTCTTCTTGAAGTACATATCACGAAATTCCGTAGGCGAGCAGTTCTTCTTTCGCTTGAAGATGCGGTTGAAATTGGACAGGTTGTTGAAGCCGCAGTCGTAGCAAATCTCGGCCACCGACATCGTCGTATCGACCAATAGGCGCGCCGCATGGCCGAGGCGTATGTCGATAACATAGTCAGAAAGCCGCTTGCCGGTGCGCTGACGGAAAAAGCGGCTGAAGGCAGTCGGGGTCATTCCGGCTATCTCAGCCATCTTGCCGAGGTGCATCTCGTCCTTGTAGTGCTCGTTGATGTACTGCTGCACCTTCTGCACCCGGCGGCTGTTGGCCTGCAGGTTGACCTTGGCAAACGACGACGTAGACAACTCACGGGCATCGCCGGTGAAGAACGACAGCTCATAGAGCAGCGTGAGAAACTGCGTCACGGCGTAGAAGCCCTTGGCCTCGGGCAGGGTGTCGATAAGCGAATAAATCTTCATTATGGCCTGCATGGAAAAACACAGGCCGTTGCGGCCCTTATCGAGCATGGCTTTCACGCGGGCGAACTGGTTGGTGTCAATAAGGCTGTCGAAGAAAGTGGGGGCGAACTGTATGGTTATCTCGCGTATGTCTTCCGACTTGCAGTCGCCCTGCTCCCATACGTGCTCAAGGTCGGTGGTGGCAATCAGCACGAGGTCATACGGCCCGGTGGTCTCGACAGAGTCGCCCACGATGCGGCGAAGGCCCTCGCCGTGCTCTATGAAGTTAAGCTCGTATTCGCCGTGGCAGTGCATGGGATAAGTGAACTCGTTCTTATGACGGTCAACGATATAGAAGCAGTCCTTATCGGAAAGGGGCGTTATCTCGCGCTGTATGTGGTGCTCGCTATTGTTTTTTTCCATGATTTTTCAAGGCTTAGAATGTGTTTTAAGTATCTGTTCGGATGCGAATATAATACTTTTTTGCGACATTCACGCACTAAACCTTCAAAAGATTGCTAAATGGCTGAAAACCACGCACCTTGCGAAAGGTGGCCTTTCGCCTTCCAAAAGGCCGTCTTTCACACGCTAAAAGGCCACCTTTCGCAGGCCAAAAGACGGCCTTTCGCGCCGCGTATGATAATTCATTGTTGCGATACCGACACTTTTGTATTGCATTAAGGCAAAATAATGCAAAGCCATACGGCTGTTTTTGAGTATCTTTGCCGACAATAAATAATCTGAAAACAAATGCTAACTGAAATGAAAATGAAAAAGAACTTATGCGCACTCATGGGCGTGCTGGCGTTCTGCGGCCCGGCCGTGGCCGAGACGGTAGAAGTGGCCACGCCCTACACGTCACTCGTGGTGGACGCCACCGAGGGGCAAGAGCTTAAACAGCTTTATTACGGCGACCGCCTGACCGCGGCCGACTTGGCCGCCCTCGCCGACGCAGGGGGCGCGTCTTACGCGGCATACCCGGTCTACGGAATGAACTGCCAAAGCGAGACAGCACTGGCTGTGAAGCACGCCGACGGCAACCTGTCGCTACAAATGGAAGTCACCGGAGTTGACAAAAAGACCGAAGGCAAGGCCACGGTGACCACCATCAAGATGAAAGACAAGAAGTATCCGTTCTACGTCAACGTATGTTACAAGACTTACAGCGACGCCGACGTGATAGAGACTTGGACCGAAATAAGCCACGGGGAAAAGGGAACGGTAGTGCTCAACCAGTTCGCTTCGGGCTACCTGCCCGTGCGCCGCGGCACGGTATGGCTCTCGTCGCTTTACGGAGCGTGGGCAAACGAGGCGCAAGTGTGCCAAGAACCGCTCAAGCCGGGTATGAAAGTAATTAAGAACAAGGACGGACTGCGCAACTCGCACACGGCGCACGCCGAGGTGATGTTCAGCCTTGACGGTCGACCGATGGAAAACTCAGGCAACGTGATAGGCGCAGCCCTCTGCTACAGCGGCAACTACAAGCTGCGCATAGACACCGACGAGAGCGACTACCACCACTTCTTCGCCGGAATAAACGAAGATAACTCGGCCTACAACCTGCCTAAAGGCGAGGTGTTCGCAACGCCCGCCCTCGCCCTTACCTACAGCAAGGAAGGACTCAGCGGGGCAAGCCGCAACTTCCACAAATGGGGTCGCCAGTACCGCCTGATGCACGGAGACAAGGAACGAATGATACTGCTCAACAGCTGGGAGGGAGTCTATTTCAACATAAATCAGGAAGGCATGGAGCAGATGATGCAAGACATCGCCTCGATGGGCGGCGAGTTGTTCGTGATGGATGACGGCTGGTTCGGCACGAAATACCAACGCAACAGCGACAACGCGGCGCTGGGCGACTGGACGGTTGACGGCCGCAAGCTGCCCGAAGGCATTGACGGACTGCTGCGCGACGCAAGGAAGAACGGCGTGAAATTCGGCATCTGGATAGAGCCTGAGGCCACCAACACCACCAGCGAACTGTACGAGAAGCACCACGAATGGATAATTAACGCCCCCGGACGCGAGCCTGCCACAGGCCGCGGAGGCACGCAACTGATGCTCGACTTGGGCAACCCCGAGGTGCAGGATTTCGTGTTCGGCATCGTAGACAACCTCATGACGAAACATCCCGAGATAGCATACATCAAATGGGACTCAAACATGGGCATACAGAGCCACGGCTCGACATACCTCACCAAGGACAACCAAAGCCACCTGTACATAAACTACCACCGCGGGTTCGAGAAGGTGTGCCAGCGCATCCGCGCAAAATACCCCGACCTTGTGATACAGGCTTGCGCCAGCGGAGGAGCAAGGGCGAACTGGGGAGTGCTGCCTTACTTCGACGAGTTCTGGGTGAGCGACAACACCGACGCCCTGCAACGGATATACATGCAGTGGGGAACGTCATACTTCTTTCCGGCCATCGCCATGGCATCGCACATCGGCTCCAACCCCAATCACCAAACCTTCCGCAACATTCCGATAAAATTCCGCATCGACGTGGCCATGAGCGGCCGCCTCGGCATGGAGATACAGCCCAAGAACATGACCGACGAGGAGAAGGCGCTGTGCAAGAAAGCCATTGCCGAATACAAGCAAATCCGTCCCATAGTGCAGTTCGGCGACCTGTACCGCCTCGTCTCTCCCTACGACAAGCTCGGCGTAGCGTCGCTCATGTACGTGTCTGAGGCTAAGGACAAGGCCGTGTTCTACTGGTGGAAGACGGAGACTTTCGTCAACCAGCACCTGCCGCGCGTCAAGATGGCCGGCCTCGACCCCGCCAAGACTTACCGCGTGCACGAGCTTGACCGCATTGACAACAAGCCGCTGAAGTTCGAGGGCAAGGCGTTCACCGGCCAGTTCCTGATGGACAACGGGCTTGAAATACCTTACACGCACGACGTAGACTATAACAAGCTGAACAGCTGGGCAAGCCGCGTGATAAGCCTAGAGGAGGTGAAATAAGCACGGCAACAAACAATAAGACACAAAGAGAGCCTTGCCGCCGGACACCGGCGCAAGGCTCTCTTTATGTATATAGGTATAACGCCTGTTTACTTAATTATCACTTTCTTGCCGTTGTGGATGTAGATGCCGCGCGTGGGATGCTCTACGCGCATACCCTGCAAGTTGTAATAAGGAGCGTCGGCGTCAGTGCCGCCAACCTCGGCCTCAACCTCGTTGATGCCCGTGCCACCGCCGTCTTGGAAATCGAGCACGATGCCGCCTGTGGCCGGAGTGATGTCGACATTGGTCTCGAGATAAGCCTTACGGGCGGGAATCTCAGTATCAACGGTGACAAGACTGAACGTGGCGGCCGTCTCGTCAAAACCGTAATTATATATTCCCGAGGTCGAAGCGGTAACCGTCTGTGCCCAGTCGCCTATGGCCTTGAGGTAGTTGGCCGCGTTGTTCTCACCCTCGCCGGTCATTACCACATGGATACCCGGAGTGCCTTTCACTATGATGCCTGTGTATGCGGGGACGTAAGTAACCGGAGTCAGCGTCACCTTACCATGCTCAACCGCTGTCGCGTAATACGCAGTTACATCGGCATTGGTGAAGTCGAGGCTCTTGCTTGAGTTGCTGTAAGTGGCTATGCCGCTGTTGCCTATTGTTATTTCAACGGCATCGTAGCTGTCAGGATAGGTTGTAAGTTCCACCTTGGTGATGGTGATGTTCTTGCCCCTTACCAATATGCCGTTAAACTGTATAAGCTCAAGCGTGGCGACATTGGGTATCTCGTATGAGAATGTCTGTGGCGTTGCAGAAACTGTAAGGTCGGCAGATGATTCAGTATCAAAGGCCACCCAGCCGTCAGGATTTGCTATCTGCACATGCGCGCCTTCGCCCGTCGCGGTGCAAGTAACGGTTATCAGGTCGCCGACTTTGGCGGTTGCAAGTCCCTGCGGTTTGTCTTCATAGCTCAATGCCAAGGCGTTAGCCCAATCGCCGGCCTCAACCGGTGTGTCTTCCCACAAGGTCGTAGTAGTTCCTTCCTTTGCCTCCTTCACGTCAACGGCGACTTTCGTCACGGTGATATGCTTTCCGTTGACTATCAGGCCGTAGTCCCTCAGCAGTGCGGCCTGCGCTGCGTCGAGGCTGACCGTTATGTCGCCATCTGCCGTTACGTCGCCGCTCGCAAGGGTTGTACGCTCCGGCGTGCGTCCTGCAACATAGTCGTTAGCCATGATTTCATAGTTAAACCACTGCTCGTCGCCGGCAGCTGCCGTGTTGCGGGTTACTGTTACGACCAATTGTCCGCCGTCGGCGATGTCAGCAAATGTGTTGGACGACAGTTCAAGACGTGTGTTCCAATCCCATTTTCCAATTTCGTGTGAGCCTTCCCACACCGTTTTCATTTCCGCGTTGGCGGTCAGCGTCATTGCGAGCAACAGCAATAACGAGGTAAAAATCTTTTTCATGATGCTTAATTTAAAATGGTTTTACTTGTTTATCTTACACCTGCCGCGGCACCGCTTGCGGCGTGTGCCGTGCGGCATGGTTTACGCTTGTTTTGTAAGAGGCGGCCTTTTGCCTTGCGAAAGGCCGCCTTTCGACCTGTAATATGCCGCCTTTTGGAGGGCAAAAGACGGCATATTGCAAAGCCACTGAATACCAACGTGTTACGCACTCACTTCTTTTCAATGCGGAAGTTGCCCATGCGGAAGTCGGCATCATAGTCTACATCAGGCTTGAACACAATGCTGAGCGTAGCCCAGCGTGAGCCAACGGTGCCGTAAAAACCGTTCTGCGCGAGGTCGGCAAGCGACAGGGTTACTGTCTGCCATTCCTCATGCGTGTTGATACCGGCCCCGTCGCCTATGTTCCATACATACCTGTTGCCCCAGTTGAAGCACGACTCGAGAGTGGAACCGCCGGTCAGCGGATAGTTGTTAGAGTTATAAACCTCGAACTTGAGCACGTAACCGTCCAGTTCTTCGGCAGGCAGTGAGCCTACGTCTACGCCGTCGATGTCAATCAGGTTTTGGCTGAGGTCTATCTGGTTCCAGCTCCATTGCCCTACATGCCCAGTGAAGTGCAGGTGCGGATAACCGAGCGAAGTCTCGGCGGCAGATGCCTCTGCATCGGTCAAGTTTTCGTAAGCAAGGCCACTGACGCTGACACTCGTTGCGCTGAAATCGCCGTAAAGCAGGTTCCTTGTCGGACGGAACGGCAGCGTGGCCGTCATCGGCTCGCCCGTACTTCCGTCGGTCCAGCTTATCTGTATCGTGCTGTTGTCTGGCGTGCCTTCGGGTATTTCGGCCTTCATCGACGAGCTTGTTATCGAACCAAGGCCAAGCTCCGTGCCGTTGAGCGAGACTTTCGATGTCGTGCCGAACTCATAGAGGTTGAAGTTTGCGCCGAGTATCGTCACCGAGTCGCCCGCGTTGACGAACTCGCACAGCAGCCCGTCAACCTGCAGAGTCGGGAACGGCATGGTGAAACCGTAAGTGGTCGTGCCCATGTCGGTGGTGTATTCAATGTTGTTTTCATGCGCCATCGACAGTTCCATGGGGATTACTACTATTGCGCCGGTTGAGAACGTGTACACTTCAGAGAGGTCGGCCTCAACAGTGTTGAACTTTATGCTTTTTACGTTGTTGAGGTTCTTGCCCACTATACGCACCATCTGGCCTACGTTGCCCTCGGTTATCGGGTTGGCCATTTCAGCGTCTTGAGCGTCATAGACAGCCG
>CAJMAO010000046.1 GCA_905211345.1 uncultured Prevotella sp.
TAACATAAATACAACATATTATTAATTAGCGTTTACTATTATTCGGTATACTCTGAAAATTTGGCGATTAGATGAAGTATAGGCACGAATAGGTTCGGTGAACGCCTGCGCTATGCGTGGGTGGAACTTATCGTCTATACGGGTTACGCCAAATACCTCAGAGTAAGATAAGCGAAGCTCACGCTTTTTTTGTCTTGCCCTGCGGTGTTTGTTCGTGCGCCCGTATAATCCCGAATCAGTCATTAGAACGCGATTGTATGACTACGGCTAATAATATGTCCGATTCGGGATAACCGGAATGATAGTTCTCGCACAAATACAGTGCAGATGAAATTTTATCGTTTCGCGAAAGCCGGCCTGTTGGCGGCGGGCTTTCTGGCGTGTCATAGCGTGCCGGTTGGCGCGCAGGCACAAGGGCAGCCGTATCCCGTAACTGCGGACGGCAGCCACAGTTTGAAACCAGGTGAAGTGCTCGTTCCCGCGGCTTTGTTCGGCGTTTCGGCGCTTTTTGTACACAACGGGTGGCTTGCAGGTAGGAAGGAAAACGTTCAGGACGCTCTTTCGGCCGGCGGCCGGCGCAAGTTCAAGGCCGATGATTACAGCCAGTATGCGCCAATGGCGGCAGTTTACGGGCTTAACCTTTGCGGGGTGGAGGGAAAACACAGGATTGTCGACCGCAGCGTAATCCTTGCGATGTCTTACGCCACCATGGGAATACTTGTGAACAGCATGAAATTCGCTTTCCGCGAAAAGCGTCCCGACAGCGGTGCGCGGAACTCTTTTCCTTCAGGCCACACGGCCACGGCGTTCATGGGAGCAGAACTAGTGCGCAAGGAATACGGCGGCATGGCCGGCGCCTGCGCATACACGCTGGCCACGGGGGTGGCCGTAATGCGCCTGTACAACAACCGCCACTGGCTGAACGACGTTATAACAGGTGCAGGCATGGGCATACTATCGGCCAAGATTGGATTCTGGCTGCTGCCATGGGAAAGACGGCTGCTAGGCTGGGACAAGCACGGCAACGGGACAACACTGTTGCCTATCGTAAACGCACATGACGGAAGTTTCGCAATGATATTCCGCACAAACATCTAAGCTCAAACCATGAAAATAAAAAGGCGCGACCGTACATTGGCTGCGCCTTTTTATCTGAATTATATAAATAAATTATTATTTCAAAACTTCAATAGCCTGTGTGGCGGTCGGGTTCTGTGGATCAATAGCCAATACCTTCTCGTAATATGACTTCGCGTTAGCGTTGTCCTCTTTGAGAATATAATAATAACCAAGATACAGGTAAGGCTCTACAAGCAACTTCGGATTGTCAGCATGTTCCGTCTGCGCCAACTGGGCATATTCCTCATAATAAGGCTTTGCAAGCCCCTGTGTCGTCTCCGGGTCGAGCTGCGAGTTGATACGCGCGCGCATCATCGTAGCATACAGCTTATTGGTCGGCGACTCCGTCGCAATACGTCCGTAAATCTCGTCGGCCTTCTTGAAGGCATTCACCTTGTCGGCATTAAGCGAATCGATTGTGGTAGCCTGCTGCATGTAAAGACGGGCAAGGCCGTCAAGGTCGGGCACAGACGGTTTCTCTACCTTGCTGAGGTATTCATCATAATATGCGAGACCATTGGTAAAATCGTTCTTTGCAATATAAGCGTCGGAAAGCTGCTTGCGTACGTCATTAAGCTCGGCGTTCATTTCAAGAGCCTTCTTGAACTGCTCGATCGCTTGGTCGTATGCGCTGTCACCCATAAAGGCATAACCGTAATACTGATAGTCACGGGCTGAAATCTTAGCGCTGTCAGACTTGTTGAAAAGTGCGTCGGCATACTTCAAAGCGTTCTTATAGTCCTTAAGGTCGGTGTAGTTATAGAACGTTATACGGTTCATAGCCGCGCTACGAGGATCTTTATTTACTCCAAAAAGCGCAACCTCAAGACTTTTCTTTGAGTTAGCCAAAAGCAACTCTGCGGTAGCGTACTCGGTTAAGTAATTATCCTTCAACTGGTTCAAGTCAACCTTGGCGTAATATTCAACAGCCTTGTCGAGTTTGTTTGCTCCATAATAAAAGTGAGCGGCCTCGGCATCAACAGGATAAGAAGGATCGACTTTGCGAAGTTCCTCTAGTTTGGCTACGGCGCCGTCCGGATCAACCTTGCGGTAAACCGAAGCGTACTTGATGTAACCGGTAGGATTGGTCGGGTCGAAATGTATAGCTTGGTTATAGAAACTTGCTGCACCACCACCCTCGTTGCTTGACACGGCGGCGAGATCTCCAAGAAGGATCGAGGCAAGAGCCTTACCTTTTTCATCTTTTCCACGCTCTATTGCCATGTTGGCATACTCACGTGCAGACGCAGTGTCCCTAATTTCAAAAAAGGCACGGCCTAATCCTGATAAAGCCTCGGCGTTCTTCTTGTACTCCTTTACAAAATCCTTTACCTGATCTTCATAAGCTGCAGGGTTCGACTTGTTTTCTACAATAACTTTCGTAATGGCATCTACTTGGGACTTAACATCCTGAGCCATTGAGGGAGCCGATACAACTGATATCAAAGCTCCGGCCAATAAATATTTAATTGCTCTCATAAGTCAAATATGATTAAAAAACAATCATTCCACAAAAATTAAAACTAATATATCAACACAAATTATTCGTCGCTGACATTAACCGTTCGGATAGTAATGTCGCCGCGCCTCGGCAACAAACCGGACTTGAAAATGATGAGCTGTCCTTTCGGTTGTTCTATGAAATGGGCAAATCCCCACGGCAATCCTTGAAGAGGATCGTTCAGCAACGCATATATTGTTCTCACCAACGGGTATCGTCCGTCAAGCAAGTATGCCTGATAAGGTTTCCAGCTATTCATATATGTAGCTGAATCAAACCTACTTACAGACATTACAGTTATATTCTTCTTGAATGTAGTATTCGTGGTATCACGCTTGTCGTTCAACCAATTAGAACCGATTATTCCTATTGCGTTTGGCGTTTTCTCAACATAGTCAACCACTTCCTTACTTGTCAGGGCAGCCACAATATTCGGACTGTTGATAGGTTTCCCGTCAAGCAATGAGTCTACACAAAAATGCACGGCACTTGACTTTTTGTTGTCAAACACAACCAAGATGTCACCACGTTTTGAACCCGGAACAATGTCGCTCCATTTTTTTGCCTGCCCACTAAGAACACGCTTTATGTCTTTTACAGAAATACACGAATCGGTATTATCCTTGTTAATAATAAGCGAAAGCCCGTCGTAAGCCAACGGAATGGCCACAGGCAGGTAATTACGGGCCTTAAGATTCTCAAATTCTTCCTTCGTAAAATTACGCGAAGTAATAGCAAGCTGTATGCTGTCCGTCATAAGCATATTGACAGCATCAAGCTCATTCGTATAAATCGGAGTCAACTTAGCCTCACGATAAATACTTTCAAATACTTGTATCTGTTCGTCAATAATAGGACTAAAACTTTCGTCAGAAGCGAATGAAATCGCTCCTGACGAATAAGTATCTGTCCTACCATTCTTAGGTTTGTCGACACATGCCGATACAAATCCCAAGAGCAGTGTAAATCCTACTATACCGTAGAATAGTTCTTTCTTCATATTGCTTTATTACTGCAATTTGAATGTTACAGGCAATGTGTACCTTACGTTTACGGTTGTACCGTTCTGCTTACCCGGAGTCCACTTAGGCATACTGCTTACGACACGTATAGCCTCCCTGTCGAGCGACGGGTCAACACCACGAGCAACCCTCACGTCAGAAATAGAGCCAGTCTTACTAACGACAAACTGAACGATAACACGTCCTTCGATGCCGTTCTCAGCAGCAACTACAGGGTATTTGATATTATCTTTCAACCACTGCATCATTGCTGCAGGACCACCTGGGAACGAAGGTTGTTCTTCAACGACGTCGAAGACTTTGTTCTCTTCTTCCTTAGGAGGTTCCGGCTGGGCAATCTCTTCTTTGGCCTTGAACACCTCACCACCGATTTCATCGTTACCTTGAACGTTGAATGCACCGATAGTAGTCTTAGTCTTTTGGAGATCGTCCTGATTCTTCATTTCTTCTTCAGGTTTCACTTCCTCGTCTTTCTTGATGACAGGAGCCGTAAACTTAATTGAGCTTTTCACCCTCTCTACCGGCTTCGGAGGCTCAATCTTGACAGGAGCCTTCTTCTCAACCTTTGCCTCTTTCTTCGTCTCAAGAGACGAAAGCTCGACAGCGGTTGTCACAGCAACTCTTTGATTGGCCTGAATTACGTTCTTGATCGCTATGGCGGAGAAGATGACAACAGCAGCAATAAGCACGATTAGGATTGACCAAATGTTACGCTTGGCAGTACCCTTGCGAAGCTTATAGGCTCCGTAAGCTTGGTTTCTGCCTTCAAACACAAGGTCGCACCATGCATTAGATATTAAATCTATTTTTGACATTGTCTTTACGTTTTAAATGTTAACCAACGACTATTGCCCCATTATTTCACTTGCACACCCTTCTTGCTGAGGAGTTGCTTGTCTTCAGGGGTAATGTTGTCGATGACATACTTACCAATACTGCATATCTGCATCTCATCCAGAGCGTCAACCAAATTCTTATAAGAAGCGTCGTCCGTTGCCTTGATAATGATCGTAAGCGTAGGTATCTTCTGTCCGCCTACTTCACCATTCTTCAATTTTTCAAGCTCCTTATTATAAATAGAATCCGGATACTTAGCGGGATCTTTCAGCTTCTTAGCGTCAAGTTCCATCTTCGCTTTCAAAATGGCAGCCACAGGAACAGTACCATCCTCTGTTACGTGGTTGATAAGTACACTACGAATACCATCTTTACCCCATGTAGTTTCCTTCAAACAAGAAGGATCTTCATAATTCGGTATACCAGCAACGTAGAAAATCTTATCATTTCCGGCAACAAAGATAGTTATTGTCTGTGAGGCCTTAGTCGCAGTTTTGTCTTGATCTTGCACATTCTTATCATTACTCGGCATGGTCAAAAGCATAGCTTGAGGCTTGCTTAAGGACGTACACAGCATGAAGAATGTGATAAGAAGCATCATCATGTCCACCATAGGCGTAAAGTCTACGCGGATCTCGATTTTCTTCTGTCTACTTGTATTCTTTTTTGCCATGACTTAGTCCTCCACCTTTTTATAAGAAGTGATAAGCTCGTAACGGTTCTGGTTCATGTCCTGAAGCTCAGACATCACCTTCTTGATAACCTTATAAGGTGTTTTCTCATCAGCCTTGATGGCCAACTTCATGTCTGAATTAGCGTCAGTAACAGTTTTCACCCAGAGTTGGAACTCGCTCATACCGCCGTCAATGCTATCAGTAGGAACACCTTTTTCCTGCTGGAAGGCATTCATCTGCGAGGCGTCTTGATTAAGAAACGCGCTCATTTCATTCATTGACACGCCAATATTCGTAGCACTGCGTACATTCTTCATTTGCGCTCCGTTCAATGACACTCCAAACTGATCTGCCATTGTCCCAAGAGCGGTCTCCATGTCACCCGGCTTGTCCCAGCCCAAGAACACCTTGCCCTTATTGTCAATAAGTATTGTCAAGACGTTCGAGTCTGTTACCTTGACCTCCGACACTGATCCCGGCGTAACAACCTTCACCGCCTCGTTCTTCACGAATGTTGACGTCAACATGAAGAACGTAAGCAGCAAGACCATCACGTCGCTCATCGGCGTCATGTCGATCCAGGTGCTTTGTCTCTTAATTTTTACTTTACCCATAGTAATTAAAATTTAAAGGGTTAGTAAAATTAAGCTTCTTCCGTGTGATTGGCTTCGTATGTCTGAGCAATAGAATAACCAACCTCATCAAGGGCGTATGTAAGTTTGTCTATCTTGTTTGTGAAAGTGTTATAAGCAACAACTGAGCACCAAGAAGTCAAAATACCGAACGCGGTGTTGATCAACGCCTCAGAAATACCAGTAGAAAGGGCGAGAGAGTCACCACCACCACCGGCGGCCAAAGCTTGGAATGAACGAATCATACCGATAACGGTACCGAGAAGTCCGGTAAGCGTACCAAGTGTAACGATGGTTGCAAGAATCGGAAGGTTCATCTGCAAGGTAGGCATTTCCAACTGAGTTGCCTCTTCGTGAGCCTGCTGTATCTTAGCCACTTTCTGAGCCTTCTTTAAGCCAGTAGCGGCTTCCATTTCCTTATATGCGCGTATAGAAGCTGAAACCACATTGGCAACAGAACCTCTCTGCTTGTCGCAAATGCTCTGAGCTGTAGCGAAGTCGCCCTTGTTTACAGCTGCCTTTATGTTCAGGACGAACTTTGCCAAAGAGCCTTTACCGAAAGCTGTGCGGAGAGCGAGCCAACGCTCGATACTCAAAGCGATCACAGTAAGCAAAAGGGTCTGGATAATAGGCACGATGACACCACCTTTGTAGATAGTTCCGAGCAAGTTTGTCGGGTGACCAGCGGGGTCGTTACCTGCGAAGTTAGAAGGATTGCCGAGCAGGAAATTGTATATGCAAATCGCGATGATAAGACATACAACGATAACCCAAATCGCTGCTCTAATTCCCTGGAAGCCCTGATTTTTCTTCGGGCTTGCTGCTTTTTGTGTAGTTGCCATAATTTTGAATTTAGTGTTATTAGTTAATTAAATATTAAGTTATAAAGTTTCAATCAAATACCAATTAAGGCAGGTACTTCCCGTGCTTTCAAAAGTGGTTTAACGTTATACAAGCACACAAAGGTAACGAATTATGGATAATAAAAACATTTATCACAAAGTTTTTAACAATGTTTTTGACTTTTATCCATATCTTTTCATCACTTTTTATACTTGCTGCGCACGATATCACTTCAGCCTTGATACGGCTTCCTTTATCCGTGCCATAGCCTTACGTATGTTATCATCGCTTGTCGCATAGCTCATGCGGAAACATTCAGGATCTCCGAATGCGTCGCCTGCCACAGTCGCGACATGGGCCACTTCCAACAAATACAACGCAAAGTCTGTCGAATTGTTCACCGCATGGCCTGCGCCATCACTCTTACCGAAGAAGCTGCTGCACTTAGGGAATACGTAAAACGCGCCTTCCGGCACATTAACCTCAAGTCCTGGAATATCTTTTGTAAGACCTACCATCAAATCGCGGCGGCGCTCAAATGCCTTACGCATTTCCTCGACACAGTCCTGCGAGCCTACATAAGCTGCAACAGCGGCTTTCTGGCTTACAGAGCAAGGGCCGCTCGTGTATTGTCCTTGCAGTTTGTTGCATCCCTTTACAATCCATTCCGGAGCCGCGATATATCCGATACGCCACCCTGTCATGGCATACGCTTTCGACACGCCGTTCACAAGTATGGTGCGCTCTTTCATTCCCCCTACATGTGCTATGCTGCTATGGACACCTATATAATTAATGTGTTCGTAAATCTCATCGGATATAACAAAAAGGTCTTCATGGCGTTTCACGACCTCGGCCAGTCCCTCTAGCTCCTCACGCGAATACACGCTGCCCGTAGGATTGCTTGGCGAGCACAATATCAGCAATCTTGTTTTCGGCGTTATCGCAGCCTCGAGTTGTTCAGGGGTCATCTTGAAATTCTGCTCGAAGCCAGCCTCTACGATGACAGGTGTTCCTCCGGCGAGCTTCACCATTTGCGGATAGCTCACCCAATAAGGAGCGGGAATTATCACTTCGTCACCGTCGTTGACCAAAGCCAGAACCGCATTACATACGCTCTGCTTGGCTCCGTTCGATACAAGTACCTCGTTCACTGTATAGTCCAGTCCGTTCTCATTTTTCAATTTTGCGACTATAGCCTCACGCAAGTCCATGTATCCGGGCACCGGAGAATACTTCGAGAAGTTGTTGTCTACCGCAGCCTTGGCCGCTGTTTTTATATGGTCGGGCGTATTAAAGTCCGGTTCGCCTACGCTCAAGTTAATAACATCGATACCCTGAGCTTTCATTTCACCGCTTTTCTGCGACATAGCAAGCGTTGCTGAAGGAGCCAAGCGGTTTAGCCGGTCTGATAATTGTGCCATATTATTTATGATTTGTTTTTGCAAAATTAAAAAAATTATTTTTCCCGAAAAAATAAATACGTCTATATTTACACGTCAAAAACAAAAAAAAGTTTCACATTACAAACATTATACAAAGGCATTACAGATGCAAGTTGTGCCCCATTCTGTCTTTTTTCGTCTTGAGATACTTGTAATCATACTCGTTGGGCGTAATTTCTATAGGCACGTTCTCCACTATTTCTAGACCGTAAGCCTCAAGCCCTACACGCTTGGTAGGATTGTTGGTCATCAGCCTCATCTTGTGTATTCCTAAATGACGAAGCATCTGTGCGCCGCAACCGTAATCACGCTCATCGGGCTTAAAGCCGAGGTGTACGTTCGCGTCAACAGTGTCATAGCCTTCCTCCTGCAATTTATAAGCCTCAATCTTGTTCATCAGTCCTATGCCGCGGCCTTCCTGCTGCATATATATCAGCACGCCCTTGCCTTCCCTTTCTATCATCTGCATTGCCTTGTGCAGCTGCTGCCCGCAGTCGCAACGCTTACTGCCGAATATGTCGCCAGTAGCGCACGACGAATGTACCCGCACCAGCACAGGCTCGTCCTCGCGCCATTCGCCCTTTATCAGGGCCATGTGCTCCAGCCCGCTGCTCGTCTGCCTGAAGGGTATGAGCTTGAAGTGTCCGTACTCCGTAGGCATATCCACCGTCTGCCCGACGCTTATCAGCGACTCGCGCTGCAGGCGGTAGGCTATCATGTCCTTAATGCTTATCACCTTAAGGTCATACTTTGCGGCGAACTCCAGCAGTTGCGGTAGCCGCGCCATGGTGCCGTCGTCGTTCATTATCTCCATCAGAGCGCCGGCCGGATACAGGCCGGCCAGCCTGCAAAGGTCTATCGTAGCCTCCGTATGTCCGCTGCGCCTCAACACCCCGTTGTCCTGGGCGTAAAGAGGATTGACATGGCCGGGACGGCCAAACGTCAGCGGAGTAGACGCAGGGTCGGCCAGCGCCTTTATCGTCTCGGCCCGGTCATGGGCCGACACTCCCGTAGAGCATCCGTCAAGTTTATCTATCGTTACGGTGAACGGGGTGCCCAGCACCGAAGTGTTTTCCGCCACCTGCCGTGGCAGGTCAAGCTCGTCACACCGGCTGAGCGTTATCGGCGCGCAGAGCACTCCGCGCGCATGTTTCAGCATGAAATTCACCTTTTCGGCCGTTATCTTCTCAGCCGCTATTATAAGGTCGCCTTCGTTCTCGCGGTCTTCGTCGTCGACAACTATGACAAACTTGCCCTCTTTAAAGTCTTTCAGGGCCTCGTCAACAGTATTTATCTTCAATTTTTCCATAATCACCTTTCACCTTTTTTATATATTATACAACGGTTTTCAACTTGCCGTCATGTTCCATTTCGTTTATCCTAGCTATCATGGAGTCGTTCGTCTGCTTTACCACCTTTAAGTCTCTCAGCAGGCGAAGCCTGAAACGCCACATCCTCAAATAGAGGAACACTCCCACAGGCACTGCCACTGCCGCCGCCACATTAAGCCATTTGCGCTCGAAAGGACGGGTGTGCGCCCTCACGGCCATATAGGGATATTCGTTGAGCAACGCCAACACGCGCTTGTCTTTCGTGTTCGACAGATCTTCTATCACGGCCTCCATCCTCTCGTTTATTTCCTCTATCGTGTGGTCGGGGCTGTATTTAAAGAACACTTTCACCACGTTCGGAGCCAAAAGCAGGTTGTGCTCGTGGGCGTAATCGCGTATCTCCGTGTTTATCTTCGCCAGCTCTGCGGCGTCAGTGCCATAGTCGGGATCGTTGATTATCACGTCCTTGCGGTATACGGCACGCTTCACGCGCAGTCCGAGCAGGTTCATAAACATGTTGCGGTAGAAGTCGACGTTGAACACGACGGAGTCGTTGTTCGCCTTATATGTAAAGAACACGGCAAGCGGCGCCAGCACTGCAAGGGCTATAGTCTTGCCGAACCATATTGTCCACATGCCTCCGCGGGCCATGCGGTAGCCCGAGTTGTCGAAGATGAAGAACACGATGAACACCAGCACCGAGACGATAACGGGCACGCCGAGACCGCCTTTCCTTATTATAGCGCCGAGCGGAGCGCCTATGAAAAAGAACAGCAGGCACTGCAAAGCCACTGAAAACTTGTTGATGGCCTCAATCTTATGCTGCCTTATCAGCCTGTCGCCATCAGATGTCAGCATACCTTTGAAGTCGAGGTCGCTCATCTCGTTCCTCACTTTCCTCAGCGCCATGTCGACAGCCGACAGTTTCTTGTCGGCCGACAGGCGGTTGTACACCGAATCAAAGCTGAACGTCCGCGTAGCGGCCATCTTCACGGCGCGCATCGAGTCGGTCTTACTTATCGACTGGTCGGCATAATACGACCTTTTGGCATCCCTGTAGAACACGCGCCCCACGCTGTCATACACATGGGTGAGCGAGTCGATATCGAGACTTATCTGCCTCAGGCTCTTGCCTTTGGCGTTGTTCGACAGGGCGCTGGCATCGGCCACGTTGAAGTCGGAATCAAAGTCCATGAGAATCTTTTTCTCAATAAACGACTCCCTGCGGTAGGGCACTCCCGTGCCCCTTACCATTTGCTGCGACTTCATGTTCTCAAACCATTCGCCGCTGTACAGCGTCAACAGCAAATGTTTCTTCTCCGCCGTAGACTGCAGCATGCCCGAGTCGGCCAAGATTATGGCCGCGTCCTCGTAGCTGTCGGTCATCTTATATATCATCACGCCGTACAGCTTGCCCGTGTTCAGGTCTTTTTTCTGCACGTACAGGTTACACCCCGGTATGCCGTCGTAAAAAACTCCTTCGGGAATCTCAAGCTCGGGGCTTTTCTGCTTCATCGACAGCAGCAGGCGCGAGAACGACATGTTGGCGTTAGGGGCTATGACATTCTGGAAATAAAACGAACCCAGCGAGATGAGCACCACTATCACAATAAGCGACCTGAACGCCTGCATCAGCGATATGCCGGCGGCCTTTATCGCCGTCAGCTCGCTGCTCTCGCCGAGGTTGCCGAACGTGATGAGCGACGACAGCAGTATGGCCAGCGGCAGCGCCTGCGGCACGAGCATCAGGCTCATGTACCAGAAGAACTGCGCAAGGACGTCCATCGAAAGTCCCTTGCCTATCAGTTCGTCCACGTATTTCCACAGGAACTGCATCATCAGGATGAACTGACAGATAAAGAACGTGCCAACGAACAGCATTCCGAACTGCCTCGCTATGAACTTGTCTAACTTCTTTATCCTTATCATTTGTTTGTAGCGGCAGGGCATTACAGCGCCTACCAGCCTGCAAAATTAGCACAAAAAAATCAGAAAACAATATATAAAGGTAAGAAAGTGAGAAGGTGAGAAAGTGAGAAGGCAGAACGTATTTATTTCTCACCTTCCCACCTTTCAAAGCCCCGTCGAGCGGTGCAGCGTCTCCATGTTGGCATCCCAGATGTCCTCAAGCGTATCGGTGTCGCCGTCGGGGGCGTAGTCAGTGATTACGAGCATGTAATCGTCGGTTATGTCGCTCTTTTCCATACGCAGCTCGAAATACGTGTCACGGTATTCATCCTCGCTCCACCTCATGCGTATGTACTTGTTTTCCTTCTTGTCTATCACTGCGGCCGTCCTCGTCTCATGGTGGCTCCAAGGGTTGCCCCATGTGAAGGTGAACGTGTCGCCGTCGCGCTTCACTTCGTCGGCGAGCCATTTCGACAGCCCTTCGGGAGTACTCATCAGCGACCATATAATGCTGGCCGACTTCGAGCGCAGCTCCCGCTCTATACTGATTTTATTCGCTTCCATAAATCATGGTATGAGAGTTTTTCGCTACAAAAATAATAATTTTACAAAAGAAAAAAGCAAAAAAGTACGATATTTTTTGGTATGTAAATAAATTGTATTACCTTTGCACCCGCAAAAAGGATGATTGATGGCGGGATAGCTCAGCTGGTTAGAGCGTCGGATTCATAATCCGGAG
>CAJMAO010000047.1 GCA_905211345.1 uncultured Prevotella sp.
GCAGGCCGGATGCCGACGACATGGTGAAGATTGACGCCTTCGCGACGGATTGCGCACAGCTGCTTGACGAAACGGCCGACATTGCGTCACTGCCCGCGCTCAACGTGAAGGGCAACCGCCCCTACAAGCAGGCCGGAGCGTCGACATTCTGCCCCACGGGCGATGCCGGGAAATGTGACGGATGCCTGACATGCGTACGCCTCTGCCCGGCAAAGGCCATACCCGAGACTGCTCCCTGCACGACCGACGCAAGCCGCTGCATGGCCTGCGGGCGATGCGTAGTGGTATGCCCGAAGGGCGCACGGGCCTTCGGCGGCGATGCCTACAAGGGCTTCGAGGCCAAGTTCACGGCGGCGTTTTCGGCAAGACGCGAGCCGGAAACATTCTTCCCTTGGAGGTAACAGAATTTACTTAAAAAACAATATGCCGTCTTTCGGCCTCCAAAAGGCCATGTTTCGCACGCCAAAAGGCCACCTTTTACAAACTAAAAGGTGGCCTTTTGGAAATACGCCGAAAAGCAAAGCCCGTACAACCTAAAACCCACCCCAGCCCTCCCGAAGGGAGGGAGCTTAATTACCATCGGCAAAATGGGGTCGCATCGGGCTTATCCGGCCTGTCCGGCCTATAAGACAAATGGGGCGAATAAGCCAGACAAGCAAAATGGGCAATAAGAAAAAGCATACCAAGCTCTCTCCCTTCGGGAGGGCTGGGGTGGGTTTTAGGTGGTTTTTATTTGGGGTTCGTCCTTAGAACTCCACATAATTGCGCAACCGCTCGATGGCGTCCTGCGGGAAGTCGCGGTACAGGGCTAAATCTTCGAGGCCGTGTATCGGGCCGTGCAGGCGGCGGTGGTCTACTATCGTCTTCGCCCGATAAAAACCTATGTAGGGGTGGCGGCGAAGCTGGTTGAGCGTAAGTTTGTTCACGTTCAGCTTCTTGCAGGCCGCCGCGTCGACCGTAAAATAAGGCAGGGCGGAGCGCGGAAAGTTGTCAATCTCAAGCAGCTGTGCCGCGCTATAGAAGCCCCCGAGCCGTTCGCGGTAGGCCGTTATGGCGCGGGCGAAGCCGCTGCCTATGCCCGGCACGCGCTTAAGCAGGGCTGTGTCGGCCGTGTTGAGGGCGATGGTCTGTCCGGGACTTAGTTTCAAAGGATAGCGCACTGTGTCGCGGGCGACGGCATCGGGCCGTGATGCCGGATACACTTCAGAGGCCGGACGGTAGTCTTGCGAGATGCTGATGTAAGGCTCAAGTTGGCGGTATTGCCCTGCGGTAAGGCCGTAAAGGCGGGCGAAATCGGTCTTCCGGCGGAACACTCCGCCCTTGGCACGATAGCGGTAGATGCTCCTTACCTGCCACGGGGCGAGGCCGAGGCGCAGCAGCTGGGTGCTGTCGGCAGTGTTCGGGTCGAACGTAAACAGCTCGGCTTTACGCCCTTCCACGGCGTAATAACCCGCTGAAGGACGCCCTCCTGTCGGCCTGCCGCCGTCTTCACGCGCCACGGCGGCGGTGTCGGGCGCCACGCTCTGCGCCGTTTCGCCGCCACCACCTACGCAGAGAGCCACGCCGGCGGCCACAACAATGACGGCCAGCGCGGCCATTACGGCGCGCCGGTCGTTGCGTTGCATGTAGAAAAAGCCCTTCATCGAGGTGTCAGGTTATGCGGTTGCAAGGTTGCTTGGTTATACTGTTGTAAGGTTTTACGGTGTTTTTCAGATTACGCCGAACTGATGCAGGAATATCAGCAGGATGCATACGGGGCATACATACTTGATGCAGAACAGATAAGTATGGAACAGTTTGCCGCGCAGCGTACCCCAGTTGGTGAACTCGTCGCGCACCATCTTGTGAGGCAGGTACCAGCCGACGAACAGGCATGTGAGGAAACCGCCGAGCGGAAGCATTATCTGTCCGGTTACGAAATCGAACCAGTCGAACAGCGAACGGCCGCCGAACGACAGGAAATCCCACTCGCCCAAAGACAGCGAACACACCGCTCCGATGACCGAGCACACCGCCGTAACCAGCCACGCCGCACGCTTGCGGGTGGTGTGCATCTCCTCGTGCACGAAAGCGGTGCTCACCTCATGGAGCGAGATGAGCGACGTGAGCGCGGCCAAAGCCAGCAGGGCGTAGAAGGCGATGGCCACCACATAGCCCACCAGCGGCAACGAGGCGAAAGCCTGTTGGAACACGTTGGGCAGGGTGATGAACACGAGCGAAGGCCCCGAGTCGGGGCTTACGCCTACGGAAAAAGCCGCAGGGAATATCATCAGTCCGGCCAATATGGCCACCGAAGTGTCAAGCACGCCTATCTGTACGGCCGACTTCATAAGGTTGGTCTGCCTGCTGAAGTAAGACGCGTAAGTACACAGGCAGCCCATGCCGATGCTCAACGAATAGAACGACTGCCCCAGCGCGCCGAGCAGCACGTCGCCGCCAACCTTGCCGAAATCGGGCTTCAACAGGAACGATATGCCCTTTTCAGCACCAGGAAGCATACAGGCCGACACGACAACGATGAGCAACAGCACGAATAATGCGGGCATCATGAGCTTTGAAGCCTTCTCGATGCCATCGCGCACGCCGTGAACGATGACGTAATGGGTGATAAGGATTATGGCTACCGTCCACAAAACAGGCTTCACGGGGTCGCTCTCAAACGTGGCGAAATAGTCGGCGAAGAACTCCGGCGAGCCTTTCAAATGACCCAAGGCCGATGCCACTATGTACTGAAGGCACCAGCCCGCCACAACGGCATAATAGCTCGTGATGAGCAGCCCGGTAAACACGCCGAAGTAACCGACGGCGGCCCACGGCGTGCCTCCCGACAAACTGTGGTAGGCCCGACCCGCGTTGGAGGCCGCGTGGCGGCCTATGATGAACTCGCTGACCATGCACGGTATGCCCAACAGCAGCACGCAACATATATAAACAATAATGAAAGCCGCACCGCCGTATTCGCCCGTCATGTAAGGAAAACGCCAAACGTTGCCCAAGCCTACGGCCGAACCGGCCGTGGCGAGTATCACTCCGAGCTTGCTTCCGAAGCTCGCCCTCTCCAAATGTGTCATAATCGTATTTTAAGTTATGTCCATCCTGCCTCACCCATGCCGCTTGCCGAATACAGCAAACCAATAGCTCAAAGTGTCAGGAATAATCACATTTTTACCATTAAAGTAGTTGCAAATGTATAAAAAACATTCTAATTTTGCAGCAGAATATAAGTAAAAATGAGTATTTCAAGCCGTTTGATAAGAACATATCCCGTTTCTTGCCTGCTTTTAGCCGCAATATGGGTGCTCTGTTTCTGTACTCCGCCCCATACTCCGCTCGACAATGTGGCCTTCATAGACAAGTGGACGCACATCGTGATGTACGCGTCTACATGCGCTGCGATATGGATCGAATACCTGAGAGCACACAAGACGTTGAGCCGAAGGCGGCTGTTCGTGTGGGCATGGCTCGCCCCCGTGCTGATGAGCGGGCTCATAGAGTTGCTCCAAGCCTACTGCACCGGCGGGCGGCGGAGCGGCGACTGGCTCGACTTTGCGGCCAACACGGCTGGCGCAACGCTGGCCGCCGTCATCGGAATTCTTGTGGTAAAGCGTTGCGCCAAGCGCTGAACGGCATCTTCATCAGCTGCGAATTGTAGAACCGGCGGTCGCCGGTCACCTCGTCGGCGATGAAGTCGGGACGGTCAAAAGGCTCGTCCTCGCTCTGCAACTCGACTTCGGCCACAACCAGCCCGTCGTTCTCCCCATAAAACTCATCCACCTCAAACACATGCCGCCCGCACCTGACGAGATAGCGGGTCTTGTCTATCAGTCCCGGCAGGCATAACTTCATAAGATGCCGGGCCTCGTCAAGCGTTATTTCTTTTTCAAACTCATAGCGTGTGGTTCCTGTCGCGTCAGACGGCCCTTTTATTGTAAGGAAGCCGCGGCCGTCGCGGATTCGCACCCTTACGGTGCGCCCGCGCTCCGTGCAGATGTAGCCCTGCGTTATGCGGCTGCTGGCGTAAGCCGCGGCGGCATACGGCCTGCCGGCCTTGCGGACAAGGAACTTACGTTCTATTTCAAGACCACTCATGGCCCGTCAGCTCATCACCGCAAACACTAGGAACACCACCGCGAGCACCACCAGTGCCGCGAATATCCAGTTGATTACTTTCTTTGCCTGTTTTTCCTGCTGCGCCTCGCGTTGCGCATGGCGCACTTTGCTTTTCTGACTCATAGTTATTTTGTATTTAAGTTAAGGTTTGTTCGTTTTTTTAAAGGAATTAAATGAGTTAAAGTAGTTAAAGAAATTAAGGACATTTGCCATGCCCGTTGTGGAATATCGTGGTAAAAGATGTAAAGCTGTTGTCTTTAACCCCTTTAACTTCCTTAACTACTTTAACTACCAAAAAACTACTCTTCCTCGCTCACCGGGAACTCCATGAGGTACGCTTTGATGAAACCGTCGATTTTTCCGTCCATCACTCCGTCCACGTCGGTTGTCTGATAGTTGGTGCGGTGGTCCTTTATGCGGCGGTCGTCGAATACGTAACTGCGTATCTGGCTGCCCCATTCAATCTTCTTCTTGCCTGCTTCGATTTTGGCTTGGGCCTCCAGACGCTTCTTCATCGCGCGGTCATACAGCTGCGATTTGAGCAACCGCATGGCGTTGTTTCGGTTCTCCAGCTGCTTTCGGCTCTCGGTGTTTTCGATAAGGATTTCCTCCTCCTCGCCAGTGTCAGGGTCTACATACTGGTAACGGAGGCGCACTCCCGTCTCCACCTTGTTGACGTTCTGACCGCCGGCTCCGCCCGAACGGAAGAGGTCCCAGCTTACTTTCGACGGGTCGACGTACACCTCTATTGTGTCGTCAACCAACGGACTGACGAACACGCTGGCGAAACTCGTCATGCGTTTGCCCTGCGCGTTGAACGGCGAAACGCGCACAAGGCGGTGCACTCCGTTCTCGCTCTTGAGATAGCCGTAGGCGTATTCGCCGCCCTCTATCTCCATGGTGACGCTCTTTATGCCGGCTTCGTCGCCCTCTTGGATGTTGCTTATGGTCACCTTGTGCCCGTGGGCTTCGGCCCAACGCATGTACATGCGCATGAGCATTTGCGCCCAATCCTGTGCCTCCGTGCCTCCCGCGCCGCTGTTTATCTTAAGTACTGCGTCCATGGGGTCCTCCTTCTGGCGCAGCATGTTCTTGAGTTCAAGGTCCTCTATGGCGTGTATGGCCTTGGCATAGTCTTCGTCAACCTCCTCCTCCGTCACCATCTGGTCGTGGTAGAAGTCAAAAGCCAGTTGCAGTTCGTCGGCCAGCGTGCGCACCTCTTTATATCCGTCAACCCACCGGCGGATGCCTTTCACCTTCTTCATCTGCTCCTGCGCGGCCGCAGGGTCGTCCCAAAAGTCGGGCGCCTGGGTGCGCAATTCTTCTTCTTCGAGCTCTATTTTCTTCTTGTCTATGTCAAGATAGCGGTGCAACGCGTCGGCGCGCTCCATCACGTCTTTCAGTTGTTCGGCTGTTATCATTTGTCGTTTTTGTTTTATGTAATAAGGATTTATCAGGAGTTAACAGAAGTTAGCTCGCTCCGCTCGCCGGAGTTAACTGACAATAGCTGCAAAAGTAATGTCCGTTAACTCCGCGACTGAAAGGGGCTAACTCCCGTTAGCTCCCGATAAGTCCTCTGTTGTCACGTCTTCTTCGTACATCTTTTCTATCTCCTTCGCATAGTTCTTGGCCAGCACCTTGCGGCGTATCTTCAGCGTGTTGGTAAGCTCTCCGCGCTCCATGGTGAAGTGTTCGGGCAGCAGGGTGAAGCGTTTTATCTTCTCATAGCTGGCCAGTTGCTGCTGGAGCGTCTCTATACGCTCGGCCATCATCTCGTGGATTTCAGGGTCGGCGCACAGTTCTTCGCGCGAGGAGAAGGCTATGCCGTGCTTCCGGGCGTACTCCTCAAGCAGGGCGTAGTCGGGTATTATCAGCGCAGATACGAACTTCCGCCTGTCGGCTATGACGGCTATCTGGTCGACATACTTGTCAACCAACAGCTTCGACTCTATCATCTGCGGCGCTATGTACTTGCCGTTCGACGTCTTGAACAGGTCTTTTATCCTGTCTTTCAAGAACAGTTCGCCGTCCTTCATATAGCCCGAGTCGCCCGTATGAAAGTACCCGTCCTCGTCGAAAGCCTGCTTGTTAAGCTCGTCGCGGTGGTAATAGCCCTTGGTTATGGTAGGCCCTTTGAGCAGAATCTCGTCGTCTTCGCCGAACTTTATGCTAAGTCCGCCGATAGGACGGCCCACCGAACCTACCGTGAACGGCCCGTCCCTGCGGTCGGCCGACACTGTGGCGAGGCTCTCCGTAAGGCCGTAGCCCACTATCATGTTGATGCCGATAGAGTGGACAAACTCCTCGATCTCGGGCGAAACGGTGGCTCCCGCCGTGGGGAATATGTTAGGACGGTCGAGCCCCAATTCGTTCCTTACGATTTTAAACAGCGTGCGGTGCATCAGCGCGTACTTCATCCTGAGCCCCAGCGGCGGCCGCCTGCCCCGGCTGAGATACTCTATGTTATGCTTGCGGCCTATCGCCCACGCACTCATTATCAGCCTGCGCTGCGCCGGGGTGGCGCGGTCGATACGGTCCATAACCTCGGCGTACACCTTCTCCCAGAACCTCGGCACGGCGCTCATGCACGTAGGATGGGTCTCGCGCATGGCCTGCTGTATCTCCTTAGGATACGTGTTGACCACTATCTCGGCGCCCTCGCTGATGCTAAGGAACAGCCATCCGCGCTCGAAGATGTGCGTCATGGGCAGAAAGTCCATCACCCTGTCGGCCTCGCCCACTGGCACAACCTTGTCGTTAGCCTCCAAGGCGGCGCGGTACTGGCCGTAAGTAAGCATCACGCCCTTGCTGTCGCCGGTGGTCCCGCTGGTGTAAAGGATGTTGCACAGGTCGTCATCAGAAGCCTCGGCGTACAGCTTTTCGACCTCCGACTGGCGCGGGCTGTTCTCGCCCAGCGTAAGAAACTCGTCGAAGTAAATCGACGAGTTGTCAGCAGGCGCAATCTCAACGCGGCGGTCGTATATTATCACACGCTCCAGCGTATGGCAGTGGGACGACACCCGCCGGGCCTTGTCATACTGCTCCTGCTCGCCCACGAACAGCACACGTATCTGCGCGTCGTCGATCATATACTGTATCTGCTGCTCGCTGCTCGTGGCATAGAACGGCACGGTGACGGCCCTTATGCCAAACGTGCCGAAGTCAGTGTAAAGATATTCCACGCAGTTCTGCGAGAACACCCCCACGTTCTCCTGCACGCCTACGCCGATGTTGAGCATCGCGTTAGACACATGGCGCACCTTGCGCGAGAAGTCCTGCCACGAGGCCGACTTCCATTGCGCGCCGCCGAAGTCGCGGTAAATAAGCGCGCGGCGCTTCCCGTACTTCTCCGCCTGCCTGTGGATGAGCACGGAGAGATGACATCTTGTCTGCATACGGCCAGTCGTTTTTATTGGTTAATCCGTTGCCTTATGCAAAAATAACATAAAAAGCGGAAAGCGCAAAACAAAGAGATGTTTATTTTGCCACGCCACCCGTTTACGCCCCGGAACCCCATTTTAACGCCATCTCATAACTCCTTGGCAATCAGCCGATTACCCGCATGTCCGCAATATGCCATGTTTTAGCTTCTAAAAGACGGCATATTGCGACACGAAAGGCGACCTTTCACAAGATGAAAGGCCGCCTCTTGGAAAACACCCGGCAATACGTCATTGAACAGCGAGCGATTTCTTTTTGCATACAGTGTTATAACCCGTCAGGTAAGCATACAACGCCGACGGTATGAACATCAGGCTTACGCTGTCCATATTAACCACGCCGCTTTTAGTCCTCGACGACACTATGGCGTCGCTAAGGCCGTTGGTCTCCATGAAGGCGAGCAGCGATTTCAGCTCGCCCGGCGCGTCATAATACCTGTCAGACCATTTAAGTTCCACCGCCCATGCCGGCTTTTGCGTCACCGCGTTCAGCCCCACCATGTCCACCTCACCGTTTTCGCGCCCCATTTTCCAGTTGGCATACCATATACTGTCGTTCCTCTGCAACCTCTGCGCGTAAACGGCCGTCTCCACCATGCTGCCCAACGCCTTGTCCGCCTCGGTAAGCGGAGAGAACAAGGCACATCGGATGGACGGGTTAGTGAGGTATATCTTGAACCTCGTAACACGCTGCAACCGCCGCGCGTTGTTGTCCACACGGTGGATAACCTTGACAAGAAACGCGCTTTCAAGATAGCTGATGTATTTCCTTATCTGCTCTTTCCTTATGCCCGAACCGGCCGACAGCCCCTCTACGGTGAACTCGCAACCCGACAAGTAGGCTATGTGTATGAACAGGCGGTAAAGCTCTTGAGTGTCGCTTATGCCGTAAAGGCCGGGCAAATCCTTCAGCATCACCTTGTCAACGATGTCGCGGCGCATGAACGCGCCCGGGTCCTTACGTATCGCTTCTGAGAAAACCACTTCGGGATAACCGCCGAAGTTGATATAGTCTATGAACCGGCGGTTAAGCTCGGTGATGTCAATCGTGTCAAAAGCGTCGACCTTGTACCCGTGCCACGCCATGTCCTTCTTTACAATCAGGCGCCCAAGCCCGAGCAGGTGGATGTATTCGTTGAACGTCAGCGGCGGCAGGCTGAAGTCGTGGAACCGGCCAGCGCCGCTCTCGCCGCTTTTCATCTTCAAGGCCGCCGCGGCCGAACCTGACACCACGAACTTGGTATGCCGGAACGTGTCTACCAACGACTTGAGGTGCAGTTCCCAGTCTTTCAAATACTGAACCTCGTCGTAAAACACATAAAAACCCTCATCGTCCATATCGCATTGCAGGGTCTCCTTGGCTATCTTCAACAAGTCTTCAAGCGACAGCCCCATGTAAATCGGCGTGTCTACAGACATGTAGACAATCTTCTGCGGACTGACACCGTCGTCCAGCAGGCGTTGTATGGCATGGTAAATCATGATTGTCTTGCCCACCCTGCGCGGCCCCATAAGCACCACTCCGCGCCTTACAGAAACATCACTCACCATTCCATAAAACAAATCAAGATACAACCGGCTTCTCATCTGCCTGATGTCGTCGGGTATGTGGCCGCTTATCCACCACGGATTGTCATACTTCATCCTTTCGGATATTTCCTTTTTCAACTCGGTTCTGACCAAAATCATAGCTGACTGTATATTTGCCGCAAATATAAAAAATAAAGTTTATATCGCAAAAGATTTACCACAAAATAAGCATATACAATCATTCCTATTTTAACAAAACGGTAAAAATAAGAATAGTTGAAACGCATTATTTTGACAAAACGGTAAAAATAAGAGTATTTTCCATCAAAAACACGCCTTATTTTCACACAAGCAGAATCGTAACATGGCGTTCCCTCCCAACTGCTTGTAAACCAGACGGGTTGCAATATGCCGCCTTTTAGCTTCTAAAAGACGGCATATTGCAACGCGAAAGGCGGCCTTTCGCAAGATGAAAGACCGCCTCTTGGAAAATGAATAATTAACTGAGTTATGACACCACACGGTTACCTTGCGGACTAAAGTGGATAATAATGCCTCGTCCTGCCGTTCATTTCGATGTCTAACGACGTTCCGCTACAATGGTACTTGTATCTTGCGCCGTTGATGTAGAGGTATTCCTCGTCAACCGTGTACCATGTAATGTCTTCGTCCTCGTTCACCCAATCGATGTCAGACTCGTATGAACCGTGTATGCCTTTGCCGTCGGAATAGAACGAATAGTAATCAAAGACATAGCGGTTGCCACTGTCTCAACCCACTCTCCATAAAATGCAGCATGATGTTCACGATTTGATGTGTTTTCATCGTCGTCATCACTGCATGACGTAAAGCCGAAGCATACGCAAGCGGCCATGTTTTCATGCTTATCGGTTATATGTCGCTATCGTCATATTCAAGTATGTAATACCGTTTGCCGTTAATCTCTACAAACACCCGACCCATGTATGTGCGGAGTATTTTAGCCTCGCTTTCATCCATAAGCTTAACTATCTCCCTGTACAGTTCCTTCTCGTCATCAGTCAGTTCTTCGGTCTTCATCTTCTCATTCAAGGCGTTATAGCTTGACAGGTACAAGGTGCACGCCCCATCGTCGATAAAAATCGAGATTTCGACCGACCATCTGCCGCTGTATGACTGTTCCATATACGACTGGTAGTAATAGCCGCCTTCGCCGAACTCCACGCCGTACTTTATACGATAATCGGGCAGAACATCCTCCAGCGTTGACGTTAGACTAACATCCCAAACATAATCGGCATAACTTACCGAAGCCCGGACATGTCTCGATATAAGCGCACCTATGTTGCCGCCGCTATTGCCGCCGCCGTCGTCATCACCGTCATCACCGTCGTCAACCCAGCCTGAGCCGCCGCCTGAAGGGTCGTCGTCACCGTCGTCATCCTTGCTGCACGACGCGAAGCCGAGGCACAGCACGCCCAACAGGAGCATGGCCGAGAGCAGGTTAAATCTTCTTGTTTTCATATAGTTTCTCTGTTTTATGGTTTATAATTATCAAGTAAATTCTGCATGTATGCTCTCAGGCGCGTAACCGGTTGATTATCAGCGCAGTTGCAATATGCCGCCTTTTAGCGTGCAAAAGGCGGCATATTGCACTTCAAAACATGGCCTTTCGCAGTGCGGTTTGCCGCCTTTCACAAAGAGTTTAATCACTCACGGTCAAAGATCCATGCTTCATCGTCGCCTATCTTATACATTGATATGCTGCCGCCCATATTCGTAATGTCAACAAGCCAACGGCCTTCGATAAGACAGCTGTCGCCGCCTTGCCCGGTGATTTCAAGTATGCCATTTTCTACTGAGCCCCAGTTCATCCCGTCAAGCACGCCGTACGTGTAGCTGAAACGCTGCTCGTCACGCCCAGTCTCGTCGCCGTGACGGTCGTGGTATACGGTGGTGTACGTGCCCCGTCCACCTCTTTCAAAGCATACGTTGATGTTTGTCTTGCCGCCTGAGTCCGACCAAACTGATGTAGTCCACGTGCCTATAATTTCTCCGCTGACGGCAGAGGTCTGACCTTCAACGGCATATTGCTCCATTTCATATATGTTGCCGTCATCGTCGCCCAGTATTATCACGTCGTCGCGCGTCAAGTCGTGCAGGCACAGCAAGTCGTAAACCATCGACCTTCTGACACCGTCGGTAAAGCCGTTATACCTTACCTTCCCGTCTTCCGTATACACATAAACGTCATCATAGTCAACGGTTATCGTCAGATCGTCGGCCACTGTGTACGTGCCTTCGGCTTTTATCATAACTCCCGGATAATCCCCGTACAGCTCGTATGTCACCTTTCCGTCCTCGGTGAAACTCATCAGCTCGTCCGTACCGGCCATTTGACCCACATGATACCAGCCGCCGGGCAACATACCGGCAAGCGAGCGCGGATCTTCTTTAGTCAGAGTAAGACTGTTGCCATCGTCATCCGTAAGAACAAGGCGTTGTTCCGCTCCTGTGCCTGACGATGTCATATCGTATCTTTTCACTGTGGTCTCTCCGTCGGAGAAACCTCCATACGAGTTTTCACCCCACGATGAATACACGTAAACATCGTTGTATTCAGCCACGAGCCTGCCTTCACCCGTCACTTCATACGAGCCTTTAGCCCATACGACATAGCTTCCGGTGCGTTCAGTGTCGATAAATCCGGCGTAGGATATTTCCCCGTCACCGGTAAAACGTATCCTTTCCGTCTTGTCGCCGCCGGCCGATGTGTATTCCCAATAGCCCGTCAAGCCGCCGTCGTTGCCACCCGTGCTTCCGCCGCCGGGCTTATCATCGTCGTCAACCCAGCCTGAGCCGCCGCCCTGCGGGTCGTCT
>CAJMAO010000048.1 GCA_905211345.1 uncultured Prevotella sp.
CCCCCCCACCCCTCCCGAAGGGAGGGAGCCTGATATGCCTTGAAATGGAATGTGGATAAATACAGTAATACGTAAAATATTAAATAAAATATATAAATAAAAGAATACACAACCATTCTAACCACCCCTGGTAATCAAGCTCCCTCCCTTCGGGAGGGCTGGGGTGGGTTTTTGGGTGGTTATTTTTCCGATTATGAACACCCTACTCTACATCCACTGGAACCCCGACCTCGTGGCCTTCCACCTAGGCTCGTTCTCGCTGCGCTGGTACTCGTTGTGCTGGCTGCTGGGGCTGCTGGCCGCCTACCTCATAGTGAGGCGGCTGTACAAGGAGCAGAAGATACGGCCCGAACTGTTTGACCCGCTGTTCATCTACTGCTTCATCGGCATACTCATAGGCTCGCGCCTTGGCCACTGCCTGTTCTACGAGCCGGGCTACTTCCTCTCCAGCGGCAAACATATAATGGAGATGATACTGCCCATACGCTTCCTGGCCGACGGCTCGTGGCGCTTCACGGGCTACGAGGGACTGGCCAGCCACGGCGGCACCATCGGACTGATCATCGCCCTCTGGCTATACGTGCGCCGCACCAAGGTAAACCTCTGGCGCGTGCTCGACAACGTGGCCATAGCCACGCCCGTTACGGCCTGCCTCATACGCCTGGGCAACCTCATGAATTCGGAAATAATAGGAAAAGTGACCGACGTGCCCTGGGCGTTCATCTTCGAGCGCGTCGACATGCTGCCGCGCCACCCCGGCCAGCTCTACGAGGCACTGGCCTACGCCGTGTTCTTCTTCATCGGCTGGTATTTTTACAGGAAACGGCCAGAGCGCGTGGGCACGGGCTTCTTCTTCGGCATGTGCATAACGCTCATCTTCACCGCCCGCTTCTTCATCGAGTTCACTAAGGACATACAGGAAGCCTTCGAGGCCACGATGACGCTGAACATGGGCCAGCTGCTAAGCCTGCCCTTCATCGCGCTGGGACTGGTCTGCATGTTCAACCACAAACTGATGAAACGCCTCGGGGCGGAAAAGTGACAACGATACAAATATCATGAAAACAGAGAAATTTACATGGATTCCTTTTTATGAGGAACTCGCCGACAAGCTGCTCGCATACGAGAACAACAGGCCGGCACTGCTTGATATTGTTTACAACATGCCGAAGACAGATTACTTAAAAGAAGAAGACGGTTCACGCCTTAACGACATCTGCCCATTCACCTTTATCGGCATAGCCAACAGAGGAATAACGCATGAGAACAGGAAAGCGATTTGCTCGATGATGAAAGACACATTAGGAATAAATGCCGACGTGCCTTGTGATTTTTACGGAATACCAGTGCTGGACAACAGGAGAAGTTGGTTTTTCGGATATAAAAGCAAAAGAAAAACAACCGACATTGACAACCTGTGGGCTTTGTTCAGGACTGCGTTGGAATATGCTGATGACAGTTCGCATAAGGACAACTTTGCCGCACTGTATGACAAAGTAAGAATACAACACATCATTAAATGGAACATCACTCAAGGGCTTTACTGGGCAAGGCCATATTTTTATATGTCGCTTGACTCTAGCAGCCGTTCATGGCTAGCAGATAACAATTTAACTAAAATAACAACACCGCCCACAGGACCCGAGTATGTTGGAATATTGAAAGAAATAAAAGAAATGACGAAAACCAACCGGACAGGCCTTAAAACAATACCGGAAATAGTGGCAGCCGGATATGAGAGCGACATTCATGCAAATGGCGCAAAAAACGGCACAAGGCAAATTATAGAAACGATGCTGAACCTACTCGACAGCAAGAAACAAATAATACTGCAAGGCGCGCCGGGCACAGGCAAGACATACACCACAGCTGAACTAACCGTGGCCTTGTGTGATGGAGCTGACAGTCTGCCCGCTACAAGGAAAGAAACCATGAAGCGGTACAAAGAACTTGTAGAAGACGGCAGTATCGCTTTCACTACGTTCCACCAGTCGATGGACTATGAGGAGTTCGTCGAGGGTATCAAGCCTGTTAAGAACGATGACGGCAGCATCACATACGACGTAATGGACGGGCTGTTCAAGAAGATTTGCAAGGAAGCCGATTACATAGAAACCGACACGACAGGCAACGAAATCATACGCCAATATCCAACCATTTGGAAAGTGTCGCTGCAAGGCACTGGCGACAACCCTACAAGGACTGACTGTATGGCTAACGGCAGGATAAGGATAGGATGGGACGAATACGGACGAGACATTACCGAAGACACCGACTATTCGAAATACGGCGGCAAGAACGTACTTGACGCCTTCATCAACAAAATGCAGAAAGGTGACTACGTGCTGAGCTGCTACAGCTCAACAACCATAGATGCCATAGGTATAATCGAGGGCGACTACGAATGGCTTGACAATGTGTCTGAATACAAGAGGAGCCGAAAAGTAAAATGGCTGGTGAAAGGCATCAAAGAAAACATCTACGAACTGAACGGCAACACGGCCTTGACACTGAGCACCGTATATAAGCTGAATAACATCACTTACGACAAGCTGAACCAACTATTAGACAAATATAAAATAAAGAAACTACAACAACCCGACAACGACGACAAACTACCGTTTGTATTGATAATCGACGAAATCAACCGCGGCAACGTGTCAAAAATATTCGGCGAGCTGATAACTTTGCTCGAAGCCGACAAAAGACTTGGCGCTGAAAACGAAGTGACCGTAACTCTACCATACTCTGGCGACAGCTTCGGCGTGCCGTCAAACCTTTACATCATAGGCACGATGAACACCGCCGACCGCAGCGTGGGCTACATCGACTACGCCATAAGGAGGCGCTTCGCCTTCTACACGATTAAAGCCAGCCGTAATGCCATAAAGGACTTTTACAACGGCAAGGACAGCGACTTGTGCGAAGCCGCATTGGAATATTTCGACAAGGTGAGCCAGTTTTTCGACAATGTGTCGGGCGAGTACGACCGCGACGATGTAATGCCAGGCCACGCCTACTTCATGGCAGGAACGTTTGACGAACTGCTGCTTAAAATGGAATACGAGGTGAGGCCGCTGCTGACTGAATACATACGTGACGGCGTACTTAACATAAGCAAGAACAGCGATGATTACAACATGGTCATGAGATTTCCTTACTGTGACACAGACGGCGATGACGATAATTGACAAGCGCGAACACGACATACTACCCTACTCCGAGATTGCACGCTACGTTAGACTCTCTGACATTCCCATAACAGGTAGTGGTGACCCTGGACAGCTTCTAGGCCTTACCGTTACCGACACCAATGTGCCTACGATGGCTTTGGGCTACTATGTCGGCGCGACATGGATGAAACCGGGCGAGGCGGTGTTGCGCGTATCGCCTAAATTCGACGGCGTAGACTGGGTAAAGATGTTCACCGACTGTTTCTACGATGCCGACGACGAGATACAGGAACGTCTATCGGACATATATCATATTGACTTCGACCTGCCTAAGATAGAATACGACGGCACTCGATGCCTGTTAACGCCGTTCATCATTGCCCACTTCACACACCTTGTAGCAAACATTATAAGAAAAGGACTTAAGAAGGACTACCACATAAGGAAAGACAACCTGACATCGAAATTAAAAGGCAAATTGATATTCGCCGACCATATAAGGCAGAACGTATGCCGCAGACGACAGGAAAGGAACTTCTGCCGATACCAAGACTACTCCGAAAACTGCGTGGAAAACATGATAATAAAGCGCGCCCTGCGCTTTGCCAAAGGCTTCATCGACAACAACCCTTCAACGTTCAGTCTGACGCAACATAACCTCGTGGTCAAAGAGTTGGACGCCTTCGACAGAATATCAGACATAACCTCGGCCGAATGCATAAAGACCGTCCACGTAAATCCTGTTTACCGTGACTACACGCGCACACTGAAAGTGGCTAAACTGATAATAAAACGATTCGGCAACGACATGCGGCATCCGACGGCATTCGCCGACATACTTGTGCCGCCGTTCTGGATAAACATGCCGTTACTGTTTGAACTGTACGTACTCGGCAAGCTGCGCAAGAAGTACGGCTGTGGAATAAAGTATCACACTAGGTCGAAAGGCAACGAGATTGACTTTGGCAAACAGTCTGAACAACTGATTATCGACACGAAATATACCGACAAATGGACCGACTCCACAGTGCACGACAACGTAAGGCAACTAGCTGGATACGCTCGCAACAAAAGCATCCGCATGAAGCTCGGCATATACGATGACACCACGGTGATGAACTGCATGATAGCCTATCCCGACAGACATGGAATAAGCAGCTTCACAAGACACAACATACTGGAGGAAAATTCAGTTGGAAACATTGCCGACTACATAAAGTTTTATAAAATAGGCATAAGTCTGCCACAAATAAACACATAGGCACAAGGCGACAAGTAAACTTAAATACCGCACAACGACTACGTATGAAAATGAAAATAGAGGAAATTTACGGAAAATTTCCTCTATTTTCATTTCCTTTTCCATAAAAACGCTTACTTTTTCACCGTTTTATCTTACAATATCAGCTCCATGTCAACCACGTCGAGCCAGCGGCCGTGCTTGTAACCCACGCTCTTGAAAAGCGATGCCTGCTCGAAGCCGAGGCGGCGGTGGAAAGCTATGCTGGCCTCGTTTTCGCCCGTAATGCAGGCTATAAGCGCCTTGCAGCCTAAGCTGCGGCAGTCGGTTATAAGCAGGCGCATAAGCTCCGTGCCAACGCCTTGCCGCTTAATGTCGTGACGGAGATAGATAGTTGTCTCGAAGGTGTGGCTGTAAGCTGCGCGCTCCTTCCACGGATGGGCGTAGCAGTAGCCCACTACCCTGCCCTCGTCCACCGCCACGTAATACGGGAAGCGCGCCGATATGTCCTCCACGCGGCGGCGCATCTACCCTTCGGTGAGCGGCTCGGTCTCGAAGCTCTCCACGCCGTTGACGATGTACCAGTTGTACAGCTCCGTAATTTGCGGTATGTCCTGTTCTTCTATCTTGCGGTAAAACATATATTTTTTTGAATGAATAATGAAAAATGAATAATGAAAAATGAATAATAAATAATCGGGACAATGGCGTATGCCAGATTATTCATTATTCATTTTTCATTATTCATTTTCCATTTATTTCCCTGTCACTATCTTCTTGATGTCGTTGAGCTTGTTAAGGGCATCTACCGGGGTAAGGTTGTCGATGTCGAGGCCGATTATCTCGTCGCGCACTTGGCAGAGCACGGGGTCGTCAAGCTGGAAGAAGCTGAGCTGCATTCCGTCGCGGCTTTGGCTGATCTTCTCGGTTGCGGCCGGCTTGCCCGCCGCTCCCACTTGGGCGTTGTCGGCCTCGAGCTGTTTGAGTATCGTCTCGGCGCGCCGCACTATGCTCTTGGGCATACCGGCTATCTGCGCCACGTGTATGCCGAACGAGTGCTCCGAGCCGCCGCGCTCGAGCTTGCGCAGGAATATCACCTTGCCGCCGGCCTCGCGTACGCTTACATTGTAGTTCTTGATGCGCGGAAAGTTCTTCTCCATTTCGTTCAGTTCGTGGTAGTGAGTGGCGAACAGCGTACGCGCGGCGGCCTTCGGGTGTTCGTGCAGGTATTCGACGATGGCCCACGCTATGCTAATGCCGTCGTATGTGGAAGTGCCCCGGCCAAGCTCGTCGAACAGCACGAGCGAACGCGGCGAGACGTTGTTGAGGATGTTGGCGGCCTCGGTCATCTCGACCATGAAAGTCGACTCGCCCAGCGAGATGTTGTCAGACGCGCCGACGCGGGTGAAAATCTTGTCCACCAAGCCTATCCTGGCGCTCTCCGCCGGCACGTAGCAGCCCGTCTGGGCCATGAGCGTTATCAGCGCCGTCTGGCGCAGCAGAGCCGACTTTCCGGCCATGTTCGGGCCGGTGATTATCATTATCTGCTGCCGCTTGTCGTCAAGGTACACGTCGTTGGGCACGTAGCTCTCGCCGACGGGCAGTTGTGTCTCTATCACCGGATGGCGGCCCTGCTTTATGTCGAGCACTGTGTTGTCTGCGTCGATTTCGGGCCTTACGTAGCCGTGTTCGTCGGCTACCTTGGCGAATGAGAGCAGGCAGTCAATCTTGGCCGTCAGCGAAGCGTCGGCCTGTATGGCGGGTATGTACTCCTGCATGGCCAGCACAAGCTCGTTGAAAAGCCTCGTCTCGAGCGCAAGGATTTTGTCCTCGGCACCGAGAATCTTCTCCTCATACTCCTTCAGTTCCTGTGTTATATATCGCTCGGCCTGAGCCAGCGTCTGCTTGCGCACCCAGTCTTGCGGCACCTTGTCCTTAAACGTGTTTCTTACCTCGAGGTAATATCCGAACACGTTGTTGTAGCCTATCTTCAACGAAGCTATGCCCGTGGCCTCGCTCTCGCGCTCCTGTATCTTCAGCAGGTATTCCTTGCCGCCCGTGGATATGGCGCGCAGCTCGTCGAGCACGGCATCCACCCCGGGCTTTATCACTCCACCCTTGCTCACCAGCTGGGGCGAGTCCTCGCGCACCTCGCGCCCTATCCTGTCGCGCAGGCTGTCGCAGAGGCTTATGTTCTCGCCTATGCGGCGCAGCTCCTCGTTGTCCGACTTCATGCAAGCCGCCTTCACCGGACCCAGCGCCTCGAGGGCCGTGCGCAGCTGCACCACCTCGCGGGGTGACACGCGGCCCGTGGCCACCTTCGATATTATGCGCTCAAGGTCGCCCACGCGGTGCAACTGCTCGTCTACCACGGTACTCATCCCGGCATCGCCGAAGAAGCTCTCAACCACGTCCAAGCGGTTGTTTATGGCCTTGGCGTCGCGCAGGGGGAACACCAGCCAGCGTTTCATCAGGCGCGCGCCCATCGGCGTGACGGTCTTGTCGACCACGTCGAGCAGCGAGGCGCCGTCATCCTGCATCGGATGCAGCAGTTCGAGCGAGCGTATCGTGAAGCGGTCGAGGCGCACGTAGCGTTCCTCGTCGATGCGGGCCAGCGAGGTTATGTGGCCAATGTGGGTGTGCTGCGTCATCTCGAGGTACTGCAATATTACTCCCGAGGCCACTATGCCGCTGTGCAGGTGGTCTACGCCGAAACCCTTGAGCGACTTCACTCCGAAATGCCTCAGCAGCTTCTGCTCGGCCGTAGACTCGGCGAACACCCAGTCGTCAAGCTCGAAAGTGAAGTATTTGTTGCCGAACCTGCGCTCAAACTCCTCCCGCTTGCCGCGCTCGTAGAGTACTTCCTTCGGCGAGAAGTTCACCAACAGCTTCTCAACATAGTCGTAAGAGCCCTCTCCGGTAAGGAACTCTCCGGTGGAAATGTCCAAGAAGGCCACGCCGCAGGCCGCCTTGCCGAAGTTTACGGCGGCCAGGAAGTTGTTTTCCTTATAATTCAATACGTTGTCGGCCATGGCCACGCCCGGCGTCACCAGTTCGGTGATGCCGCGCTTTACGAGCTTCCTCGTCAGCTTTGGGTCTTCCAGCTGGTCGCATATCGCCACGCGGCGGCCGGCCCTCACCAGCTTAGGCAGGTAAGTGTCGAGCGCGTGGTAGGGGAAACCCGCCATCTCCGTAGGCGTGCCTCCCTGTTGCGAACCGTTGTTGCGGCGCGTCAGCGTTATGCCGAGTATGCGGCTGGCGTCGACGGCGTCTTGCAGGTAAGTCTCGTAGAAGTCGCCGCAGCGGAACAGCAGCATCGCGTCGGGATGCTGCGCCTTGAACGAGAAAAACTGCTTCATCATCGGCGTAAGCTCTTTGTCTTTCTTGGCCATATTTTCGGTTGTGAGGTTATGCGGTCATGCGGTTGTACGGGTCATGGTGTACGTCCGCATTTTCCAATCTGCAAAGTTACAAAAAATCGGGCGGATAGTAAAACTTCCGCCCGATTTTAATGCTTGATATTTTCTATAAAATATATATGTGGCATTTCATATTTTCCTGTTAAAATTCCAAGCCCACGCCTCTTAATTTACAGTTCTTTCACCAACAAACGGGATAAAAGACTCTGTTCCGTGTTTAGGGACAATATAATGATTTGCTGTCTTTTTCCTTTTCAGATATCTGTTTATTGCTTCACCTACATACTTAGCTAAATTTACTGGTACTGCATTACCAATCATTTGTTCCTGATTTGTCTTAGAGCCCAAAAACTTAAAGCTCACTGGGAAAGTTTGTACCATGCTACGTTCCTTTGTTGTAAGAGCCCTTATCCCATCTTTTGATGAAACAGGGTCATTTGGACGCAACTCATATCCTTTAGGCATAGGTCTATTGACACCCCTAATTGTCGGACTTGGCTCATTTACACTAAAAATACCTCTCCTTACATAACTTCTCGGATGGCGATAATAGAATTCTATACCTAAAGCATCTCCAAAATAATCGGCTACAGTCATAGGATGTTCAGCCAAGCCTCCAATTATTAATGCTTGACAAATTCCATGCATAATATATTTATCAAAACTTTAAAAACTTAGCATAATAAGAAGTTTGTATTATTTGGCGTTCCTGTTTTTGAAATGATAAAGCAGTATTATAAACTGGATTAAAATACATGTGATGTTTAGGATTTTCTTTAAAATTACTAACAACAAAAAGACAATATTTCTCCTTAAAATATTCAGCCACGTTAAATTCTTTTTCAGTCATCAGGATATTTCCCTCTTTACCATTTAAACCTTTTACTTCTATCAAAAAGTCATTAGATGCACAAGATAATTTAAAATCATAACCACACCCTAAATTTGTAGTATCACAAAGATTATAATTTTTAAATATTTCTATATCCTCATAATTCATAACAAAATATTCTTCAGCTGCTTTACCTGTTATCAATCTACTTGCAAAAAATTTTTTTTCTTTCTCTACTTCATTTGGATTTTCATAAATATTGTTTGAAGCGCATAATCGTATTATTGAATAAAAATCATCAAAAGTCCAATTAACAGTTTTTGACAATATTTCATGACAGAAGTCCCTCAATTTACGATTACGCCATCCCTTTCTTGGATTCGGAAAATAAGGATCAAATTCATCTCTATAATTTTGTATTGACTTTGGAATAACGCCTATTGAATATCCTAAAACATTATAAGCCTGTTTGAAACTTGAAAAACCTAATTTTTCAAGCCCCAATTTATCATATTTCGATAAAAACAACCCTATAAAAACAGCTTTATCTCGCTTTGAAAGTGATAAAAAATCAAATATCATAAACTTTTATAAAATTCTGCTACAGCATAATCCAATCCATAAAATTGGGAGAATATATAATTTTGTCCTCCGCCAAGAATAATATTCTTTATTTCGTTTTTCTTTATCCTCGGATGCAAAAGTTCATCAGACTTCAGAAACTTGTAAGAACGAGTGCCCGGCAACGAAAAAGCCTTATCGTTTGCATTGCCATAAGAATGGTTCTTTATTATGCTTACATAATCAAAACATCCATAGGAAACATAGTCAAAAAGCATTTTGTAAATCCATATTATAGTACGCTGAAAGCGACTTATGCTTTTGCCTTTACCATGTTCTTCCTGCACACACATCTGCAATGTCGCCAGATTTGACCAAACAAACACATCCAAACAATCATCAGCAAGGCGCATCCGGCCTTCTTCTGTTTTCCAAACAGGCTGTACAATCAAAGGCTTCTGATATTTCCACATATCAGCCGACACCCTTAACACGGCATTTTCTATTTCCTGATAATGTGGGGCAACGCTGTCCGCATCTTCCCAATGGCTTATTTGTGGAACTCCGCGTATCAGTTCCCTTAACCTGTTTTGGCGTTTCTCGTATGCCTCACATATTGAACAGGCAAGAAAACAAATAGTAGGAGGACGCATTACTATTTCACAACTATACTTGTCCTCATTGAATTTTTTAGTAGTATTATCCGGGAGTGCAGTCAATTTTATTTCAAGCCCAATAAGACTTTCATTTGTCGAACGGTTGACCATAACCAAATCTATCTTTTCCCTATCACCCGTATAAAACTTTTCATATGCAGAATACCCTGCTTCAAAATTATAAAAAGTGTCATCCGAAAGAGGACTTATACCAAATAAATCTGAACCAGAAATAGCATCATGTTTTAGTTTATTGTTTTTATCTATACACAAATAAACAGGACTGACACCTTTTGAATACATATATGCCACCAAAGAGGCAGGGAAAGAACTGTTAAACTGATTCTTACCCCAAAAATATTCTTTAGTATAATCCCGGCTTGAATATTTTTGACCAAACAATCCTGGTTTTTCCATATTATAAATCAATTATTGCACTTATGATCTTTTAATAGTGGCAAAGTTACAAAAAATCGGGCGGATAGTAAAACTTCCGCCCGATTTTTATACTTGACAAAACAGTGTAGTCAGCCTTACTTGTGCTTGCCCCTAAACACGCCTGACGAATGGTTGCCGGTACCTACGCCCGTGCCTACGCTAACACCATGGCCTACGCCGGTCTCGGGTTTCGCCCCAGTGCCTATGCTAACACCGTGGCCTATGCCGGTTGCGGGCTTTGACGTTTTCGCGCCCGTGCCGCTGTTGTTATGGCCTGAGCGTATGCCGTGGCCCGTGCCGCTGTTATTATGGTTGGGGCGGGTGCCGTGGCCTATGCCGTTATTCACATTACCGTGGCGTATGCCGTGGCCTACGCCCGTATTCGGCCTGCCGCCGGTCACAGGGCGGCCTGACTTGAAGTCCTTGCCCTTGTACCAGCTCACGTTGTTGTACTTCTTTCCGTGCTCGCCCCTGTAGAAGCGGTACGCGCGCGGCCTTGCGTTGAACATCTTGGAGCGGTCGGGATAGCGCGTGTACACCTTCAGCACCACGCCGTTGTTCCACGTCGCGGGAGTATAGAAGTAGTCAGCCTTGTAGAACTTGCTGTACTGCATGGGCGTGAGCACGAAGTTGATGTCGTAGTTGCGGCGGTTAAGGTAAGTGCCCTTCAAGTCTTTCGACGACTTCACCGACATCAGGTAGTCGAAGTTGATTTCATACACGGCCTCATATTGCGCCTCGTTCAATCCAAGTTCGTAGGCCATCTTGTCAGCTAGGAACAACGCCCCTTTGCGGGCTTCGTCGTAAGTCATGGCCTGCGCCGCGAGCGCCACCAGCGCCACCACGGCCGATAATAATAACCGTCTCATTACTGCGTCAGTTTTTATGAAAATTGTTTATAGCTGCAAAGATACGAAAAAAGTTAAGAGTTAAGAATTAAGAAAATATGCTTTGCCGGATGTCGCCCACAAAGGTATTTTTCTTAATTCTTAACTCTTAATTCCTTTCACCCCATGCGCTTCACCATGCCGTAGAGCGGGTTGGCCGACTTGCGCGAGAACATCAGCCAGCAATAGCGGCTGAACAGCGAGGGCTGGCGTATGCCTTTGCGGTTGCGCGCGTTGAAGGCCATGGAGTAGGGGTTGGCGGGCTTCACCACGTGGAGCACGGCGCAGGCGCGCTCCACGATGCGGTCGAAACCGTAGGGGCGGCCCTGCCCGTCAAGCAGTTTCTCCGACATGTAAGCCTCGTGGGATAAGTCTATAAGGTCGGTCTTGGTCTCCATCCAGTAAAGGTTCTCGTCGGGCGAGCGGTCCAGCAGCTCGGCGAACTGCGCCACCATTTTCTCCTTGGCCTGCCGCCGCTGCTCGCGCGTCAGCGTGTTTGAATACTCGTTTGCGTGTCTCATGTCTGTGTTTTTGTCTGCAAAAGTTGTCATTTCCTTAAATTGTCAGGTTTTTGTTATACGTTATTTGAAAAACAATCGGCTGCAAAATTACGGCAAGTTTGTGCACAATAAGTGGTTCATCCGCAAATCTGTTGGATGGCGCAGTCGTGCAGTGCGAACAGCCTAAG
>CAJMAO010000049.1 GCA_905211345.1 uncultured Prevotella sp.
GCCTTTCACGCTGCAAAAGGCCGCCTTTCGGCCTGCAATATGCCGTCTTTTGGAAGCTAAAAGACGGCCTTTTATAAAGGCTTCGGCAACGTGCTGATTTCCAGCAGATTACGAATTAAGAGTTAAAAATTAAGAATTAAGAAAATATGCCTTGCCATTTGGTATGGGTGTTTTTCTTAATTCTTAACTCTTAATTCTTAATTTAACCAGTTCTTAATTCCCTTAGTTGTGAACGAGTGTTCCTATCTCCTCTCCGTCCATAACGCGCTTCAGGTTGCCCTTTACGTCCATGTTGAAAACGTAAATCGGCAGATTGTTCTCCTTGCACATGGTGGTAGCGGTGAGGTCCATCACTTTCAGTCCGCGCGTGTAAATCTCGTCGTATGTTATGTCGTTGAACTTCACGGCGTTAGGATCTTTCTCGGGGTCGGCGGTGTATATGCCGTCGACGCGCGTGCCTTTGAGCATCACGTCGGCCTCAATCTCGATACCGCGGAGCGACGAGCCCGTGTCGGTAGTGAAGTAGGGCGAGCCCGTGCCGGCGCTGAATATGCATACGTAGCCGGCCTCCATGGCCTCTATGGCTTTCCATTTGCTGTAGAACTCGCCGATAGGCTCCATGCGTATGGCCGTCATCACCTTGTTCTTAACTCCTATGGCGCCGAGCGCGGAGCTAAGCGCAAGCGAGTTGATGACCGTGGCGCACATGCCCATTTGGTCGCCCTTGACGCGGTCGAAGCCTTTACCCGCGCCGCTGAGGCCGCGGAATATGTTGCCACCGCCTATCACGATGCCTATCTGCACGCCCATTTCGTGCACTTCCTTTATCTGGCTTGCATAGTCAGAGAGACGCTCCGGGTCGATGCCGAAGCCTTGTTTGCCCATGAGGCTCTCGCCGCTGAGCTTCAGTAAGATACGTTTGTAATTTGCCATAAAAAGTATATTTGACACCCACCCCAGCCCTCCCGAAGGGAGGGGCTTGAATACTGCCGCAGGAATGGGATTAAATTGATGTATTCTGCACGGTTGTTTCCTATTTCATACGTGACAAACCAAGCTCCCTCCCTTCGGGAGGGGTGGGGTGGGTATGACATATTCCACCTCTTTAAACAGATATTCCTTTACTACGCCGTTCTCCTTACGCAGAACAATACGTCCGTCGGGCTCCACACGTTCGATGCAGGCCATGAACCCGCCAGTAGCGTCGCGGTAGGCGTGAAGCCCTGTGCGGCGGTACAGCGAGGCTGTGTAGGCGGCATGGATGTCATCGTAACGCCCGGCATCCACCATGCCGAGATATTCGGCGAAACGGCCTGTTACGGCCTGAAGCACGGCCTCGCGGTCAGTCTCGTGTCCTAGGATATTGAACAGTGAGACTGGGTTCGGCGCGTTGCTTACGAACTCGCGCTGGTTTATGTTTATGCCCGTGCCGAGGATGCAGCAGCCCACGAGCCCCTTGCTGACGGTACATTCAGACAGTGTGCCGCTTATTTTCAGGTCGCGCCAGTAAACGTCGTTCGGCCATTTCACGGTGAAGCCGTCGGCGTATTGCGCCAAGGTGTCGCGCACGGCCAGCGCACCGGCCTCGAGCATGACGAACTGCCGCCGCGCCTCAAGCCCTTGCGGGCGGGTCTTTACGCTGAACAGCAGGTTAGCGCCGGGCGCGCTTTCCCACGTGTTGCGCCCCTGTCCGCGCCCCGCCGTCTGGTGTTCGGCGGTGACGACGGTCATCAGCCGGCCTTCTCCGCCTGTGTATTCACGCAGGTAACGGTTGGTAGAGTCAGTATCGCCGAGCCTTATCGTCTGTATCTGTTCCATGTCTTTCAAGTCTGCATGGGGTTGAACGCGTCTTCAATATGGTTGATTTCGCACTCCCCGCCGTCGCCGCCCGTAACGGTTACAATATCGAAACGCAACGGAAACTCTATGCCGTAGGCACTCACGAACTTGGCCGCAGCGATGGCAAGGTTGCGCCGCTTGCGCGCGTCGACGGCCAGTTCTGGCGCGAGGAACGAGCCTGCTCGGCGCGTCTTAACCTCGACTACAACCAACTGGTCGGCGTCAACGGCCACGATGTCGAGGTCGCGGTGCCCGTCGCGCCAGTCCCTCCACAATATGCGGAAGCCATTGCGCTCCAAGTATTCGGCGGCCAGCCGCTCGCCCCACCGCCCCTTGTCGTTGTGTTCGGCCATTGTTTTTCTTTCTTAGGAGTTAAAGATGTTATAGGAGTAACCGCCCGCTTTGCGGGCTAAGAAGTTAAAGACAAATGCTTTGCCGGATGCCGTAAAAAGTCCGCCATGCCGGGTAATGGCTTTAACTTCTGTAACTTCTATAAATTCTTTTACTTCTTTTCAATGGCAAAAATACAACATTTCGGGCACATACGATTGCCGTTTGCGGCGAAAATGGTTATTTTTGCGACGCATACTGGCATTTAGTCCATGCCGGCATACCGCCTGCCGTGGAGCCTGCGGTTGTAGAGACGCGATTTATCGCGTCTTCAGCGGGGCTGTAAAAACGTGCGGTAGGGAGGAAACGTGATGAATCATGTCTCTACAAAAGACGGAAACCTGAAAGTAATGATATGATACATTAGTAATATGGAAGATACTCAACAGCAAAAGGATGAGCAGTATATGCGCAAGGCTTTGGCCGAAGCCGAGGCGGCGCTGGCGGCTGGCGAGGTGCCGATAGGCGCCGTGATAGTGAGCAACGACAGGATTGTGGCGCGCGGCCACAACCTTACCGAGACTCTCTCTGACGTTACGGCGCACGCCGAGATGCAGGCCATTACGTCTGCGGAGAATTACTTTGGCGGCAAGTACCTTGCCGACTGTACGCTCTATGTGACAGTAGAGCCGTGCGTGATGTGCGCTGGTGCAATATGCTGGGCGCAGATACGGCGCGTCGTTTACGGAGCGCCTGACGAGAAACGGGGCTTCACGCGCTTCGCCCCCGGTGCCCTTCACCCCAAGGCTACGGTAACGGCGGGCGTGCTTGAGGAGGACTGCCGCCGCCTGATGCAAGATTTTTTTAAAGCAAAACGCTGATATTTGCTTACCGTAAAATCATTTTATCGCTTTGTCGGATACGGATTGTAAGCGAACGCAAGGCGTTTGCTTACAATCCAATATGCCGCCTTTTGGCCTGCAAAAGATGTGCTGACGGTGGGCAGCCGCGTCTCTACGCAGTGGCGCGCGCCGGGCTTACTTGCTCATGTCTATTTTCCAGTTGCCGTCGGCGTCTTTCTTCAGTTTTACATCGTCTTCGTCGGTTTTCTTCTCAAACTCTATTTTTGTTTTTACTACGGCCTCGTTGCCGTCCTCGGATATTTCCTCAGAGAGTATCTCGTAAGATTTCAGGGCGCCGTTGTTCTGGTAAGTCATGCTTGCCTTGCTTGTCATCATGGCTGCTGCCTGCTGCTTCTCGGCGTCGCTTGACGGGGCTTTGCCTTCCTTGTAGTATACCAGTTCGGCCATTTTCTCGCCGTCCTGCTCCTGTATGGCCTTTATGAACTGCTCGGTTACGCCTTTAGGCGTGTTGCCTCCACCACCGCATGAGGTGATTGCGAACATCGCGGCTACGATAGCCACCAATCCTAATAGTTTCTTCATGATTGTAAAGTTTTAGTTAGTAATATGGTTAGAATTTTATAATCGTGTCCAAAGTGTCGTTGTTGCAGATGTCTGACGGCAGTATGCAGCGTATAGGGTCGAGGCCGGGCAGCTTGAAATAGTGGCGCGCTCCGCGGGCTAGCGTAAGTCCGGCTTTCTTGTATGACGACTCTATCAGCTCGCAGCAGTACATTTTCGTTGTGTCGTTGTCGTCGTAATCGTGGTCGAACAGGGTGCCGCGGCGGTATACGCCGAGGGCTATGCGCGCGGCTTCGGCCGGTATGGCGGTGTCGCCCCGCAGGCGTTTTATTTCTCCTATTCTCGCGTTTATCGACGAAAAGAACTTTTCAGGAGTCTCCATTTTCACGCGGTCGGGGTCGCCCTTATAGTCGGGTTCGCCCGGTACGGCGTGCACAACCATCATCACCCCTGCCGAGTCTACCACTATGCCTATGTGCGAGTAAGCCCCGTGCCTGTCGGCAGTCAGCACCGCACGGCTGGCCAACCCATTGCCGCGACGGAACACAAGGTCGCCCGGTTTGAGGCGGCAGCCTTCCGGCAATATGCTTTTCGCCTGTTTTCCGCCGCACGCGGCGAGCATCGCAAGCGTTATTATGGCGGCTAAGGCGTGTTTCATAAATGTGTTTTTGCAAATATACGAAAAAACGCCTGATATGCAAAATTTCTTAAAATGTTTCTTTTCAGAATAACGGAAAGCCGTTATCCGCGCCATCTTTTACGGTATGCCGCCGTTCCGGCTGCTTAAAATCGTAAGCAGTCGTGCGTGCCGAGGTTTCGATGACGATTGTTAGGCGCGTCGTCGGTTTTATTCGTTAACTTTAAATGCGGTATTTGCTTACAATCCAAAATGCCGTCTTTCGCAGGCCGAAAGGTGGCCTTTTGGCTTCTAAAACACGGCCTTTCACAGGCCGAAAGACGGCATCCTGCAACGCCGACGATTGCTAAAATAAGAATAATAATAAATGAATTTTATTAAAAGGGGCTTGAATGTCGATTAAAATACGTATGTTTGCACAAATTATTTTCACATTATATTATATATAGACAAAACTAACAGAAAAGATTATGAACGAAGACAGACTGTATGAACTGATACAAGAAAAGGAGCGCACGGCCGCCGTGGCCTTTCCTGCCTTGATGCGTAAGGTGTACGTTTGGATGACGCTGGCGCTCGTCATAACGGGCTTCACGGCTTACGGCGTGGCCACCAGTCCGGGCATATTGACGGCCATCGTCACCAACAAGATGCTCTTTTGGGGCATGATAATAGCCGAGCTGGCGCTGGTATGGACTGTTTCGGCGCGCATACACCGCCTTTCGCTAACCACGGCAACGCTTCTTTTTGTGCTTTATTCGGTGCTCAACGGCGCCACGCTGTCGCTGATATTCGCCATTTACACGATGAGCTCGATAGCCTCGGTGTTCTTCATCACCGCCGGCACGTTCGCCGTGATGTCGCTTGTAGGCTATTTCACCAAGGCCGACCTGTCGAGCCTTGGCAAGATATTGTTCATGGCTCTCATCGGACTTTTAATCGCCACCGTTGTCAACGTGTTCCTTTTGAAGGACACGGGCTTCGGTCTCATCTTGAGTTATGTGGGCGTTCTCATCTTCGTCGGTCTTACGGCGTATGACACCCAGAAGATAAAGCGTATGCTTGTTGAGGCCGACGACGTAAGCGAAAGCGCGCAGAAGATAGCCCTCATGGGTTCGCTAGCCCTTTATCTCGACTTCATCAACCTGTTCCTCTATCTGCTCCGCATATTCGGAGGGAACAGGGAGTAGTTCTTTTTGGAAGTTAAAGTAGTTAAAGAAGTTATCGCCCGCTGCGCTCGCTGAGAAGTTAAAGACAAATGCTTTGGCAGATTATTACCGTTAACATTATATAAAGGTAATGTCTTTAAATTCCCAGCGAGCGCAGCGGGCGATAACTTCTTTAAATTCTATAACTCCTTTAAAACGGCAAGAAAATATGCAAAAACTTGCATATTTTCTTGCCGTTTTGAATAAATATGCATAATTTTGCGCCTGTAAACGTATAAATATACAGAAAATGAAGTCGAAGAATAGCCGGTTGCAGACGTTGCGGATGCTCATCTCAAGTCAAGAGCTGTGTTGTCAGGAAGACGTGTTGAAGGCTCTCGCCAAGGAAGGGTATAACGTCACCCAAGCCACCTTGAGCCGCGACATGAAACAGCTGAAAGTGGCCAAGGCTACCAGTCTGGGCGGCAAATACTTCTACGTGCTGCCCAACGAGACGATGTACAAGCGTGTGGCAAGTCCCAAGAGCGTAGCCGAGATGCTGCTTACTTCGGGTTTCCTGTCGGTCAATTTCTCGGGCAACATGGGCGTTATAAAGACCCGTCCCGGTTATGCCAGCAGCCTTGCCTACAACATTGACAACGGCGGCCTGCAGTCGATTATCGGCACGATAGCCGGCGACGATACGATATTCATCGTCGTAAAAGAAGGCTTCACTTACTCCGACGTGGTGGAAGAACTGCGCGGCGTGATACCGGATATTAAATAAAAGGTAAAAAAGTAAAAAGGTAAAAAAAGAGGAATAACGGTTGTCGGTGTTGGCGCAGGCGACAAGACATTTGTCTTTAACTTCTTGGCGAACGCAATGAGCGTTAACTTCTTTAACTCCTTTAACTACTAAAAAGAAATGGAAGAAATAAAAGTCTTGGTGGCCGATGCCTCGCACGAGAAGTACGTCGACACCATTCTTGACACTATGGCGGCAGCCGCCAAGGTGCGCGGAACGGGCATCGCCCGCCGCACCCACAACTATCTGGCCACGAAAATGAAAGAAAACAAGGCCGTTATAGCCCTTGCCGGCGACCGCTTCGCAGGCTTCAGCTATATAGAAACGTGGGGCAACAAACATTATGTGACAACCTCCGGACTCATAGTTCATCCCGACTTTCGCGGCCAAGGCGTATCGAAACGCATTAAGGACATGACCTTCACGCTGGCACGCACGCGCTGGCCGGAGGCTAAGATATTCAGCCTTACCAGCGGCGCGGCCGTGATGCGCATGAACACTCAGCTAGGCTACGTGCCCGTTACGTTTGCCGACTTGACCGACGACGAGGCATTCTGGCGCGGATGTGAGGGCTGTGTAAACGTTGACGTGCTTAAACGCACCGGCCGTAAGTACTGCATCTGCACCGGTATGCTTTATGATCCGGCCCTTCACGAAGGCGAGCCTGCGCCCATAGAGCTGCCGCGTGAGGTGATGGAGAGGATTAGGAAATAAGGTAAGGAGAGAAGGAGAAAGGAGTGAAGGAGTAAGTAGAAAAGCCTTGCAGCCAGTGTATCCAAGGGAGCATCAGGCTCATTCGGCTCATTGGACCTTGCCATATAAGCATGGCATTTGTACTTACTCCTTCTCTCTTTACTCCTCTACTCCTTAGAAAAACAATAAAAACAAACGATTATGCCAGACAAGAAGAAAGTGGTGGTAGCCTTCTCGGGAGGGCTTGACACATCCTACACCGTAATGAAACTGTCGCACGACATGGGCTACGAGGTCTACGCCGCGTGCGCCAACACCGGCGGCTTCAGCGCCGAGCAGCTGAAGAAGAACGAGGAGAACGCCTACAAGCTGGGCGCCAAGCAGTACGTCACGCTCGACGTAACGCACGAATACTACGAGAAAAGCCTCAAGTACATGATATTCGGCAACGTCCTGCGCAACAACTGCTACCCCATATCCGTGTCGTCGGAGCGCATCTTCCAGGCCATAGCCATAGCCCGCTACGCCAAGCAGATAGGCGCCGACGCCATAGCCCACGGCTCCACCGGCGCCGGCAACGACCAGATACGCTTCGACATGACGTTCCTCGTAATGGCTCCGGGCGTGGAAATCATCACCCTGACGCGCGACAAGGCGCTCTCGCGCAAGGAAGAGGTCGACTATCTTAACGCCCACGGCTTCACGGCCGACTTCGCCAAGCTGAAGTACTCTTACAACGTAGGCATCTGGGGAACGAGCATCTGCGGCGGCGAGCTGCTCGACTCGGCGCAGGGCCTGCCCGAAGAGGCTTACCTCAAGCACGTCACCCGCCACGACGAGAGCGAGCTGCGCATAGAGTTCTGCAAGGGCGAGATCGCGGCCGTAAACGGCGAGAAGTTCGATGACAAAGTGGCCGCGATACAGAAGATAGAGGAGCTGGGCGCAGCCTACGGCATAGGCCGCGACTGCAACGTTGGCGACACCATTATCGGTATTAAGGGCCGCGTCGGCTTCGAGGCGGCGGCTCCCAAGCTCATCATCGAGGCTCACCGTATGCTTGAGAAATATACTTTGAGCAAGTGGCAGCAGTACTGGAAGGACCAAGTTGCCAACTGGTACGGCATGTTCCTGCACGAAAGCCAGTATCTCGAGCCGGTCATGCCCGATATCGAGGCCATGCTCACGAGCAGCCAAAGGAACGTGAACGGCACGGCAATCTTGAAGCTCCGTCCTCTCGGATTTGAGTGCGTGGGCGTAGATTCGCCTGACGACTTGCTGAAATCAAAGCTCGGCGAGTACGGCGAAATGCAGCACGGCTGGACCGCTGAAGAAGCCAAGGGTTTCATCAAGGTGCTCTCTACGCCGCTCCGAGTGTATTACGGAATACATGGAAGCCCCCTATAATCCCCCAAGGGGGATTTACAAATCCTCTTGCAGGTAAATGATACGGTCATATGTATTTATGAGTAATGCTGAAAAAGACAGGCCGTTCTCTTATCAAACGGCAAATCCCATGGTGTATGAGCTGTTGAAAGAAAACGCCAAATACAACAGGGCGCATCCTACGCAGGCAGAAGCGATAATGTGGCAACTGCTGAAAGGAAAGCAACTCGGCATTAGTTTCAGGCGCCAACACATTATTGGTGAGTATATAGTTGATTTTGTTTGCCTGGAATGCAAACTTGTTGTTGAGATTGATGGAGGGTATCATGCAACCTTGCAACAGCAAGAAAACGATATGCTAAGAACGCAATGGCTCAACAATTATGGCTTTAATGTAATAAGGTTTACCAATGAAGAAGTCATAAATGCTACTGAAACCGTGATAAAACAGATAAAAGAGAATATTAACGGCAGAACATAATGACAACAAAACACAATAATAACACTACGCAAACGGCTACGTCATCCCCCCTTGGGGGGAGTGAGGGGGGCTTGATAAGGGCCGGTATTCTTGGTGCCGCAGGCTACACCGGCGGCGAGCTTATCCGCCTTTTGCTGAACCATCCGCAGGCGGAAATCGTATTTGCCAACAGCGAGAGCAACGCAGGTAACCTCGTGGCCGACGTTCACGAGGGGCTTTACGGCGACACGGAGCTGTGTTTTACCGACGCAATGCCGCTGGATGAAGTAGACGTTTTATTTTTCTGTTTCGGCCATGGAAAAAGCCGTCAGTTCCTCGCCGAGCACCATGTGCCCGGCACGGTGCGCATAATCGACCTTGCGCAGGACTTCCGCCTCAAGGCCGAAGGCAACGACTTCGTGTACGGACTGCCCGAAATCAACCGTGAACGAATATCGGCTGCGCGCCATGTAGCCAACCCCGGCTGTTTCGCCACGTGCATACAGCTCGGTCTTTTGCCGGCGGCGAAGATGGGCTTGTTGGTCGAAGACATATCAGTAAACGCCATAACGGGCAGCACCGGGGCGGGGCAGAAGCCCGGGGCGACCACCCATTTCAGCTGGCGGGCTGACAACATGAGCGTATATAAGCCGTTCACCCACCAGCATGTGCCTGAGATACGCCAAAGTCTGGAGCAAACTCAGGGCGCTCCCGTAGGCTCGATAGATTTCATTCCCTACCGAGGCAACTTCGCGCGCGGCATCTTCGCCACCGAGGTTGTCAAGACTTCGGCCGGCATCGAGCAGATAGTAGAAGGCTACAAAGCCTTTTACAAGGACGAGCCTTTCACCCACTACGTTGACAAACCAATAGACATGAAGCAGGCGGTGAACACCAACAAGTGTCTCGTGCATTGCGAGAAATACGGCGACAAGCTGCTCATAACGTCCTGTATCGACAACCTCTTGAAGGGTGCGGTAGGCCAAGCCGTGCAGAACATGAACATCATGTTCGGAACAGACGAGACCGCAGGACTAAGGCTTAAGCCGTCGGCCTTCTAAGTGAAAAGGTAAAAGTGAAAAGTGAAAAATCCAAATGTTTTGCGATGAAAGACAGTTATCCGTACAACCGTGACGGCTCGCCGTTGCACACCAAAAGCTACAGCTTCTCCATAAGGATTGTGAATATGGTGAAATATATCAAATGTTCTGCCAAGGAGTACGCGCTTACCAACCAAGTGTTGCGCTCTGGGACGGCAGTCGGTGCGCTTGTACGTGAAGCTGAGTTTGCCCAAAGTGGGTCGGATTTTATCAACAAACTGTCAATCGCATTAAAGGAGTGTAATGAAACTTTTTACTGGCTTAATTTACTTAGGGACACCGGTTATATAACAGAAAAGGAAGCCGAGAGCATCATTTGCGATTGCAAGGAACTGCTTGCAATTCTTGTTGCATCAGTCAAAACGGCAAAACAACGAAACAATAAATAACCCTGTGACGCGATAAAGTGAGTATATGCTTGTAAAGCACATGGATTTTTCACTTTTCGTTTTTCACTTTTAACTCAAAAACATGAAGTTATTTGACGTTTATCCCTTATTCGACATTAACATCGTCAAGGGCAAAGACTGCTCCGTATGGGACGACAAGGGGCAGGAATATCTTGACCTTTACGGCGGCCATGCCGTCATAAGCATAGGCCATTGCCATCCTCACTATGTTGAGGCGATAGCCAGTCAGGCAGCCGAACTCGGCTTTTACAGCAACTCCGTGGTGAATACGCTGCAACAGCGGCTGGCCGAACGGCTGGGCAAGGCGTGCGGGTACGAGGATTACCAGCTGTTTCTTATCAACAGCGGGGCCGAGGCCAACGAGAACGCTTTGAAGCTGGCATCGTTCAAGACGGGGCGCACTAGGGTGCTGTCGGCCGTAAAGGCGTTTCACGGACGCACTTCGCTGGCCGTCGAAGCTACTGACAACGCGAAGATAATAGCGCCCGTCAACGCTAACGGGCACGTTACTTACCTGCCTCTCAACGACCTTGCGGCGTGGGAGGCGGAGCTTGCCAAGGGCGACGTTTGCGCCTGCATAATAGAATGTATACAAGGTGTCGGCGGCATAAAGTTGGCCGACAAGGAGTTCGTCCAAGGGCTTCAGGCGGCCTGCAAGCGGCATGGCGCGGCGCTCGTTTGTGACGAAATACAGTGCGGCTACGGCCGTTCGGGCAAGTTTTTCGCCCATCAGTGGCTTGGCATACGTCCAGACCTGATAACCGTGGCGAAAGGTATTGCCAACGGTTTCCCCATGGGCGCAGTGCTGATTTCGTCCGACTTCAAGCCCGAATACGGGCAACTGGGCACCACGTTCGGCGGCAACCACTTGGGCTGCGCCGCCGCTTTGGCCGTGCTCGACGTGATGGAAGCGGAGCATTTGGTAGACAACGCGCGAGAGACGGGCGACTACCTTACCGCGAAACTGCTGGAACTGAAAGCTAAGGAGAAGCGCATAACCGACGTGCGCGGCCGCGGACTGATGATAGGCATCGACCTCGACATGCCGCATAAAGCCCTACGCCATGAGCTTGTATACGGCCAGCACTGCTTCACGGGGTGCGCCTCAACCAACATTCTGCGCCTGCTGCCGCCGCTGACGTTCACCAAGGCTATGGCCGACGATTTCATTTTAAGGCTTGAAAAAGCGTTTAAGAAAATATCATAAACATCCGTAATATGAAAATATCAGTGATAGGGGCCGGCGCAATGGGCGGCTCTATGGCGGAAGGATTTGTGCGCTACGGACTCTGCGCGGCGCAAGACGTTACCGTGACGGCTCCCCACGACGCGACGCTTGAGCGTTACAGGCAGCTCGGCATGAACGCCATGACGAGTAATGTCGAGGCCGTGAG
>CAJMAO010000050.1 GCA_905211345.1 uncultured Prevotella sp.
TGCGGTTAAGCATAGTTGGACCTCTTTGAGGCCCTATTACCACGAATGCCAATACACCTAAACTGCGGATGAACCGTCGTTAGTAAAACATATAGTCTATCATTATTATGTTTCCTATCCAATTCGCTACAGTGATGTAGGAAAATCAGGATTATATTATGCCATTATTTGAAAAATGGTTAATTTTGCAGCGTAAAATAATCAGGCGGCAGTTGCGAGTTGAAAATAAACTTGCTACTTGCGTATGAAATGTTTATGATAATAATTGACGGTAAAAAAACACGTGCGGCATTGTTTGACTTGGACGGCGTTGTGTTTGATACAGAAGGACAGTACACGCTGTTTTGGGGAAGTCAATGCAGACTTTATCATCCTGACAAACCAGGACTAGAGTATCAAATCAAAGGACAAACTTTGGTGCAAATATTCGACAAGTATTTTGCGGATTTGCAGGGAGAACAACCGAAAATAGTTGCAAGGCTTGAAGAATATGAGCGGAAAATGGATTATAGTTATATTGACGGACTAGTTGATTTTGTGTTTGGTTTGCGTAGGGCTGGCATAAAGACGGCTGTCGTGACGAGCTCGAATCTTGCAAAAATGGAGGCGGTATATTCTTCACGCCCTGAGTTTAAGGAAATGTTTGATGCTATACTTACGGCGGAAGATTTTGACCGCAGTAAGCCTGATCCTGATTGTTACCTGAAAGCGGCTGCAAGGTTCTGCGTTAGACCTGATGAGTGTTTTGTCTTTGAAGACAGCTTCAACGGCTTGAAGGCGGGAAGGGCGGCTGGCATGACCGTTGTGGGTCTTGCTACGACAAATCCTGTGGAAACTATAAACCCATTTTGCGACATAGTTGTAAAAGATTTTAGGAAGTTTGGAATTAAAAAATAAGGATTAAGAAAATATCTTTTGAGATTATTTGTAATGAATTTGTATTTTTTAATCCCTGATGATTAGATACTTAGCTCATATTTATAAATAATAAGTTTAAGGTAAAAATGACTGGATATTTAGTTAGTGACACACGTAAGGTGACAACTCACCGTTTTATTGAAATGAAACAGCGCGGGGAGAAAATTTCCATGCTTACGTCTTATGATTTTACTACGGCATCGATTGTTGACGGTGCTGGGGTCGATGGTATTCTTGTTGGCGACTCAGCATCGAATGTAATGGTTGGTAATGGAACAACGTTGCCAATGACAGTAGAGCAAATGGTTTATCATGCAAAATCTGTTGTCAATGGCGTTAAACGCGCTCTTGTTGTATGTGATATGCCATTTGGAAGTTATCAGGTAGACCGCAAGGAAGGTGTGAAAAACGCCGTCAAGATCATGAAGGAAAGTGGTTGCGATGCCCTGAAGCTAGAGGGTGGTGTTGAGATTATTGACACCGTGAAAGGAATTCTTGATGCAGGTATTCCAGTAATGGGACATTTAGGTCTCACCCCGCAGAGTATAAACAAATTCGGAACTTATGCGGTGCGCGCAAAAGAGGAAGCCGAGGCCGAGAAATTATTGAACGATGCCCGCCTGCTGGCTGAGACAGGATGTTTCAGCGTAGTGCTTGAAAAAGTGCCTGCTACGCTGGCAACGGAAGTGTCGAAAGCAATTCACGTGCCAACAATAGGTATTGGCGCAGGTGCCGGAACCGACGGGCAAATACTTGTTGTTGCTGACATGCTTGGCATGACAAAAGGTTTCAATCCTCGCTTTTTGCGCCGTTATGCCGACCTTAACACTGTTATGACTGATGCCATAGGACAATACGTTACAGATGTAAAAGACTGTTCGTTCCCTAATGAGCAAGAAGCCTATTGATAAATGATGACAATCACAAAGCCGCGGGCGTGATATTGCCAAACAAGACAATACCACGCCCGCGGCTTTATGATTCTATCTATTTGAATAATAGGGGTACAACAATAACACTGTTAAGACACCTGCATAATTATTTTTATTGGTTTACACCATATCCGAACAAGGCAAAATCACCTTTAAGCGGGTCGTCAGGAAATATTTCTGCAAGTCTTGATGTCAGTTTGCGTGCTGATGCCATTGATGCGGTCTTACTACTGATCAGCCCTAGTCGGTTGGCTTCCTGCAATACATGAGTATCCATTGGAACAATCAATGTCCGTTTGTCAATGAAATTACTCCATAATCCAAGGTCTACAGGTGAACCATCGCGCGCCATCCAACGTAAGAACATACACACACGCTTACAGGCAGAAGTTGTGTTTTTCGGTATTATGGTTTCTATTCCTTTGCTTGCAAAATAATCAGTGATTGATTTCACAGCAGTGAACCCATCGTGAGCGTTCTCCATTACATAACGTCCGATACTGCCATTGGCTTCTATCATTTGTTGTAACGCGGTAAACAAAGTGTGCATAGTATGTCTAGTGTAAAGACGATAAAAGCATTCATCGTCATCGGGAACATCATCTTTGAATAAGCCTCGACCCACCCAGTTGTACACATCACCCTTTGCGAAGTCGATAATGGATTGTATTTTCGGCATGAACTGTTTACGGTTTCCATAACTTAAGCATGAAGCAACGAATGCTGTTGTTTCTTTATTCACGCCGCCTTCCACTTGATGCATGAACCAACTGGGGTCGGATGGCAGGAAATCTTTTGTCTCGTACCGCTCAGCATAAGTCCTTAGAATAGTCTCTATATTTTCCATAAATGGATGCGATCTAAAGGGTTAATAGTAAACAAGCAGACAAGGGTTCACTCCTTGTCTGCTTGTAAGTGTAATTTTGTTGTCTAAAAGATATTAGAGGATCGTTTTTACAGCCTCAAGCATACCTTTTTCCTGTATAAGGTCGAGGTCTTTCTTAACAAGAGCGTTGAGCCCCTTGATATTGTTAAGGTCTTCACCCCATATCTCTGTTGCTCCAAGTACGCCGTCGGTAACTTTCTGTGTGTCGCCTGTAGCCCACAATTCTTTCAGCAAGTCCATTATTTCCTGTGAGTCGTTGGGCACGATGTCTGTTCCGTCAGCACGTTTGCCGCCTTTGTAGTAAGTTATGATGGCTGCAAGTCCGAATACAAGTCCTTGCGGAAGTTCACCCTTACGCTCAAGATATGTCTTTACGCCGGGCAAGTCGCGGGTTTGGTATTTCGGGAATGAATTAAGCATAATGCTTGTTACTTGGTGGTCTACAAACGGGTTCATAAAGCGCTCAAGCACGTCGCTGGCAAACTTCTGCAACTCTTCTTTCGGCAAGTTGAGTGTTTCCATAAGCTCTTCAAACTGTACTTTGTGTATGTATTTGCCGATAACAGGGTCTTTACATGCGTCACGAACGATATTTATGCCACTGAGGAAAGCCACTGGGCTGAGTACGGTATGAGGACCGTTGAGCAATGTAACCTTGCGCTCGTGGTATGGTTCTTCTGATGGAACGAAAAGAACATGTAGTCCGGCTTTGTCTGCTGGGAATTCTTCGGCGATCTCTTTCGGGGCTTCGATAACCCAAAGGTGGAATATTTCGGCCTGTACTACGAGGTTGTCCTCATAGCAAATCTTCTGCTGTATGTCTTTAATTTCTTTACGCGGAAATCCCGGTACGATACGGTCAACCAATGTAGCGTAAACGCCGCAGCAGTCTGTAAACCATTTCTTGAAGTCGTCGCCGAGGTTCCACAGTTCAATATATTTGTAGATACAATCCTTGAGAACGTGTCCGTTTAAGAAGATAAGCTCGCAAGGGAAGATTATGAGTCCTTTTGTCGGGTCGCCGTTGAATGTCTGATAACGACGGTAAAGCAACTGAACAAGCTTGCCCGGATATGAGCTAGCGGGAGCATCGTCGAGCTTGCAGGTCGGGTCGAAGGCAATGCCTGCTTCCGTCGTATTTGATATTACGAAACGTATCTCCGGCTGATCGGCGAGTGCCATGAACGCTTGATTCTGAGAGTATGGGTTCAAGGCGCGGCTTACTACATCGATACGTGTAAGGCTGTTGACGGGTTTTCCTTCTTCAAGCCCTTGCAGGTTGACGTGATATAGACAGTCTTGTCCGTTGAGCCAGTCAATCATTCCGTTGGCAAGTGGCTGTACGATAACAACAGAACCGTTGAAGTCGGTCTTTTGGTTCATGTTGTAGATAATCCAATCTACGAACGCACGAAGGAAGTTACCTTCTCCAAACTGAATCACTTTCTCGGGCATTACGCTTTTAGGCGCAGTCCTTTTGTTTAAAGCTTGCAATCTTTTCATGATTTGTTTATTAAATTTGTTTTTCCTTGTTTATGGTGCAAAATTACTGTTTTATTTAATACATTGTTCACTTTTCTTATGGGAAAAACACGTAAAGGTTTGCGCTTTTCCACTTGAGTGCTAATGTGTAAGCATTATGTATGTAATATTTGATTACTTTTTACACGTTGCATATTACATAGCAAAGACGTTAAATCCTCCGTCGACAACGGCAACCGTGCCGGTGACGAACTTGGCGGCGTCGCTCATCAGGTAATGTATCGTGCCGCAAAGCTCCTCGGGGTCGCCCATGCGTCCGAACGGAGTCTGGTGTATCACGTCGTTGCCGCGCCGGGTGTATGTGCCGTCGGGATTGGTCAGCAGCGTGCGGTTCTGCTCCGTAATGAAGAAACCGGGGGCTATGGCGTTGACGCGGATGCCCTCGCCGAACTTCTTGGCGCACTCCGTCGCCATGAAAGCAGTGAAGTTGCTGATGCCCGCCTTGGCCGCGGCATATCCGCAGACGCGGGTTATCGGGCGGAAAGCCGCCATCGACGAGAAGTTGATTATAGAGCCTTTGCCCTGTTCCACCATGGGCTTTAGGAATATCCGGGTTGGTATCACGGTGCCAGTAAGGTTGAGGTCGAGCACCTTCTGGAATTCCTCCACCTTCAAGTCGAAGATGTTGCCCTCGGGGGATATTACGGCGCCGGGCATGTTCCCGCCGGCGGCGTTGAGCAGGGTGTCCACCCGCCCGTACTTCGCGACGATGCCGTCGCAGTTCTTCTGTACGGATTCTTGGCTCATTACGTCGGTCTTCATAAACTCGGCAATGCCGCCGTTAACGGTAATGTCGTCGACAATCTCCCTGCCTACGCCCTCTTTCCTGCCGAGGATGATCACCCGCGCGCCGTTCAGGGCGAGGTATTTTGCTATCGTGCGGCCGAGCACGCCCGTGCCGCCGGTGATTACAACGACGTAATCATTGATGTTGAATAAGCTGTTCATTGGATTTTATATTTTAAATAAGGCAAACTAGCCTGATAAGCCCGATAAGCCTTATGTATGTGAAATGGCATTTTTCTTGATTACTAATTCTTCGTCCTTCATACTCGACTTATCCCCAGTTCGCGGTCGACAGTGGCGAGTATGCCCTGCACCTGCCCCATGGCGAACATGCGCCCGAGGAACGTGTAGCCGGCGTTGTAGCCGCGGTCTTCGTCGCCAAGCATGTTGGGTCCGTGGTCGACGCGCATCGGCAGCTTCGGGTTTGCCTTCTCAAACGTGCGCGCCAGATCTATCAGGTCGGCGCGTCCGCCAAGGTGGGAAGCCTCGGTGAAGTCGCCGTTGGGGAACACCTTGCATGAGCGCATGTGTACGAACCATGTGCGGTCGGCGTATTTCTTCGCCATTTCAGGCACGTTGTTGTGCGCACCGGCCGACAGGGAGCCGGCGCAGAAGGTAAGTCCGTTGTGCGGGTCGTCAACCGCCTTGAGGAACCATTCTATGTCCTCGTCGCACGTCACGATGCGCGGCAGGCCGAGGATGGGGAACGGCGGGTCGTCGGGATGCACGCACATGTACATGCCGTACTTGTTGCACACGGGCATGATGGCGGCGAGGAAGTAACGCATGTTCTCACGCAGCCGCTCCTTGGTGATGCCTTTGTACATGTCGAGCAGCCGGCGGAACAGCTCGACGGGGTGCTCGTCATCCTCGGTTATGTTGCCGTTGACGAAACCTTGCGTCTTCACTATGATGTTCTCCACCAGCTTGTGGTTGTCCGCCGGAGCCATCGTCAGCTTCAGCTTCTCCACTTCCGCCATCACCTCGGGGCTGTAATCTTTCTCCGCCCCGTCACGTTTCAGGATGCAGCAGTCGAAATATGCGAACTGCGCGTGGCTGAAATACAGGTTGCTCGTGCCGTCGGGATTCGGGTGGGCAAGGTCCGTGCGCGCCCAGTCGAGCACGGGCATGAAGTTGTAGCAGATTGTGTGCACGCCCTCAAGGCCGAGGTTTTTCAGGCTCTCCTTGTAGTTCTCTATCAGCCGGTCGCGGTCAGGGCCTGCGTACTTGATGCTCTCGCTGACGGGCAGGCTCTCAACTACTGACCAGCGCATACCGTAACTTTCAATGTACTCGCGCAGGTCGCGTATTTTCTCGCGCGGCCAAACCTCTCCGTTCGGAACGTCGTGCAGGGCGGTCACTATGCCCTCAACGCCGATTTGCTTCAGCATGGCAAGAGTTATCTTGTCGTTCTTGCCAAACCATCTCCATGTTTTTTCCATAATCTTATTTTTTTAAAGACAAGTTACAAGTTGGCAAGCAGGCAAGGGTATTAGCCTTGTCGCCCGTCTGCCTGTTTACCCGTCACTTTTCCGCTTGTCACTTATTACTTTCCGATATGCCGTCTTTTGGCGTGCGAAAGGCCACCTTTTGGCGTGCAATATGCCGTCTTTTGCAAGCCAAAAGACGGCATATTGCAAACACACTGACAATCAGGCATTTACAACAAAGGTGAAAACCAGCATGAAAAACGGGTGGAAACACGGCGGAAACAGCTTTTACAAAAAACACGGAATAAATTTTGCCACACACCGGTTTTTCATTATCTTTGTGGAAAGCAAACATCAAATATACAATGACTCAGGAAGAAAAGACCCGGATAGAGGAGAAAATCGTCGACGTGCTGAAAACAGTGTACGACCCCGAGATACCCGTGAACATATACGACCTAGGGCTTATCTACAAGATTGACGTGAAGGACGACGCCATGGTGGACATAGACATGACGTTCACCGCGCCCACATGCCCGGCGGCAGACTTCATACTCGAGGACGTAAGACAGAAGGTGGACGCTCTCGACGGGGTGAAATCGGCCACGGTCAACCTCGTGTTCGAGCCTGCGTGGGACCAAAGTATGCTCAGCGAGGAAGCCCGGCTGGAACTGGGACTGGAGTGAATACCCACCCCAACCATCCCAGAGGGAGGGCGCTTGGTATGCTTTGTCGGCGAGAAGAAAAATATTAACAAAAAGCATTCAAACTATAAAATACATATAGTTACATACAAATACCAATAAAAACAGGTATTCAAACTCCTTCCCTTCGGGAGGGCGGGAGTGGGTATTTAATACTTAGCTATCGCCTATGCGCAAGAACATCTACATACTGTCCGACGCCCACCTAGGATCATGGGCTATCGACCACGCACGCACGCAGGAACGCAGGCTGGTGCGCTTTCTCGACGACATAAAGACGAAAGCCGCCGCGGTATATCTCTTAGGGGATATGTTCGACTTCTGGTACGAATACAAATACGTAGTGCCGAAGGGTTATACACGCTTTCTAGGCAAGCTGTCGGAACTGACGGACATGGGGGTCGAGGTGCACTTCTTTACCGGAAACCACGACATTTGGGCGTATGACTACCTTGAAAAAGAGTGCGGCGTGACACTCCACACCAAGCCTATAACAACCGAGATATACGGTAAGATATTCTATCTTGCCCACGGCGACGGGCTGGGCGACCACGACCCGAAGTTCAACTTCATACGACGCATGTTCCACAACCGCACATGCCAGCGGCTGTTCAGCGCCCTGCACCCGCGCTGGGGCGTGTGGTTCGGGCTGACGTGGGCCAAGCACAGCCGCCTGAAACGCGTCGACGGCAAGGAACCCCCGTACCAAGGCGAGAACAAGGAGGCCCTCGTGCTATATACCAAGGAGTACATGAAGACCCACCCTGACATCGACTACTTCATCTACGGCCACCGCCACATAGAACTTGACCTGATGCTGTCGCGCAAGACGAGGATGATGATCATCGGCGACTGGATATGGCAGTTCACCTACGTTGTGTATGACGGCGAGCACCTGTTCCTCGAGGAATACGTCGAGGGGGAAAGCAGACTGTGAGATAAAGGTGAGAAAGTGAGAAGGTGAGAAAATACAAGCAATTCAAGCATACTTGTTTTCTCACCTTCTCACTTTCTCACCTTCCCACCTTTAAAATCATCTTTTCATCTCAGCGCTGCCGCCGCGTATCACGGCTTCAACCTCGCCTACGGTCACCATGTTGTAATCGCCGACGATTGTGTTTTTCAGCACCGAACCGGCCGTAGCGAAATCCAGCTTGGCTTGGTCGTCGGCGTAATTCTGGTACGCATAGAGCATCGCTCCTACGAAAGCGTCGCCCACACCCATGCTGTCGATAACGTTGTTCACCTCGTATATACGGGTGGTATACAGTTTTCCGCCCGACCATAGCACGCCGGCCATGACGTGATGCTCCGACGTTATGACGTTGCGCAGGGCGATAAACAGATGCTTGCAGCGGGGCAGTTTCTCGTTGACACGCGAGCAATAGTCCTCGAAGGCGTGCTTGTCGATTACCTCGCTTGAGCCCGCGGCGTTGAACGCAGGAGCCACCAAGCCCAGCGCCTTCTCGTATTCGCCGCCGCTACCGAACACGATGTCGCTTTTACGCATCAGCGGAAGGAGCACCTCCTCGGCGCTCTTGCCGTATTGCCAAAGGTTCTTGCGGTAGTTGATGTCGCACGAAATCTCCAGCCCAATGTGGTCGGCCGCGTCTATAGCCTCGTGACATACGTCGGTAAGTCCCTGCGTCAGGGCGGCGTCAATGCCCGACCAATGGAATATTCCGGCACCGTTGAACGCCTTGTTCCAGTCAATCATGCCCGGCTTCAACCGCGCGAAAGCGGAGTCTTTGCGGTCATATATCACCGAGGCGGCACGCATGTCGGCCGCTTTCTCTACGATGTAAGTGCCAAGGCGTTCGCCTTTCATCATCTTTATTTCGTCCGTTCCCACGCTGTGCTCGCGCAGTTTCATCAGGCATACGTGCCCTAAGGGATTGTCGGGAAGCGCCGTAACCAGCGACACTTCACCCCCGTAAGACGCTATCGAGATTGCCACGTTGCCCTCGCTGCCACCGAAATTCACGTCGAAATGGCGCGACTGCTGCAGGCGGAGGTTGCCCGGCGTGGTAAGCCTCATCAGCATCTCGCCGAAAGTAACTATCTTTTTGCCCATAGTAGATTTGTTAAATGCAAGTAGAAAAAGAAAAAGGCGCTCCCCCGGCAAACGCCGCACAGGGAACGCCTGAATACATATCTTGCTTACTTCTGCAGCAAGTTCATAGTGTCAGTGGCTATCATCAGCTCCTCGTCGGTAGGTATTACGCATACGGTTACTTTCGAGTCGGGGGTGGAAATGACAGCTTCCTCGCCGCGCACGGTCTTGTTTTTCTCAACGTCGAGCTTCACTCCCATGTACTCCATGCCGCTGCATACTTCCTCGCGCATCTGGTATTGGTTCTCGCCTACGCCCGCGGTAAACACGATAATGTCGCATCCGCCCATGGCGGCGGTGTAAGCTCCCACGTATTTCTTTATGCGGTAGTTGTACATGTCGAGCGCAAGTTTGGCGCGTTCGTTGCCGTTTGCCACGGCATCGTCAATCTCGCGCATGTCTGACGAGATGCCAGTCACGCCGAGCACACCGCTCTTTTTGTTAAGCAAGTTTGACATACCGTCGGCATCGAGGCCGAGCTTCTTCTCGAGGAAGGTTATCGCGCCGCCGTCGATGTCGCCGCTGCGGGTGCCCATCATGAGGCCCTCGAGCGGGGTGAGGCCCATCGACGTGTCCACGCAACGCCCGTTCTCAACGGCCGCAACGCTGCCTCCGTTGCCTATATGGCAGGTTATTATCTTCTTCTCATTGTAGTTTACGCCGAGGTATTCGCACACTCTCTGCGACACGTAGCGGTGGCTCGTGCCATGGAAACCATAGCGGCGCACACCATACTTCTCGTAAAGCTCGTAGGGAATGGCATACAGGTACGAGTGGGCGGGCATCGTCTGATGGAACGCCGTATCGAATACGCCCACTTGCGGGAGGCCGGGCATCAGCTCGCTGACGGCCTGAACGCCCTTCAGGTTGGCCGGGTTGTGCAACGGAGCGAGGTCGCTTACCGACTTGAACACTTCCAACACCTCGTCGTTGAGCACCACGCTCTTGTTGAACTTCTCGCCTCCGTGCACCATGCGGTGGCCTACCGCGCCTATTTCGTCAAGGCTCTTGATCACTCCAATCTCAGGGTCGGTAAGCAGGGAGAATATGAACTTCACGCCCTCGGTGTGCTCGGGAATGTCGTGCATCACTTTTTTCTTCGTGCCGTCGGGCATCTTCACTTTCACGAAAGCTCCGTCGAGGCCCACGCGCTCGGCGCCGCCGGATGTCATGACAGACTTGTCGTCCATGTTGTAAAGTGCGTATTTGATAGACGAGCTGCCGCAATTTAAGACAAGTATTTTCATTGTTTTTCTTATATTTTTTGTCAAATGATTGTATATAAGCTCAATTAGCCCAATTAGCCTCATACGCCTTTGCCAGCGTTTGTCATGAAAACCGGCGTGAGCATATCAAGCTCCCTCCCCTCGGGAGGGCTGGGGAGGGGCTTATATTATTGCTATTATTTCTTCGCGTCCATCGCCTGGCAGGCGGTGATTGCTATCATTTTATATATATCGTCGACAGAACAGCCGCGGCTGAGGTCGTTAACCGGGCGGGCGATACCCTGCAGGATAGGACCGAGGGCTACGGCGTCGCCGAGGCGCTGAACGAGTTTATAACCGATGTTGCCAACTTCGAGGCATGGGAACACCAGCACGTTGGCCTTGCCTGCTATCTCGCTTCCGGGAGCCTTCTTCGCCCCTACTGAGGGCACTAGGGCTGCATCGGCCTGCAGTTCGCCGTCAACTTTCAGCGTTGGGTCAAGCTCCTTGGCCAGCCGGGTAGCCTCAACAACCTTGTCTACAACCTCGTGAGAGGCACTGCCTTTGGTCGAGAAGCTGAGCATTGCGACGCGCGGGTCGGCAAAGCCGGCAACCGACTTGGCCGTCTGGGCGGTGCATACGGCTATCTGGGCCAGCTGCTGCGCGTCAGGCATAGGCGTAACGGCTACG
>CAJMAO010000051.1 GCA_905211345.1 uncultured Prevotella sp.
GATGCTCTAAACCAGCTGAGCTAAGCGCCCTTACTTGTCGTAAGCGGTTGCAAAGGTATGCTTTTTATGCCAAACCGCCAAACTTTTAGCCTGTTTTTTAGTAAAAAACATAAAAAAAGATGCCCCGTCAACAACGGAGCATCTTAATCTTCAGTTAGTCAAACAACCTTTACTTGGCTATCTCGACGGTAGCGCGGCGGTTGTAAGAAGGAGGAACGAGAGTGTCAACACCACCCTTGGCCTCAATCTTTATGTTCTCTCTCTTAACGCCCATCTTAACCAGTTCGTCTGCAACGGTCTCGGCACGGCGCTGCGAAAGGTCGCGGTTGTAGTCGGCGGGACCCGTAGCGCTGTCGGCATAACCTGTTACAATGAGTGTTGCGTTCTTGTCCTTTGAGTAGTCGGCAAGGTTCTTTACGTTGACAAGGTCTTTCCTTGAAGCAATCTTAGCCTTGTCAATGTTGAAGAATACAGATACCGGATTAGTGATGTATTCCTTCTCAACCTTAACCGTAGGCTCTACCTTCTTGTTGGCAAGCTCGTTCTTCAGGCGGGCGTTCTCAGCCTTCTCGTCAGCCAGCTGGGCGTTGAGGGCGTCGATTTGCGACTGCGACAGAGCCTTGATAGCATCAACATCAGGCACCTTGTTCCAAGTCTTCTTGCCGAGGTTGTAGGTTACACCTACTTCGGCATATACGTGGTTAGGATGTCCCATGATGCCGTATCCGGCGTCGGCTGGCATACCGCAGAGATCTGCTTCGTAGCGGTTCCATCCCACTTCGAAGTTGATGGCGAAACGCTTGTTCAGCCAGAATTGGTTCAAGATACCTACGCTGAGACCGATTGCGTACTTGTTATAAGTACAAGAACGGCCGAGACCGGCTCCTACAAACGGTATGAAGTTCCATACACGGTTCTCGTTGTAGCCGCAGAAGAGGTTGCTCAAGTTGAACAAAACATCCTCACTCAAAATCCAGTACTTGTTTTCAGTGTCGATGTTCTGGTCGTTCCATACAGACTTACCCCATATTCCTTGCAGCCTTGTACGGAGTCCGAGGCCCGGAGTAAACCATTTACCAATAGCGATCGCAGCTCCAGGGTTAGAGCGGAACTTCTTGAACGGACTCTTTGAGAAGCCCATTCCGTCTTCATAATTGCCGTACCAAGCCTCCCATGTGACACCGCCCTGAATGAACCAATTGCTCCAGAACGAGTTAGTGGCTACGCTGTACTTCTCTGTGGTGTCTTGATTCTGCGCCATTCCGGCTACAGAGACACACGCAAAAAACAATGCGATGAATAATCTTTTCATAACTCTTAATATTAAACAATCAATAAAACATTTTTCCTTAGCACTCACTCTATGAGGGCTTTCACCGCAAAGATAATAATAATTTTTCAACAAAAGATGTTTTTTGTCAACTTTTTTTATAATTTATTTCAATTTATCCGAACAATTCACTACAAACAAGGATATTTCAGCCAAACAGCTTCTCTATGTCATGTTGTTTCAACACCGCTATCACGGGTTTGCCGTCGGGAGTATAGTTGACATTCGAACATGTAAACAGTGTGTTTACGATATTCTCCATTTCATCATTGCCGAGCACTTGGCCGTAAGGCAACGCCGCGCTGCGCGCCAGCCTCAGGGCCAACCGCCGGCCGATACCGTCGGCCTGCAAAGCTACATCCTGCGAAGCGTCGGCCACCATTTCCTTTAGCAATTTTACGAAATCCACACCGTCGATGCCCGCCGGCACGCCGTTGACAGAGTAACTGCCGCCGCCAAGCGGAGTAAGCTCGAAACCTAGGGAGGCAAGGTCTGTCAGCATGGCTTGCAGGGTGACAGTCTCAGACGGGGTAAACTGTACCATCTCAGGGAACAGCACCTGCTGCGAGCCAAGGCCGCGGCCGCCGGCCCGTTCGAGATATTTTTCATATAAAATACGCATGTGCGCGCGGTGCTGGTCGATTATCATCAGCCCGGACTTTACGGCGGTCATTATGTAACGTCCCTTATATTGGTAATGCGAGGGCGACTTTTCCTCTGCCAGTCCGTCGTTTGCGCCAGTACATTCTGCCGTGCCGAACATGTCTGGCGACGGTTCCGGCGTATCTGTCATGGTGCCGCCCGCGCCTGCGCCGAGACCCTCGTACAGTTTTTCCCACGAACTGTCCACCTGCGTCTTGCCGCCCGGCCTGTAAGCTGACGACGATGTCCTGAACGGATTATACGACGGATTGACGTCAACTTTCGGGACGTGTGAAAATCCCTGCAAGGGATTATAGACTGGAATGTCGGGCTTGCCCTCGGTGTCGAAATCAATCGACGGTACGTCATTGAACCGCCCGACAGAGTCTTTCACGGCCGCGAGCAGAATCTGCCATACGGTCTGCTCGTTCTCGAATTTTATCTCGGTCTTGGTCGGGTGGATGTTCACATCTATATCTTCAGGCTTCACGTCGAAGTAGATAAAGTATGGCACTTGCTCGCCTTGGGGCACAAGCCGCTCGTAGGCGGTCATCACGGCCTTGTGGAAATACGGATGCTTCATGTAGCGCCCGTTTACGAAGAAATACTGATGGGCACCTTTCTTGCGTGCCGCCTCTGGCTTCCCTACAAAGCCCTTGATGCTAGCCACGGTCGTTTCTACGCCCACGGGCAGCAAGTCTTGGTTGAGACGCTTGCCGAAGATGTCGACAATGCGCTGGCGCAGACTGCCGCTCCTGAGATTGAAAGTCTCAGTGCCGTTATTGTGAAAAGTGAAATTTATCTGCGGATAAACAAGCGCGATACGCTCGAAGGCGGCCAGGATATTGTTCAATTCGGTGGTGTTCGACTTCAGGAACTTGCGCCGCGCAGGTACGTTGTAAAACAGGTTTTCCACCGAGAAGTTGCTGCCCACGGGACACGACACTGGCTCCTGCCCCGTCACCTTCGACCCTGCGACCGACAGGTGGGTGCCTATCTCGTCGGCCTCGGTGCGCGTGCGCAGCTCCACCTGCGCCACTGCGGCTATCGAGGCGAGGGCTTCGCCGCGGAAGCCCATGGTATGAAGGGCGAACAGGTCGTCAGCCTTACGTATCTTTGACGTGGCATGACGCTCGAACGACATGCGCGCGTCGGTCTCCGACATGCCCTTGCCGTCGTCAATAACCTGTATCGACGTGCGGCCGGCATCGGTCACCAGCACGTTGACAGTCTTCGCCCCGGCGTCTACGGAGTTCTCCACAAGCTCTTTCACAACCGACGCCGGACGCTGTATCACCTCGCCTGCGGCTATCTGGTTGGCCACCGAGTCAGGCAGTAATTGTATAATGTCACTCATTGTCTTATAATGTTTTCCTGTCACGGCTACGACAGGCAAAAATAGCGCCTGCGCCGCCCTGCGTTGCAATACATGGCCTTTTACGCCGCAAAACACGGTCTTTCGCACTGTAAAAGACGGCCTTTTAGAAGGCAAAAGACGGTCTTTTGCAAGGCAGCATGTAACATATTGATTACCAAAAAGTTATATTTTTCACAAAGAAAGCAGCAGTTTCCATATTGCGACGAGTATCACCAGCAACACAACTATGACACCGTAGCTCCACACGAAGCCTCCCGTCCGCTTGCGTTCAAGCCTCCGCCGGGTGTGCTTTGTGGCCCCGGTGAACATACCCCGTATCCTGTCGGCATCCACGGCGCGGCCTTCACCCCTGCCGAGGTCGGCCTTTGCCTTGTTTTCCACAGCCTTCAACCGGTCCTTGCGCTCATTAACGTACACATAATCATGGTGGAATCCATGCGGACGCCGTTGTCTGAACAACCCCATACAGCCTCCTTCCTTTATCTCTCCACTGCCTTTTCTGCCTCAGGCGGAGCGGCCACCGCGGCTCCTTCCTCCGGAGGCTCCGGCGTGGCGGGTGGCGTAGAAGTCTGTTTGTCAGTGACAACACCGCCCTCGCCTATGAACTGCAACGGAGCAGAGCGACGCTGTATGTTCTTCAGCTCGGTGCCCCGGGCTTTGCCGCGCCAGTTGAATATGTCATACTTGTCACGCGGACGGACGTAATCGAACCACGCGAACGATGGCAGCTCCTTCCTCGACGGCGGTATCTGGGTTATCGGATACATCACGCTGTTCTGCTTGCACGTCCAGATAGACTTCAACTGGCGGTTCTCCATGAACATGCGCATGGTATCGGTCTCAAGGTAAGTCATGCTTATATACGAGCTGTCCTCATCGTCCTGAAAGTAATACACGCACTGCACGTTGCCCACGGCCTCGGTCTTGTAAATAGCCCCCTTGTCAAAGAAACCGAACATCTCGCGCGACGCTATCTGGTTGAACTTAGTGCTGTCGGGCAGCATCTCCACCGAAAGGGCTTGGTTTATTACGTGGGCACGGTCAATGGTCGAGTCTTTCATGTACACCTCTATAACCTCGCCCAGCAACTGGCGGTTGGCGTTCCATGTAATAGGGTCTTTGTACATAGTAAGACACGAGTCCTTCGTGTTGTACACCAGCGAGTCGCACACGGCCTGCACGTCGGTACGGTAGGCGCGCACATGGTTGAAGCAATGCGCCTTGCGGTACGCCGAATCAGTGTTTATATTGAAGGTGTACACCTTCATCGAATCAGAATGTACAAACAACGTGTCGCCCTGCGAGTAGTCCTTGAGCACGGCGCTGTCGGTGGCGAAAGCATAACCGGTACTGTCGTTGTACCAAAAATAGTTGCTCGTCATCTGGTTCTTGTTGACCGTGTCGTTGTACACCACATTGCCGAAACCCTCGCTTACAGCCTTCTTGTCATCGTTGAACAGGCTGTCAGCGGTCAGTGTCTTGCCGTTGTTCTCGAGCGTGGAGCGGCCGTATAGCCGTGCGAAATCCTTGTCGGTGTCGTAATATCCCTGCGAAGTGTGGATTACGCTTGCGCCAGATGTTATCTTCGACGGGCCTACGATGTGGGCCAGTGAAGTCTCGGTAAAGTAATGCAGGGTGTCCGTGGCGAGCACGAACTTCGGGTTTTTCAGGTTCACGTTATAGTTGAACACCGCCTCACGGGTCTCCGTGTCATACTCTCCCCAGTCAGACACGAGCACGTTCTGCCCGTCAACCATCTTGCCGCCCTCGAAAAAATAGCCTATGCCGTACAGCCTGTCATAATTCAGGCTGTCAGTATACAGCTTCGTCTGGCGGTGGGTAAGCACGACATTGTGGCGCGCCTCGGCCATTTGGTCGTTGCCGTCGTAATACGCATAGTCGCTGAACAGCGAAAGAGTGTCGCCCTGATACATCCTGACATGGCCGAAAGCGCGGAACGAATTGCTCTCTTGGTAGAAATAAGCGCTGTCACAATAGAGTTTAGCCCCCTTGTGCCGGAAGGCCACGTTGCCGTTGAGCACCTGTGCGTCGGGCGTGCGGCCGAACATGTCATACCGCAGCCTGTCGGCATGGATTAAATATACGCGCTCCTGCGTCTTCGGCCTCTGCTTCTTCTTCGGCGCCTGCCTCGACTGCACGAGGCTAAGCCCAAAAAGGCATAGGATTGCCAATATGATAATCCTATGCCCGCCGAAAAATCTTTTCACGTTATGCCCCATCGTCATTTCACCCAACCTTCGTATTGGAAATCACAATTCTTGTAACGGTCGTTGATGCGCACGTATGTCGTCTTTATCTTGTCCTTTATCCATTTTGTGAGGAATTCCTCCCTGCGCTTGGCCAGCACTATGGCTTTCATCGCTTGGAAATCCTCAGTTATCGTGGCGCGATGGGTGTCTATGCGGTTCTTCAACTTCACTATGGCACACATCGTCCGGCCGTTCTTCTCGCTTATCATCTGGAACGGAGCGGACACTTCACCGACCTTGAGCGTATCCACCACCTTAGCGATTTCAGGCGGAAGGTTGCGCATTTGGAAACGGCTGGTCATGCGGCCGTCGTCGCTACGGTTGGCCATGAGGCCGTTGTTGTTGCGCGTGTCTTTATCATCTGATATGAAAGAAGCCGCCTGCTCGAACGTAAACTTGCCCAAACGTATCTCGCCACTTATCGAGTCAAGCTGCGCCTTGGCAAGCTCTATTGCCGTTTGGCTTATTTTCGGTTTCCTCAATATGTGACGCACCTTGATCTTGTCGCCGCGCTTGTCGATGAGCTGGATGATGTGATAGCCGAACTCTGTCTCCACTATCTTTGATATTTTATTAGGGTCGGTAAGGTTGAACGCCACGCTCGCAAACGTCGGGTCAAGCATTCCACGCCCTACATAGTCCTGAAACTCACCGCCTTGGCGCGCCGTTCCGGGGTCTTCAGAATACAAACGGGCAAGCGTAGCGAACGAAGTCTCGCCGTTGGTCACGCGGTTTGTATAGTCGCGCAACTCGTCCTTGATGCGGTCAATCTCCTTCTGCTCAACCAACGGGGTGCGCGTCACAATCTGGACTTCCACCTCCGTAGGGATAATCGGCAGGCTGTCAGCCGGCAAAGCTTCAAAATAACGGCGCACGTCGGCCGGCGACACCTCGATGTCTTCAACCAGTTTCTGACGCTCGCGCTCGATAAGCAGGCGGTCGCGGAAGTCGTCGTGTATAGTCTGCCGTAACTCGGTGAGGCTCATATTCTTGTATTCCTCGAGCTTTTCCCTGCCTCCCGCGGTCTGAATCCAGTAGTTAATCTGCCCCTCAACACTCTGGGCCACCTCCGATTCGCTCACTTCTATACTGTCGATGGCAGCCTGGTGCAGGAACAACTTCTGTACGGCTATCTGCTCAGGTATGGTGCAATCAGGGTTACCCTGCCACCTCATGCCTTCAAGCTCGGCTTGAAGTCTTGTGTTTTCAACGTCAGACAGCAGGATAGGTTCGTCTCCGACAACCCATATAACCTCGTCTATCACACTGGCCGGTTCCGGTCCTGCCTGCACCGAATCGACTCCGGCAACGGAGTCGACGGCGGCCTCGGCCCCCATGCCTGTCAACGGGAAAGCCGCAAGAAAGAGCATTGAAGCCGCACGTACGGCTAGTTTCTTTATTTTATCAGTCATGTTTTTTCACTGTTTTCAACACGTCGTAATACACTTCCACAGGATACTTCTTGCGCAGCTCGGCCACCCATTGTTTCTCAAGTTCTTCCTGATAGTCGGCCGTAACGAGCCCGCGCACGTCCTTATAGCTCTCAGGCTTCTTCTTCAACAGTTTGCCGTAAACGGCGTCGATGGGGAAATCAACAAGCTGCTTGACTGTTGTGTCTTTCTTGAACACCATCTTATCGATGAAAGCGTTGTCGCCTTCCTTGAAGATGCCTTTCTCCACACGTATCCTCAACACTGAGTCGTTATTGAACGTCTTGCGCAGAACCTCGGCCCATTCGTCGAACGGCACATCCTTGACACAGTCGCGCACGGCTTTCACGTCGCTGTTCTGCTTGACATGATACACCATGCCTTTGTATCTTGGTTCCAGCCAATAGTAACGTTTCTTGTTCTTATTGAAATACGCCTCGAGGCCGGCCTCGTCGTTGGCGGCCTTCTCCCACACGGTGCGGTTGCTTATTTCATAAAGCAACAAGCCGTCATGGTATTCTTGAATAAGGTATTTCAGTTCGGGGTCTTCGGCCGAAAGCTCGTCAGTCTTGGCCTTCATAACGTCTTCCTTGGTCTGCTTCCCGTCAGACTCTTTCACTATATCATCGATTTTCTTGTCGATAATGCGCTCGCGGAGGCCGCGCATCTCGATAAAGCGAAGTATGTCGTTCTTCAACGTGTCGAACGGTTCTAGTTGCTTGCGCCCTTTCATTAATATGATGTGAAACCCCACGGGCGACTTCACTACGCCGCTCATCTCGCCTGTCTGCAAGGCGTAAGCCGCGTCTTCAAACTCTTTCAGAGTCTGTCCCGGCTGCAGCCACGGCAGCTCGCCGCCGTTTTTCGCCGACCCTGGGTCTTGCGAATACTTGCGCGCCATCTCGGCAAAGTCGGCTCCACCCTTCAACACATTATATATAGAGTCGGCCCTGTGGCGGGCTTGTTCGAACTTTTCATTCGGCGCGTTCTGCTCAACATACATCAGGATGTGCGCAGGCTTGATCAGGCCGCGAGGCCCTATGTGCTCCTTGGTGCGGTCATACATGGCCTTGGCCTCGGCCATGATGTCGGTGCTGTCGACAAAAGCCGGACGCACCTCTTGGTCGCGGTACATGGCAAACTCTTTCTTGAAAGAGCCTAACGTGTCGAGCTTCGCGTCATAGGCGGCCGCCACTTTCAGTTTATAGTCTATAAAAAGATCAACATACTCGTCAACGGTTTTCCTGTCGATTACGTCGGAGGAATTATTCTTGTTGTATGAATGCTCGAACTCTGAACGCATAACCGGCATCCCGTTGATTTTCATCACTACGGGGTCAGCCTGTTGCGCATAAGCCATGCTTCCGCTAAGAAGCATGGCCGCGAAAAGACTTTTAAATCTCATTTTTATCTTTTGTGGTTAAATGTCGTCACTTCACGCCGCCCGATAGGCGGATTCCGCATAAGCCATTACTCGTGGCGCGAGTAATTTGGAGCCTCGCTCGTGATTGTTATATCGTGAGGATGGCTTTCCAGCACGCCGGCGTTGGTTATGCGCACGAACTTAGCGTCATGCAGCGCCTCTATGTCCTTGGCGCCGCAGTAGCCCATGCCTGAGCGCAGGCCGCCCGTAAGCTGGTAGACAACTTCCTGCACGGTGCCCTTGTAAGGCACACGGCCGGCGATGCCTTCGGGCACGAGTTTCTTCACGTCCTTCGTGTCGGCTTGGAAGTAACGGTCCTTCGAGCCGTTCTCCATTGCCTCTAGACTGCCCATGCCACGGTAGCTCTTAAACTTACGGCCGTTGAATATTATCGTGTCGCCGGGGCTTTCCTCGGTTCCCGCGACTAGCGAACCTATCATCACGCTGCAGCCACCGGCGGCAAGAGCCTTCACGATGTCGCCCGAATAGCGCAGTCCGCCGTCAGCGATAAGAGGTACGCCAGTGCCTTTCAAGGCGCAGGCCACGTCGTAAACGGCGCTCAACTGCGGCACGCCTACGCCTGCCACGACGCGCGTGGTGCAGATACTGCCCGGCCCTATGCCCACCTTTACGGCATCGGCACCGTTGTCAACAAGCATCTTGGCGGCAGCTCCCGTAGCCACGTTGCCAACTACGATGTCGACACCGGGGAACGCGGCCTTGGCCTCGCGCAGCTTTTCAACCACTCCCTTGGAGTGCCCGTGGGCGGTATCTATCACTATAGCGTCGGCGTTTGCCTCGACAAGAGCCTGTATGCGGTCGAGCGTATCAACCGTGACACCTACTCCGGCAGCCACGCGCAAGCGTCCTTTCTCGTCTTTGCAGGCCATAGGCTTATCCTTCGCCTTTGTAATGTCCTTATATGTAATAAGTCCTACGAGTTTGTTGTCCGAGTCAACCACGGGCAGCTTCTCTATCTTGTTCTCCTGCAATATCTGCGCCGCGTCGGTAAGATCCGTACGGATATGCGTTGTCACAAGGTTCTCGCAGGTCATCACTTCGTCGATTTTCCTGTCAAGACGGCGCTCGAAACGCAGGTCGCGGTTGGTCACGATTCCCACCAAGTGGCCCTCGTCGTCAACCACGGGTATGCCTCCTATATGATATTCGGCCATCATGTTGAGAGCGTCTTGCACGGTAGAGCCGCGGCGTATGGTCACGGGGTCGTATATCATCCCGTTCTCGGCGCGCTTGACGATAGCCACTTGGCGCGCCTGCTCGTCTATCGGCATGTTCTTGTGGATTACGCCGATACCACCCTCGCGGGCTATGGCTATGGCCATGGCCGACTCGGTGACGGTGTCCATAGCGGCGGTCACGAAAGGTATGTTCAGCGCGATGTTGCGCGAGAACTTGGTTTTCAACTCTACCGTTTTGGGTAGCACTTCCGAATAAGCTGGGATTAAGAGGACGTCGTCAAAGGTCAGACCGTCCATCACGATTTTATCTGCAACAAATGATGACATATATTACTTGAAAATTTATTGCGTGCAAATTTAGCAAAAAAAATCCATACACGCCCCCTGTCTGCCCATTTAATTGCTGTTTTAATGCTATTTAACCCATTACGCCCAACAGCCAAAGCACACCGTAAGCACCGTCAAAACAAAGCGTGGAAGCGGCCCGTTAGGGGCGCTTCCACGACATGTAAAACAACCATCGGCAGCAGGCGCGCAACCCGCCTGACAGTCAACGGTTTTCCAATATGCCATCTTTCGCCTTGCAAAAGACGGCATTTTACACAATAAAAGACCGCCTTTTAACGTGTAAAATACGGCATATTGGAAAACCGTCGGCGATAATAACCGGTTCATCCGCCGTTCTCCATAAATATATAACACTGTCAGGAAAGCACACGGTCTACCGAAATACACCGCTATCTTTTCCGTAATTCTGTAACTATTTGGTTGTTCTCAAAAACTTCATGTACCGCAACCACAGTCCCACCTTGCAGACCTTGTACTTTAAGGTATGAAAACATCAAATTGCCAATTCGCAATACAAACATATTGCCTTGTTTCCATACATATAGCGCATTGTTTACGCTTTTTACATAAATGTTAGATATTGATTTGTCAAGATTATCAAACGCTTTAATTATGGCACTATATAAAAGCGAAACGCTCCCATTATACGCTATGCCGTTAAGAAAGATTCGATTAACTACATTTCTAAAATCTCTACTTATTACCATCATCGGCCTCAATAGACTTTCTCATATCTTCCAAAGTCATATAGCCATGCGTTAAATACCAATTAACATCTAAGCCGTATGTGGAATTAGTATTTTCGTTTAGGTGCTTCTGCTCTTTTTCCAAATCAGCAGATTCAACAACCTTCTTGTCTCCGAACTCATTTATTAAATGAATTTTCATAACTAAGTTTTATATAAATATTCAACTTTCTGCAAATATATGAAAAATATCTTGGAAAAAACAAGCCGTCATCTTGTTTGAACAGCAAACGTACTTTTTGCTGGATGTTCCATGCCGGTTTCCTTCGCAACAGCCAGCCGCACGCTCCGAAACACAAACGTGCGCAAAACCTTCGGCGCAATACAAAAAAGCCGTCCCTCCGAGGAGTGACCCTCAAAGGGACGGGCAAATGAAGAAGGCGGCCTCCTACTCTCCCGCATCGCAT
>CAJMAO010000052.1 GCA_905211345.1 uncultured Prevotella sp.
TCACAAATAAAGCAAATCTCCTTGTCTGCCCGTCACTTGTCTGCTTATCTGCTAAAAATAAAAGTCTGCGCAATTCCCCTCACGGCCATGTACGCTATGAAGGCTATCCACAACCCGTGGTTGGCCAAAGAGGGGCTAAGGACAAGATAAAGGATGAAGAACGACGCCGCGGCAAGCGCCATTGAGACAAGCATTCCGCGCGTCATCGTGCAGCCGATGAACACCCCGTCCCACACGAAAGCCGCCATTCCGGCCAGCGGAATGGCCAAAGCCCAACCATGATAGGCGTGCGCCGCCGCCACCACCGACGGCTCGTCGGTAAGCAACGACATGAAAGCGTCGCCGCCTAAGCCGTAAACAAGCGTGAAGCATACGGCCATGGCCAAGCCCCAATGAAACAGGCGGCGCACCGTGTCACGCAGTGCCGCCGTGTTGCCGGCGCCGTAATAACGGCCGGAAATTGCCTCGCCTGCGTAGGCGAAGCCGTCCATCACGTAAGAAAATAGCAGGTAAAACTGCATGAGCAGGGTGTTGACGGCCAGCACGACATCGCCCTGCCACGACCCGGCCGACGTGAAAAACAACATGACCGACACCATGCAGAGCGTGCGGAGGAATATGTCGCGGTTGACGGAGAAGAACCGCCGCATCCCGCTTCGCCGCCATACGCCGTTCCAAGTGAAATGTTTTACGAGCCTGCGGTAGTTTACCGCGCACAGCGCCAATGCCAACAGGAAACTCGACCACTGGGCTATCAGAGTGCCGAAGGCTACCCCTTCGACCTTCATTCCAAGCCCGAACACAAGGAAAAGGCTGGCAACGATGTTGACAACGTTCTGCACTATGGCAACTGTCATTGGCAGACGTGAGTTCTGCATACCGATAAACCACCCGTAAATACCGAACAGGCAGAGCATGGACGGCGCTCCCCAAACAAGTATCTTGAAGTAGACCGACGCCATGCCGGCCACCTCAGCCGTAGGCATCATCACCGACAGCGACGCCGAAAGCAACAATCCCTGCAAAAGGACAATCGCAACGGCTATGCCGAAAGCTATGGCCAGCGCCCTGACAAGCATCTGGGAGCACTCGCGGAGGTCGCGGCGGCCCAAGGCTTGCGACGTAAGTCCGCTGGTGCCCATGCGCAAGAAGCCGAATATCCAGTAAACAACGTTGAACGTCATGCTGCCCACCGCTATCGCGCCTATATACGCCGCGGCCCCCAAATGGCCCACTATGGCCACGTCGACAAGGCCGAGCAGCGGCACCGTAACGTTGCTCACTATCGACGGCAGGGCGATGTTCAATATGTCTTTATTACGCTTATCCATTCGTTTCGGCCGCAAAGTTAGCCATTATTTGTTAAAAGTAAAAAGGTAAAAGGATTAAAAGGTAAAAACGCCTCATGGCATGCCACTTTGCAAAAGACGGCCTTTCGCGTTCCAAAAGGCCGTCTTTTGCATTGTAATTGACGGCCTTTTGGAAGCTAAAAGGCCGCCTTTTGGAAAACGATAGTTTTCATTACTGAATGCCAACCGCTTTCTTACTATTTCCTGTCGCCGTGACATGGCGTCACTTCATGCGGCTTACGGCCTCGGCGAGGGGCTTGCTCAGCGGCGGGATTGATGGCGGGACGACAAGCGGTTCAGTGTCTTCCGCCTTCATTGCGGCCTTCATCTCATTCTTTGTGGCGTAGCTTACGCCTATGACGTAAAGGTCTTCAAACGTCTCGCATCTTTTCATCTCGAACTTCTTTCCCGGCCTCATGTACATGTCAAGATATTCATACATGTTGACGAGGTTCTTCAATGTGGGCGAACTGGTGCCGCTCGTGTCATACGTTTCGCCTTTCTTGTAGTTCTCAAAGCGTATCTTTATGCCGAAGAGACTTACCGTCCTGCGTTTCCTGTTGGCGAAAACGCTGTCGACGTAGACGGTCAGCGTCTTGCCTATAGGGTCGCGTCTGACGCCTTTTACGTCGCCTGCCCGTCCGCGGTCTACCGTTCCGCTTGCTGTAGAGTCAGCCAAATAGCCTTTGTCACGGAATTTGTCGAGAAGGGTTTTCTTCTTCAACTTTATCATCGTCGGGCTGCTGTAAAATTCCGATTGGCTGTTTTCCTGCGAACGAACTTTGTGTAAGTTCCTCATTGAGTGCATCTTGCGCCTTACCCGTCCGTGGCGCAAAGGCACGTAATAGTCGTACACTGCATCGCAGAACGACGAGGGAATGGAGTCTATTATCATGTAGCTGCGCTCGTAGGCGGTGATTACCAGATAGTCGGGACGCTCGTACTTGGCCGTCACTTCGGGTATATTATATATGTAAGGTGTCAGCCTCACCGTACCGCCTGACACCGTGTCGGCGCGGAACTCACGGCTCCCGTAATTGATGTGTTGCACCGTCACCATGCCGTTGTACTCTCTGGACAGTGGCAGCGAACCGTCGTTGCCGCTTGCGCCGACGCACTTTCCGCCTTCAACAAATACGCTTGCGGCCTGCACCGGGCTGCCGTCGGCAGCATCGACGAGCCGTATTTGAGCGTTTGCACACAGCGTGAAGAATAATAGTAGGATTATTGTTATACTGTGTTTCATCATATTGTCGAAATCAAAAAATTGAGAGTTTTACGGATGAACAATAAAAACCGGGATAAAAGAAAACGGCTTTTGCCTGATTACTGCATGTTTTCCTTAATCCCGGTCTTTTATTATTAGTTGCCGCTTTGCGGCTTATTGCTTGTTCGCTCGCTTGCGTTCGTTGTGGTCGAGGATGATTTTGCGCATACGCATCGATTTCGGCGTAACCTCGACAAGCTCGTCCTCCTTGATATATTCGAGAGCTTCCTCTAGCGAAAGCACGGTGCGCGGCACGATGCGTGCCTTGTCGTCGGAGCCGCTGGCGCGTGTGTTGGTAAGCTGTTTTGCTTTCGTAACGTTCACCACGAGGTCGTTGTCATGCACGTGTTCGCCGACAACCTCGCCTGCGTAGACCTCCTCGCCCGGGTCGATGAAGAACTTGCCGCGGTCTTGCAGTTTGTCGATTGAGTAGGCGTATGCCGTGCCCGTCTCCATCGCTATCATGCTGCCGTTGATGCGGCGGGTGATGTCTCCCTTGTAAGGTTGGTACTCCTTGAAGCGGTGGGCCATGATGGCCTCGCCCTGACTGGCCGTGAGCACGTTGGTGCGCAGGCCGATGATGCCGCGCGAAGGTATGTCAAACTCTATGTTCACGCGGTCGGCCTGACTCTCCATCGAGGTCATCTCGCCCTTGCGGCGAGTCACCATGTCGATCATCTTGCTGGCGAACTCCTCGGGCACGTTTATCGTAAGCTCCTCAATCGGCTCGCATCTTACGCCGTCGATTTCCTTGTATATCACCTGTGGCTGGCCTACCTGAAGCTCGTAACCCTCGCGGCGCATTGTCTCGATGAGCACCGAGAGGTGGAGCACACCGCGCCCGCTGACTATCCATTTGTCGGTTGAGTCGCCGAAGGGAGTCACGCGCAGGGCGAGGTTTTTCTCCAATTCCTTCTGCAAGCGGTCGTTGATGTGGCGGCTGGTGACGAACTTTCCCTCCTTGCCGAAGAACGGCGAGTCGTTGATTGTGAACAACATGCTCATCGTAGGCTCGTCGATCGCGATGGGAGGCAGCGGCTCCGGGTTCTCGAAGTCACAGATAGTGTCGCCTATCTCGAACTTCTCAAGGCCGATTATGGCGCAGATGTCGCCGCTCGAAACCTGCTTTGTCTTCACGTGGCCCATGCCTTCAAACGTATGCAGTTCTTTTATCTTGGTCTTCTCCTGCGAGCCGTCGCGGTGGCATATCGTGACGTTCATGCCCTCGGTAAGCGTGCCCCTGTGAACTCGTCCCACTGCTATCCTACCCGTATAGCTTGAATAATCGAGACTGGTGATAAGCATTTGGGGCGTTCCTTCGAGTGCGCGCGGAGCGGGGATTACCTCTACTATCTTGTCCAACAGGTAGTTTATGTCATCCGTCGGCACCTTGTAGTCCTCGCCCATCCAGCCGTTCTTGGCCGAACCATACACTACGGGGAAGTCCAACTGGTCTTCCGTCGCGTTGAGCGAGAACATCAGGTCGAACACCATCTCGTACACTTCTTCCGGCCTACAGTTAGGTTTGTCAACCTTATTGACGACAACTATCGGCTTCAGACCGATTTGCAAAGCCTTCTGAAGCACGAAGCGCGTCTGCGGCATCGGGCCTTCAAAAGCGTCGACCAACAGCAGGCAACCGTCGGCCATGTTCAATACGCGCTCCACTTCGCCGCCGAAATCAGAGTGCCCCGGGGTGTCTATGATGTTTATCTTAGTACCTTTCCAGTTAATCGAAACGTTCTTTGACAAAATTGTTATCCCTCGCTCACGCTCCAAATCGTTGCTGTCCAACACTTGGCCGCTCAAGTCCTGCCCGTCGCGGAACAGGTTGCCGGCCAACATCATCTTGTCCACAAGCGTGGTCTTGCCATGGTCTACGTGGGCGATAATCGCTATGTTTCTGATGTTCTGCATACTAATACCTTATGAAATCGTGTGCAAAATTACATCTTTAAATTAAGAATTAAGAATTAAGAGTTAAGAAAATTACTTTGCGCTGGATGTTTTCAGTGTTTTGTAACACGGCGTTACGCCCTGTCGGAACAAATCGTCCGCAATGTCAAAAAGCGATGATAATAATGCCGAACGGTGCCAATGTGTCAATGGAAAAATGTCAACGGCTTTGCGTGAAATAGCTTGCGGAGGGATGCTTTACGGCCTTCCGTCCCGTCGTTTACGGCCTTCGGCATAGCTAAAGATGCCCTTTAGATTTGCCAAAGACCGTCTTTTACAATGCGATTGACCGCCTTTTGCAGGCGCGAAGGCCGCCGTTTCATGCCATGTTGACGGTTTTTTGCGGTGCAAAACACGGTCTTTCGCAATGTTTTCTACATCGTTTTATTGCACAAATAGTGTATGCACGTATGCAAATTGTTGACATTTAGCGTTTTAGTTTTGCACACATCATAGTGCGTTATTTCCGCACCAAAGTTTTATTCCGCAAAATAACGCAATCTTGGAGTGTAAACGTAAATCAATGTGTCACGGCTTTTCGCCATGTCGCAGCAAAACGTCAAGCGTGAGTTTTGCGTTATATGGTTTTACAAGAAGCCGAATGTTAAAAATCGCTTGCATGCCGGTAGATTTTTAATTTTTAATTTTTCATTTTTCATTTAAAGTAGTACCTTTGCACCCGAATTCGGAAAATCCGATGCATTCGACGACGGTTACGCCCGTGATTGAGGCGCAGTTCCGCCCGAAGGATGTAATTAGAAACTTTTAATCAATCACAAACAAATGTATTTAGATTCAGCTAAAAAGCAGGAAATCTTCGGCACTTACGGTGCGTCTAACACTGACACAGGCTCGGCAGAGAGCCAGATAGCATTGTTCTCATACCGTATTGCCCACTTGACGGAGCACCTCAAGAAGAACCACAAGGACCACGTAACGCAGCGTTCACTGACAATCCTTGTCGGCAAGCGCCGCCGCCTCTTGGATTATCTGTACAAGCGCGACATCGAACGCTACCGTGCGATAATCAAGAAACTAGGTCTGCGCCGTTAAGCGAAAGCACGGAAGATAGATTTTTCGAGAAAAGACAAAAGCGCGAGCAACATCATTGTTGCTCGCGCTTTTGTCTTTTCTCGAAGGAGTTAAAGGAGTTACTGTAGTAAAAGTTGTTAAAGACGAATGTCTTGGCGTTTTATATTTGCGCCTTAGGCTCATTGGTCTTATTTGGCCAATTTTATCAACTCGCCGAGCGGGCGCATGACAAATTCGCGCTCGTACATCAGCGGATGCGGTATTTTCAGGTCGGGTTCGTCCACGTGTAGGTCGTCGTAAAGCAGTATGTCGATGTCAATCAGCCGGTCGTGATACCGCCCGTCGACGGACTTCACGGTGCGCCCCATGTCGCGCTCTATGGCCTGCGTGGCCTCAAGCACGCCACGCGGACTCAGCCGTGTCTCAACACACACTGCGGCGTTAATGAACATGTTGTCTGACGAAAAGCCCCAAGGCTTGGTCTCGTGGAACGTACTAGTGCGCACAACCGTGCCCACACGCTCGTCCAAAAGGCGTATCGCTTCCGTCATGTTGCGCCTGCGGTGGCCGAGGTTGGTGCCTAATCCGAGATAAACAGTGTGCACTTTGTTAAGTTAAAAATTAAAAGTGAAAAGTGAAAAATCCATTACCTATTATATGGCATTTGGATTTTTCACTTTTCGTTTTTCACTTTTCACTATCTTTAGTCATTGACAATAAGCATCGCGTCGCCGTAACAGCCGAACTTATAACCGTTCTTCACGGCCGTGTCGTAAGCCTCCATAATGAGGTCGTAACCGCCGAAAGCGGCGGTAGACATGAGCAGCGGCGACATGGGATGATAGAAATTGGCTATCATGGAGTCGGCCACGCCGAACTCATACTGCGGGAATATGAACTTGTTGGTCCACCCTTCATACTCTTTCAGCAGCTTGTCTGTGCCCACGGCGGTCTCCGTCGCCTTAGCCACACTCGTGCCTACGGCGCATACATGGCGACCGGCCAGCTTCGCCTCGTTGACAGTCTTGCAGGCATCGGCACCGATAAACATCTGTTCCGAGTCCATTTTGTGCTTCGTAAGATCCTCAACCTCTATTTCATGGAAGTTGCCCAGCGCGCAATGAAGCGTTATAAAGGCAAACTCAATACCCTTTATCTCCATGCGTTTCATCAACTCACGGCTGAAATGAAGACCCGACGCAGGAGCCGTAACGGCACCCTCGTTCTTGGCGAAAATGCACTGGAAGTCGTCCAAATCCTCTTTTGTCGCAGGACGGCGGTCGACGATATAATGAGGCAGAGGCGCCTCGCCGAGAGCGTAAAGGTCGCGCTTGAACTCGTCGTGGGGGCAATCATACAAGAAGCGCAGTGTGCGTCCGCGACTCGTAGTGTTATCGATCACCTCGGCGACCATCGTGCCGCTGTCGTCGAAAAACAACTTATTACCGATCCTTATCTTGCGCGCAGGCTCGACAAGGACATCCCACAGGCGCATTTCCTCGTTCAATTCGCGCAGCAGGAACACCTCTATCTTGGCATCGGTTTTCTCCTTCGTGCCGTAAAGACGCGCTGGGAACACCTTCGTATCGTTGAAAATGAAGGCGTCACCCTCGTCAAAATAATCGAGAATATTGCGGAAGTCAAGATACTCGGGGTTGCCTTCCTCGTCTTTCAAAGGCTCTCCGTTACCGTCCGTCTTGTACATGTCTATCTTCTGCGACACCTTGTGCACCACCATAAGACGGCACTCGTCACGGTGGTAAGACGGGTTGAGGGCTATCAGTTCCTCGGGTAACTTAAACTTGAATTGTGACAGTTTCATATTTTGTTTTCCTCCGTTATTATGTCTTCTATAGTCTGATTGTCAAGCCACAGTGGAAAGTCGTCAAGCGTAACGCAGTCCTCAACGCGTATGTCTCCTACCCTTGTACGGCGTAGGGCGGTAAGATAAGCACCGCTGCCAAGGGCATTCCCTATGTCGCGAGCCAACGCACGGATGTACGTTCCCTTGCCGCAAACCACGCGGATTGACATCTGCATCAACTCCGGCGAGAACGACGTAAGCTCTATTTCGTCGATTCTCAGCGTCTTGGGCTTGAGTTCCACGTCCCTGCCTTTGCGCATAAGGTCGTAAGCACGGTCGCCGTTCACCTTGCAGGCCGAATACGACGGCGGCACTTGTTGTATCTCTCCGACAAACGTCTTGAGCGTTTCCTCTATCAATCCGCGCGTTATGTGCCCGGTAGGATACGTCGCGTCGACGGGATGTTCCATGTCGTAACTGGCCGTTGTAGCACCAAGTTGCAGCGTGGCTGTGTACTCCTTGGTGTGCGATTGCAGTTCCTCTATACGCTTGGTGGCGCGCCCTGTACAAAGAATAAGCACTCCGGTGGCAAGCGGGTCGAGCGTTCCGGCATGACCGGTCTTCATCCTTTTCACGCCGAGTTTCTGCGAAATGAGATAGCGCACACGCGCCAACGCGCCGAAACTTGACATCCTGTAAGGCTTGTCAAGGCATATTATCTCGCCTTCGTGGAAGTTCATCGGCCCTTAATCGGTCATTTTCATCTCGACGCCGCACAGCGTGCAGATGATTATTATGAGTCCTACTACTATACGATACCAGCCGAACGCGGCGAAGCCATACTTCGCAACGTAGTTGATAAAGAACTTTATGGCGAGTATGGCGACTATGAACGCCACCACCGAACCTATTATCAAAGTCTGCAAGTTGTCACCCTGCACAAGTATCGAACCGCTCTCATGGGTCATGAGCTTATACGTTTCAAGGCATGTGGCGCCAAACATCGTAGGCACGGCGAGGAAGAACGAGAACTCGGCCGCGGCCTTACGGGTGAGCCGTTGGCTCATTCCGCCCACAATGGTGGCCATCGAACGCGACACGCCGGGTATCATCGAGATGCACTGTACGAGACCTATCACCAAAGCGCGCTTGTAAGTCAGCTTTGTGTCTTCGCTCCCCTTGTTGAATATGCGGTCGCAGAACAGCATGAAAACACCGCCTATTATCAGCATCCAAGCTACCAGTTGCACGTTGCCTAGGTTAGACTCTATGAAGTCGTTGAACGCAAGGCCGAGCACGACGGCAGGCAAAACGCCAACCACGAGGCGTGCGTAAAAGTCGTACATGGCGCGCCAGTAAGTCTTGCCTTCACGTCCGGCGTCAGGATAGAAAAAGCGTTTCCAGTAAAGACAGATGACCGAAAGAATCGCGCCAAACTGTATTATCACCGTAAAAGCCTTGACAAAAGGCGTGCTCTCGACGCCCAGCAGGCTCTGCGCGATTATCATGTGCCCCGTAGACGACACGGGAAGAAACTCCGTAAGGCCCTCTACGATGGCGATGATGACCGTTTCAAATAAATCCATAATTAAGTGTTGTTTATTCCTTTGTGGTGTTTACGTTGTCTGTACCGTTGTCTTTCGGCTTGCGCACAATGGCGTAAATAATCGAGGCGAAGCCTATGAAGCACACCGCCGGAGCAACTTTTATACGGCGCGCGTTGAATATTTCGGGGTTGAAAGAACCGTCGGCGGTGCCTCCCCCGCTCATAAGTATGAAACCGATAATGACTATTACCATCCCCACTGCCAAAAGGATGAAGTTCATACGGTCGAAAGCAAAGTTTCTTCTTTCCATTTCTTTACGTTTAGCAGACAAGCAGCCAGTCATGAGCAGACAAGGTATTTTGCCTTGTGAGCCGTTGGCTTGTGCTTTGCCGCGTTGTTTAATTGTTAATTTTTAATTGTTACTTCAAAATCTGTTTGTCAGATTTTGTACAGGTCTCCGGCCTTCATGCGCAGGAACTTGTTGACAGCCACGCCGGCGCAGAACAGTGTTATGAGCAGTCCGAAAAGGAATACCGAGCCGCCCGTTACGGCCAGCACCTGCCATGTAACCACCGTAAGCACGCCCGGTTCGTATGTGTACAGGGCGTAAACGCCGGCCGCCAGCACCCCGTCGGCCAGCAGGGCGGCCAACAGGCCGATGCCTACGGCTCTTGCAAGGAAGGGCCTGCGGATGAAGCCCCACGACGCTCCGACCAGCTTCATCGTGTGAATGGTGAACCGACGGGCGTACATGCCCAACCTGACCGTATTGTTGATAAGCGAGAACGACACGCACGTGAGCAGCACCGCAAGCACAAGCAGCACAAGGTTCACCTTGTTCAGGTTGCGGTTCACGCTGTCCATCAAGTCCTGAGGATAGGTTATGTCGGTCACGCGGCGGTCGCTCTTAAGCGCCGGGGTGATTTTTTTCAGGGAGTCGGTGTTGGCGTATTGCGCCTTCAACTGCAGCTCGATAGAAGCCGTAAAGGGATTCATGCCGATAAATTCGCTCGGGTCGGTGCCCATCGCGGCGGTCTGTTCCTTCAAGGCTTGCTCCTTACTTATATAAACAATGTTATTGATATATGGCCGCTTGCGCAACTCGCTGCACAGCTGTTTGGCCTCAGGGTCGGTTATCTCCTCGCCGAGCATCATCGTCACGGTAAGGTTCTCCTTGACATACTCTGACAGGTTGCGTGCCGAGAGCACTGAAAACACGACCATTCCCAATAAAATCAGCACCAGCGCGGTGCTTATACAAAGCGTCACCCCCTGCAATCCGTAACGGACGCGGGTGCTATTTCGTTTCTTACCCATTATCTTACGGCTATGATGCGCATAATTTGGTGCAAAATAACAAAAAATTATCCGCACGGCCAACGGTTTAACGACTATTAACAGCTGACGGCCGTTTCCACCACAAAATACGACCCATAAAAAGGCCGTTCGCGGCCGTTGTATAACGCACTGGTTTTCAATACGTTACAAAAGGCCGTCTTTTGGCACGCAAAAGACGGCCTTTTAGCGTGCGATTGACGGCCTTTTGGAACGCGAAAAACCACCTTTCGTAAAACAGCCGGCTGCAAAGCGACGCGCCAAAGTGTTAAGATAGTATAAAAACTTCTCACTGGCGTAACCTTTTCCTGCCATTGGTTGTTATATGGATAGAAACATCCGTAAAAGCAATGAGAATCTTTACCTGTAACATCAAACTACTGACAGTGACGCTGGCAACCTTAGTCTGCCTCGCCGCAAGCGCGGCCACAGACGGCGGCGACAGGCTGATAACCCTGCGCCGCTGCCGCAAGTACTCAAGACGATTGAGCGCAAGGGCGGCAAAAGCATCCTGTTCACTTACAACGAGACAAAACGTTACCGCGTAACCGCCGACATCAGGGGCAAGACCGAGGCCGAGGCGATAGGCATCGTGCTCAGGGGCAAACCATTCTCGTTCGTTGAGCGGAGCGCGTACTTCGTGGTGCAATACGCCAAAGACAAAACCGACGGCGGCGGAGCCGGGGGCACAGTGACCGACTCGCGGGGCCGCCC
>CAJMAO010000053.1 GCA_905211345.1 uncultured Prevotella sp.
CTACAGTATCGTCTGGCTGGCTCGGAGCTTTCGGCGGCGCATTGGCGATACTCGGAGTGGTGGCCGCGCCCATCACGAGCGGCGACACCGCGCTGCGCAGCGCCCGCCTGATAATAGCCGAGTTCCTGCATTTTGAGCAGCACAGCATACGCCGCCGCATATACATCTGTATTCCCGTGTTCGCCGTTACGCTCGGACTGCTGTGGTTCAACATTGCCGACGAGAACGGCTTTAACGTAATATGGAATTATTTCGGATGGGCGAACCAAACGTTAGCTGTATTCACCCTGTGGGCCGTAACAGTCTACCTTGTACGCAAGGGCAAGTTTTATTGGATAACGCTCATCCCCGCCGTGTTTATGACAGGCGTGTGCACGGCGTTCCTTTTGACATCAAGAACAGCATTCGGACTGCCCGTCATCGTCGGCAACGTTGCCGCAATAATCTGTGTTGTACTGTCTTTCGTGCTTTTCTTCACATGGAAAAGCAGGAAAAATTAAGAGTTAAGAATTAAGAGTTAAGAAAAAATGCTTCGTCTCTTTAGTTGCAAGGGTATTTTTCTTAACTCTTAATTCTTAACTCTTAATTCTCAAAGTCTTTCAAGCTGTACGGTGAAGTGGCGCATCAGCGGCGCTTCCCACGCAATCCTTACGCCGCGCGTTATCTGCTCGCGGCGGTCATACACGTTCTTCAGAGCGGCCGCTATTACTGCCATGTGGTTGTCGGTATAAACGCGGCGCGGTATCGCCAAACGCAGCAAGTCAAGCCCGTTGAAGCGGTTTTCGTGCGTCACGGGGTCGCGGTCGGCCAGCAGATAGCCTATCTCACACCCTCGGATGCCGGCCTCGAGGTATAGTTCTATAGTCAAAGTCTGCGCCGGGAACTCCTCCTTCGGCACATGGGTAAGCACTTTCGGAGCGTCTACGAATATAGCGTGGCCGCCTGCCGGACGCTGGTAAGGTATGCCGTAACCGTCAAGCAGCCGCGCGAGGTACTGCACCTGATGTATGCGCGTCTCAAGGTTGTCAAACTCTGTGTTCTCGTCAAGCCCGATTGCGAGCGCGTCCATGTCGCGTCCGTTCATGCCGCCGTAGGTAAGATAGCCCTCAAACTGCACGCAGAAGCCCTTTGCCCCCTCGTACCAGTCCTTGCGGTTGGTGGCAATGAAACCGCCCATGTTAACTATTCCGTCTTTCTTCGCGCTCATAGTCATGCCGTCGGCAAGGGCGAACATCTCTTTGGCTATCTCTTTTATGGTCTTGTCGGCATAGCCCTTTTCGCGTGTCTTGATGAAGTATGCGTTCTCAGCGAAGCGTGCCGAGTCGAACAATACAGGCTTGCCATACTTATCGGCCACGGCGCGCACCTGCCTGAGGTTTTCCATTGACACAGGCTGTCCGCCTGCGGTGTTATTGGTAATGGTGACAATTATGAAAGGTATTCGGGCGGCGTTCTCCTTTAAGGCGTTCTCCAGCTTAACAGGGTCTACGTTCCCCTTGAACGGCACTTCCAGCTGGGTATCCTTCGCCTCGTCAACGGTACAGTCCAGCGCGACGGCCTTGCGCCCTTCGATATGGCCCTTGGTAGTGTCGAAATGCGAGTTGCCGGGCACGATGTCACCCTCATGCACAAGATAGGAAAAGAGCACGTTCTCGGCCGCACGCCCCTGATGGGTAGGTATTACATAATCAAAACCTGTAATCCTCTTTATCATGTCTTTCAGCCTGAAGAACGAATCGGCCCCGGCATAGCTTTCGTCACCGGTCATGATGCCAGCCCACTGGCGGTCGCTCATGGCTCCCGTGCCCGAGTCGGTCAGCAAGTCGATGTACACCTGCCGCGCTTTCAGTTGAAATACGTTGTAATGAGCTTCCCTTATCCATTGCTCGCGTTCAGCGCGCGTGCTTTTACGGATAGGCTCAACCATCTTGATTTTCCAAGATTCAGCAAAAGGTAATTCCATAGTATGAATGTTTTTCAGTTTACGCTTCAAAGGTAGTGATTTTACGCGATACGGCAATCGTTTCAGTGACATTTTGCTATTTTTAATATTACGCCTTCCCTGCCACGCGCCTTTACGCCGCCGCCATAATCAGGCACGCATGGCAGACGCTTAAAACAACCATATCGTCGCCACATCCTACATTTTACTTTCATATTGAATTTGCTTGGCGCCGCAGGACGGCCTCGGCATGAAATAATACACAGACGGGCGCAAATAGCGCAAAAAACAGTGTGCAACCGCAAATAGCATCAACACAACACGTTATGGCAGAAATCGTTTTTCCGTGCAATCATATATGGGCTGTTTAACATCCTTTTTACGACATTCAGCCTACGCTGACAGGCCGCCAGCCGGCTGAAAGGCCGTATTTTAGCCAAGGATAAACGGCCGAAACGTTGCCGAAAGGCCGTATATCGCAATATGAAAGACGGCCTTTTAGGTTGCGAAAGGCCGTCTTTGGCATTGTCATCTGCCGTCTTTGGCCGCCACGACCACGGCCAACGCCCCTCAAAAATTCTATTTCCCGGATTTTCACAGACATTTTCCATCTGACATATTGTCCAGTCTTACCGCCTCATACATTACAAGATGACATAACAGACAAGCACCTGCGGCTCCGCTCCCGTAATACTGTGAAAATACGAAAAATTAGAGCTGAAAAGCTAAAAAGATGTGATTTTATTCTTTAAATAAACGGAAAAAGGATAATTTTGCAGACCGTAAAGCCTGCGGCTTACAAGGAAAGATGCTCGAGTGGCTTAAGAGGCACGCCTGGAAAGCGTGTAGACGCCAAAAGCGTCACGGGGGTTCGAATCCCCCTCTTTCCGCGAAAGATATTGTAAACAGCGGTTTTACATAGGTTGCAGCATAGGGAAACATTGGTATTTTTAGGTAAAGAACGGAATTTTAAACCGCAAATAAACCGCAAAAAACCGCAAATTAACTGCAACAACATTGAGCAATGAATTATTAAAGAAACGATGAAATGGCAACAATACGAATGTATCTTGACAAAAGGGCTGTTAAACGTGGCGAGGAAGCCCCTTTGAAAATCGGCATCAACAAGCACGGAACTTCAGCTTATATAAAGACTGGGGTTAAAATATATCCGACGCAATGGGATGCTAAGAGGGAGCGTGTGAAGGAGCATCCTAACAAAGCGTTCATACAAAGTGTCATTGACAGTCAGAAGGCGAAAGTGTCAAATATGGTTATGAAAATGACTGCGGACGGTGAGCTGGCAGGACTGACTGCGACGCAAATCAAGAACAAGGTATTGGAGGCATTGGAGCCAAAGGCAAGCACTGCAAACAGTTTTTACAATAGGTTTATAGCATTCTCCAACTCAAAAGAAGCAAAACGGACAAGGGACATTTATTCTGTAACAGCTAAACGGATGTTGCAGTATGACAAAAGGTTGCGTACACGTTCATTCGAGGAGATAACTAAGGACTGGCTTACGGGGTTTGACAAGTTTCTTATAGAATGCGGCAATTCGCAAAACAGTCGCAGCATACATTTCAGGAACATCCGTGCCGTATTCAATGATGCGCTTGACAATGACATAACTACGGCATATCCGTTCCGTAAATTCAAGATAAAAACCGAACAGACTGCAAAGCGCGCACTTACATTGGAACAATTACGCGGATTGCTAATGATGTCAAATCTTGAGCAAAGGCAACAACGCTTCTTGGACTATTTCAAACTGATGTTCTATCTAATAGGTATAAATATTGTTGACTTATGCCATATAAGGGGAGTGGACGCAGACGGACGTATAAGATATAGAAGACAGAAAACAAAAAAACAATACAGTATAAAAGTAGAACCTGAAGCTGTTGAACTTATAAACAAACACAAGGGCAAGAAATATCTTTTAGACATACTTGACACATATTCAAATGAACGTTCTTTCACACGGCAATTCGACAAAGAGCTAAAACAATTCATTCAAGGCTTAACGTCATATTCTGCGCGACATTCATGGGCTACAATGGCAAGCGAAATAAACATACCTGAAGATGTAATAAGCCACGCTCTCGGACATTCATTTTCTACTGGTGCAAGCGTAACTCAAGTGTATATAGACTATAATATGAAAAAAGTCGATGACGCTAACAGGCGTGTCATCGACTATGTGTTAGCAAAATGACACAATGTAAGTAACAACGTGACAATAAAAACAGTAGCAAACATTTGGGAAGTAAAAAATTTTTTCTATATCTTTGCATTGGAAGGTGAAACTTCCAATTATAAATAAGGGCGTAAGCCCATTTTTAATATTTTTATATTATGGAACCAATAACATTGTTCCAGGCTGTCAAGTAAATAAAAAAATAGGAGGGCACAAACTCTCCTATTTTTTTGTTTCAGCCCTGCCTTCTCCTAATCATCCACCACACGGCCACGGCAAGCACCACCACGACCGCCGCCAGCGGCCAAAACAGCTTCAGCCGCGCCCGCTCCCACCAGCCCGGCTCACGCTCCACGGGGTAGGGCACTTTAACGCTGTCGCGCCTCACCACGGCCACCGTGTCATACTGCCACCTGTCCCTGTAACGCCACTTGTACACCACCTTCTCCTGATACACCGTGTCGCCCGCCCTCCAGCGGTTCACCCACACGCTGTCCCTCACCCACACGCTGTCACGCATGAAGCGGTCAACATACACGCTGTCCGTCCGCACAGTCTCCACCGGCACGTACCTCACCGTCTTGCAGCCCCACAGCAGGCTTATCAGCCAGCACACAAGCAGCCCCCACAATGCGCCCGTAAGACAGTCTTTCAATTTCCCGTCCATAACCTTTTAATTTTAATCAAACAAAAAAGCGGCGAACCATTGGCATGTGGGTCGCCGCTTGTGATTTTACGTATAGTGAAAATATTATCTATACTGTATCTTTCCATGGCAGTTGTCGAAACTTTTTCCGCAACCCACGATGTCAAAGAACGCCTTTCATAAAGCAAAAGGCGGCTCGGCACGACCATTATCAAGCCTCGGCATGTTCCGCCCCGGCCATGCTCCGCCGCCGTTAATTGTTAATTTTTCATTGTTAATTCTTAATTCTTCACTCCGCCCAGCGGCCTGCCTCCCACTCCCTGCGCCTTACCAAGCCTTTCAGCTTCTTGCCCTTGGCGTACACCCAGCGGCGGAACTCCGCCTGTATCTCCGCCGTCGGCGCCCCGGCCTTGATTTTCTTAAGCAGGGTGGAGCTTTTGAAGTTGCCCATGCCGAGATTGAATATGAACGAGCACAACGCATCAAATTTCCCCTGCGTGTCCACCTCGGGAATGGTATTCAGGTAAGCCTCTATCGGGGCGAGGTCACGCTGTAGCCAACGCTCCGCCTCCTGCCTCGTGCAGCGCGTCGTGGCCGTTATTCCCTTCGTCGCTCCGAAGCCGCACGTCCACACCCCGGCGGCACACCTGTACGCCGTGTTCGAGAACCCCTCGAACTCCTTTATCTTTACTATCAATAATTCACTTGCTTTCATTCTTCTTTTTTAGTTTACGAGCCGTCAGTATTCAGTTGACAAGCTGTCAGGTACGAGCAGGCAAGGATATCCGCCTTGTCACTTGTCCTCGTCAGTTTGTCCCTTGGCTGCCGCCTGCTTCTCAAACAGTATCTGCGCAGCCAGCTCGGCTATGTCGTCCTTGTTCTCTATTATCACGTTCATGGTCTTGGCCGCCTTGCGTATCTCCGCCTTCTGCCAGCTCTTTTCCATCACGCTCTTGAACTCGCAGAACACGCAGTAGGCTGCCCACAGCATCGAGAACGCCGGGAACGGCACCACAACGCACGCTATCAGGTCGATGCCAACCAGCACCATGTACGGCGTGAAATATTTCGTGGCCTTCGCTGCCGTCATCTTCAGGCCCTGCGACGTGCGGGCCACGCCGTTGCGCTTGGCCTTGGCCAGCCCGGCTATGAAGTCCACGGCCATAGCCGTCAGCATCACGGCCACGCTCAACGTTATCAGCACGATGTGCAGGTATAGATGATCGTGCACGAAATCCTCCACCGTCGTCGTTATCGTAATCGTTTCCATAATCAATCAGTCCTTGTCATAAAAAAGCGGCGAACCCTTGACTTGTGGGTCGCCGCTTTTTACTTTTCAATGTTATTTATGCCTTTTCGGTATTTTCCTTTCCTCTTTCTTTTTCCGCATCGGAGTAACGCTTTTTATTCCGTCTATATGTTCAAATAATAATGGTTCTACGTTTGCCCTCATAGGGTCAAGTATGAAATCAATACCTTCCCTTCTCGCCAATTTTGCCGCAGGAACAAAATCTGAATCGCCTGAAAATAAGACTATCGTATCAACAAAACGCTTCAATGCGAGTGAAGCTATGTCAACACCTATTTTCATATCTATCCCTTTTTGTTTTATATCTAAGTAGACATCATTCTCGGCCAAATCTTCAAATGACGTTTTCTTGTCAAGCAAATCTCTTACAACTCTCGGTCTTATAAGCCATTTACCATTGTCTTTTAACGTACCCATACGTAATGCCACTTTCCTTTTTCGTTTCAATGCGTTAAATAAATCCATTTTAAACTTATATTCGTCTGTTTGCTTAAAATCGACACAACGTTTGCTTATAGGGTTATGGTGCTTCTTATCTAATGGGTAACAATCGTAATAGAATATTCTGTACAATGTGTTTTTCGCTCCTACATGTTTCATTGCCATTGTATAAAGCATGTCTGCGATGTCTTCACCTTTCATATTGCCGTCTTTATTATATAAGGCATTAAAACGCTTAATGAAAAATCCTCCGTCAATCATTACGGCAACCTTTACAGGAGGATAGCTTGTTTCCTTTCCCATTGTATATGATTACATTAATTAAACAAAAAAGCTCAAGGGTAGGCACACCCATTATCAAGAATAAGCGGCGTTATGGAGCTGCTTCCGAGTGTGCGTAGCCATGAGCATAATCGTAATGCAAATATACGATTTTTTTCTAATGCAACAAACGCAGCATGGAAATATTTTATTTTAATTAACAAAAACATAGATATTAGCATTTGTTTCTTTCTGCTTTCTTAACGGCAACCCACAATGTCAAAGAACGCCTTTGTTTAAGTGAAAAGGTAAAAGTGAAGAACGAAAAATCCAAATCTCCAGCAGGTAACGGATTCTTCACTCTTAATTCTTAATTCTTAACTCTTAACTCTTAATTCTTAACTCCCATCAACTCCCCTTGCTTGTCACGAGGAATAAGTCCATCGCCGGGGCCGCCTTTGGCAAAGCCACTACCAGAGGGCGCACGTACTCCTGCAAACCGTCCGAACCGGTCCGCTGCACGGGCAGCCCGAATATGCCAATTTCCAAGCCGTTGTTGTCGGTTATCAGGCTGTACTCCATTATCGGGTTCGTCGCGTGAGTCTCCACTAGGCACAGCATCTGGTCTTCGCCCAAGTCGAACAGTTTCGTCACCGACACGCTTTTCAGCCCCGACACACCTTCCATCTGTATTATATCGTCTAGCGAAGCAAAGTCAAGCTCCTCGCGGACTATCTCGGGTTCTTCGTGCGGCAACGCCTGCCCGCCGATGGCTTCCACCGCCTCGTCCAGCGTAACGTACTGGAAGCCCAACGCATAGTAATACACAAGCCCGTCCGTCGAGACCTTGTACACAACGCCCTGCGGCATATCCATCTCGTCGCCCGGAAACAGCTCGTCCAACAGGTTCTCCACTGCTTCATTATTCTGACCTGAACCGCCGATTATGGAAGAATTCAACGCCTCCACGAACTCCGCCTTGCTGCCCTGAAGCGCCGCCACGTTTATCTCGCCTCCAACCGCTCCTGCCAGTAGTGACTTCAGCGCGAAATAGTACTTATTTTTGGTGGGTTTGCCGGGCGTTGACGGACCGGGCACTACTATCAGGTACAGCTCCGTGGTCGCGCCGTGTACAGCGCTGACGTGGTTCACTTCGGAACTCATCGAAAATCTGATGCTCCTGCCAGTAAGGTCTATCACCGTATACCTCGTAGCGAACCTATCTTTGCACTTGCCCCACATCGTGGCAACGCCGTCCTTGTCTAAGTATTTCGTCATAACCTCTTGTTTTTTTCAAGTCAAGAGTGAAAGCCCGGCCACCCTGCCGGGTGTTCGGGCTTTTCACTCCTCGTTATCCACTTGTCACACGCATATCTCGTCTATCTCACCGTCGCTTATCGCCTCGTCCGCCGTCGCGCCAGTGGCAACGCCGTCCAGCTTCGACTTGTCCTCCTTGGCCATCAGGCCGTCGGCCGAAGTCGTGGCCTTGCCGTAAGTCGTGTCCTGCGCCGGTATGCCAAGTGCCGTGATGTCATCCTTGGTCACGGCAACAGCCGACTTCACGTGCGACTGACCGTCGGTCGAAATCTTGTACAGACCTTCCGCCTTGTCCGCCGCCGAGCCCGCCGGATGGGTGTAGTTGCTCAGCCCGTCCAGCTTCGCCTTGTCCGAAGCCGACATCGCGCCCGCCTTCTTGGCCGAGGCCAAGTCGGTGAACTTCACGTAGTTCGTAAGGTCCACGGCCGCCTTGTATTCACCCAGCTTCTCCCACTTCGAGTCTACGTAGATATACTCCGTGTATGTGTTCTGCGTTCCACTCTCGGCAGAGAGCACAAGGTAAATCTTGTCCTCGTTGATGTCGCTATCCGGCAGGCTCTCCACTACCTTGTACAGGCTCAGGTCAAGCTCGGGAAGCTGGCTCTGGGGTACCTTGCCGTCCGCGCCCAGCGTGGCTACGCCGTTCGCCTGCCCCTTTTCTGTTGATTTCACACACTTGCCCGTCTCAGTGGCGACGAGCCCCTTCACTTTGCCCCATAATCTCTCGAGGCCGGTCAAATTCAAATACTTTGACATGATTCCTAATGTTTTTAATTGGTTAATTTATAATTGATTATTGCAGGGCTTTACGCCCGTTTTAGTTTTTAATTGTTTTATTTTTTACAGTTTTTATCATATCAACACGGCATCTATCTCATCCATGGTTATCTCCTCACATGAACACGTACAGCCACCAGAAGAACTTCCAAAACCATCCACAGCCAGCGTCTTCGCCGCCGTCACCTCGCTGCCGCTCTCCACCGTCACAGTCATGCCCGCGGGCACGCACGCCTTGAACAGCACGTCCTTGCCGCCCTCGTAGCTCGTCCATGACGCTATCGCCTTCCTCTCCATGCCCTCGATGTTCGCGTACACGTTCAGCCAGCCGCCGCCCTTGCGCTTCAGCTGCACCACAGTGTCGCCACCTGACGTGTAGCTAGCCGTCCACACGCCGCCTTTTTCCGTAAAACTCAATGCCGTTGCCCCCATGTCTCCTGATTTTTAAATTTTAATTGTTAATTCTTATATGTTCACTATCGCCGTGACGTAGGCGTAATACCGGGCCTTGTCAAACACCAACATCAAGGTCACTGCGTCGCCCGGGCTTATTTCGATAAAACTTAATTCCGTATCCGAGCCGCGGAACAATAAAGGATATTCGTTATTCCCCTCTGCCGCGCCCTTATTACCTACAAGTCTGAACGTTTCATAACTACAGTGGCTGATAACGGTTATCGGTACGGCGAAAGGAGTGTTTTCGTTAGTCAAAAACAAAGCCTTTGACATGTTGTCGCGTGTAGGCAAGAATATCTTCTGCCCTGCAAACAACGCCGTCACAAATACCTTGTCGCCGTTAAGGTAGTCAATGTCAGATACGGAGTTTTCATCAACGGGCCTTATCTCGTTCACCTTGTAACCCGCCACGTAGCCGTTAAGCGCGCCGCTGCCTACGCCCGCGAACGCGAAGTTCCCGTCAGTGTTGCCGCTCACGTTGAAAAACACCCCTATGTTCGGGTTCACGAAAGGAGTGCCCCCATGGGCCGACGTGTCGTCCAGCCGCAGCAGGTACTTCAGGTTCAACGCCTCGTCCGTCACCCCCGCGCTCAACTTCCTGCTGCCGCCGTCGGTGAACTGTATGTTCCGTTTCGTCAGCGTCATAGCCCTGCCGCCGTCGCCCGAGTTGCCGCCTATGCTGTCCGCGCCTATGTCGAAGCCGCCTATGCGCCCACGCGTGAAGTTGCAGTCCCCCGTCCTGAAGTTCAGGTACAGGCGCGGGGCGAAGCTCCCGCTCAAGTCGTCGTCCCTCGGGTCCTCACCGTCGAACAGCGTGTAGTCCTCGCTCTCAATCAACCCTACAGTCCCCTGCCTGCTTATCATGTAGTCACCCATGAACACCGCGCCGCCCACCAGCGCGAACTCCGCCAGCAGCACCCGCGTCGCCAGCATCGACCAGTACTCGTAAGCGCGCCAGTGCGTACCGGCGTTCTCCCTCACGTCGTCAGCCGGGGCCACGGCCGAGTTACCGCTCACGGGATACGTCCACATGTACACCTTACCACCGTCCAGCAGCAGGTCGCCGTTCCTGAAAGTAAGCCCCGCGCTCCACGACTGCTCCTCGCGGGCGAAAGGCACCGGCGTCTCGTATGCCACCGTGAAATCAGCCGTCACCTTCAGCGCGCCGTCCCACAGCCCCCGGGCCGTAATCGAGTAAGGGGCCCTGCCCCTCACGGACACGCACTGCTCGAAGTCAGCCGACAAGTCAGCAGGGTTCGTGCCGTAGCTTTTCGACAATATCGCCTCGCCAGCCTCGTCCTTCAGCGTCACAAGCAGCGTCGAACCCTCCGCAGCCGCCCCCGCGCCGTTACGCAGCGCCAGCCCCTCGCCCTTCAGCCCGCCGTAGGCCGTGCAAGCCACCACGGAGCCCGTCTCCAGCCACAGCGTCCACGACTCGCCGTCCTTGCCCGGGTCGCCGTGCATGCTGGCCGCGCTCGGCAGGTAAGCCGTCGCCTCCTTCCCCGTCTCCAGCTTCGGCCTGCACAGGTCGGCG
>CAJMAO010000054.1 GCA_905211345.1 uncultured Prevotella sp.
GTCGTGGACGGCCGTAAAATGTAATCCTGCAACGCCCGACACGCTCATCGGAGCCGGAAAGAGCAAACTTTACGGATATAAGGGCCAACAGTTCATGTCGTCGACGGACGGCGTTAACTGGGAAACTGACGGCATGATAGGCGACGCCGACATGCGCCCGTCGCAATACCTGTCGATGACAAGCCTGCCGCTGCGCACCGACAAGGAGGCCGAGCGGGTGGTTTTCACCGGCATACGCAAGGCTTACGACGGTGATGATGTCGACGGCATTGACGGGCACGCCGAAGACTCGGTGGCCATGGTGTGGAGCAAGATAGAGGAAAGCAAAGACGGCTCGGAGTCCCACTCTTGGATATGTTACGACGAGAAAAACGGAATGCAACTGCCCCGCCTGTCTGACCTGTCGGTCGTCTCATACAACGGCGTGCTGCTGGCATTGGGCGGCCGCGGACTCGGAGAGAGCACGGCCACGGCTTTCTCCCACTTCTACGTAAGCGAGGACAACGGCCTTACATGGCAGAAAAACGATATGTATTACCTGCCTAAAGGCTTTGATAACGAAGGCAATGACGTGTTCACGATGACCGTCGACGACGACAATTACATTTGGATAATATGCGGCGGTACGGGCAAAACGTGGCGCGGAAGGCTTAACCGGCTCGGCTGGGCCGACAAAGGTACGGCTTCGGGCGAATGACCTGACATAGTACAATGACCACGGCGCAATGAGGAAAATATTGCTCATAGTTATTTCAGTAATTGCCGCGCTTGGAGCGAACGCCCAAAGCGAGGACGAATACAGAATGGAAATAGGCGTGGGCGCAGGGTTGACGAGCTATGAGGGCGACTTCAACGGCAGCATCGTTAAGAACATGCAGCCGTCGGCCTCGTTGATAGTGAGAAGGATTTTCAACCCTTACATGGGGCTGAAGCTCGACTTTACGTATGGCAAGCTGAAAGGAAGCTCGGCCGACGTGGAGACATGGTATCCCGAACTGAGGGAGAACCCTGTGGAATTCAGTAACACGCTCATGGACTTAGGGCTTACGTTCGAATACAATTTCTGGCCTTATGGCACGGGGCGCGAGTACCGTGGTGCAAAGAGAATCACGCCGTTCGTGTTTCTTGGCGTAGGCGCAACTTACGTGAAAACAGACGAGAAAGGCGAGTTTACGGCCAACGTGCCGATAGGGCTTGGCGTGAAATATAAGATAGGCAAAAGGCTTAACCTTGGTTTGGAATGGGCAATGCATTTCTCGTTGAGTGACAAGCTCGACGGAGTGGAAGACCCTTACGGCATAGAAAGCTCGGGCTTGTTCAAGAACACCGACTGCTATTCTATGCTGAAACTGACGCTGACATACAGTTTCATGCCCAAATGTAAAATATGTAACAAGGATGACTGACACTAATATCGACATAAACCGCATACCACGCCACATTGCCATAATCATGGACGGCAACGGCCGCTGGGCGACGGAACGCGGCAAACACCGCAGCTACGGCCACCAAGCCGGAGTGGAGGCGGTGCGCCGTATTACGTCGGAATGTACACGGCTCGGCGTGGAATACCTTACTTTATATACATTCTCCACTGAAAACTGGAACCGCCCAGCTGACGAGGTGGCCGCGCTCATGGGGCTTGTGCTTACGTCGCTTGAGGATGAGATTTTCATGAAAAACAACGTGCGTTTCCGCGTGATAGGCGACATCGGGCGGCTGCCGGTTGAAGTTCAGGCCAAGTTGCAGGAAACGATGGACCACACCAAGGGCAATACTGCAATGACAATGGTCGTAGCCTTGAGCTATTCTGCTAAATGGGAAATAACCAAGGCCGTGCGTGACATCGCCGCGGAAGCCAAAGCCGGAACGCTTGATGTTGATAAGATAGATGAAGACACTGTGGCAAGGCATTTGCAGACCAGCTTCATGCCCGACCCCGACTTATTGATACGGACGGGTGGCGAGGTGCGTGTTTCAAACTATTTGCTTTGGCAAATAGCTTATTCCGAACTTTATTTCTGCGATACTTACTGGCCCGACTTTGACGAGGAGTGCCTGCACAAGGCCATTGCCAGCTATCAGGGCAGGCAGAGAAGGTTTGGCAAGACAGAGGCGCAAGTGGAGAATAATTGTTAAAATTCAAGACAACAAACAGACAAGATGAATAGAATAAAAGGATGCGCAATGTCGCTCGCCGCACTTGTTATATGCGTTTGTGCGACGGCGCAGGAGAAAATCATCAATCCTGACATATCATACGCCGGAACACCACGTACTTGCATCATCGGCGGAATGGCCGTATCGGGCGTGGACGATTATGAAGACTACATGCTGACCGGCATCTCGGGCTTGTCAATAGGACAACGGATACAGATACCCGGTTCGGAAATATCCGATGCAGTAAAGCGTTACTGGCGCCACGGCCTGTTCTCGAAAGCGCAGATAGCCGCCGACTCAATCGTAGGCGACACCATTTACCTTCACTTTTACCTTGCGTTGCGTCCGCGAGTATCCACAATCAATTACGTAGGCGTCAAGAAGTCGGAAAAAGAAGACCTTGAAGCCAAGCTCGGCCTGTTGAAGGGCAGCCAGATAACTCCTAACATGATTGACCGCGCCAAACTGCTGGCCAAGAATTACTATGACGACAAGGGTTACAAGAACGCCGACATCAACATTATACAGCGCGATGACGTGACCGGCAAGAACCAAGTGATACTCGACATCGTCATCGACAAGAAGGAGAAGATGAAGGTGAGGCAAATAATCCTTGAAGGAAACAAGAACCTGAGCGACTCGAAAATAAAAGGAGGGCTGTTCAAGAAGGGAGCATTCAAGAAAATCCACGAGGCAGGCAAGCTGTCATCGTTCCTGAAATCGAAGAAATACACGCCCGAACGTTACGAGGAAGACAAGAAAAACCTTATCGACAAGTATAACGAGCTGGGCTACCGTGACGCCGTAATAGTGCGTGACAGCGTGTGGAACGTTGACGACAAGCACGTAAACATATTCATCGAGATAGACGAAGGCAAGAAATACTACATACGTAACATCACGTGGGTGGGCAACACGGTGTTCTCGACCGATTACCTTAGCCGCCTGCTCGGTATGAAAAAGGGCGACGTGTATAACCAAAAGCTGATGAACAAGCGCCTGACCGAGGACGAGGACGCCGTAGGTAACGAGTATTGGAACAACGGTTACTTGTTCTACAACCTGCAACCGACCGAAGTCAACATCGTGGGCGACTCCATTGACCTTGAGATGAGAATAGTGGAAGGAACTCAGGCGCACATCAGTCACGTGCGAATCAACGGTAATACGCGCCTCTACGAGAATGTGGTACGCCGTGAGCTGAGAACCAAGCCGGGCGATCTTTTCTCGAAGGAAGCGCTAATGCGCTCGGCCCGTGAGCTTGCTTCGATGGGCCATTTCGACCCCGAGCAGGTGAACCCTGACGTGCAGCCTAACTATGAGGAGGGCACCGTTGACATCAACTGGGACCTCGTGCAGAAATCAAACGACCAGATTGAGTTCTCTCTCGGTTGGGGACAGACTGGCGTAATCGGCCGCATCGGCCTGAAGCTGAACAACTTCTCGATGGCCAACCTGTTCAACAAGAACAAGGAGCACCGTGGCATCATGCCCGTGGGAGACGGCGAGGTGCTTTCAATCGGAGCGCAGACCAACGGTACGTATTACCAGTCATATAACGCTTCTTACTCAACCAACTGGTTCGGAGGCAAACGCCCCATCCAGTTCACCGTAGGCGCATATTTCTCAAAGCAGACCGACGTGTCGAGCAACTACTACAACTACGGGTACATGAACAACTATTACAACTACCTGTACGGCTACGGAAACAGCTACAACAACTATTACGAAAACTACTACGACCCTGACACTTACGTCAAACTGTTCGGCGTGTCAGTAGGCTGGGGCAAGCGTCTGCGTTGGCCTGACGATTACTTCCAGCTTTCCGTCGAACTGGCTTACCAGCGCTACATGTTGAAGAACTGGCGTTACTTTATCGTGACTAACGGTAACTGTAACAACCTTAACCTTGGCATAACGCTCTCGCGTGTGTCTACGGACAACCAGCTGTTCCCGCGCCGCGGCTCGGAATTCATGACATCGCTTACCATGACTCCGCCTTGGTCGCTGTGGGACGGTAAAGACTATAAGGCTTTGGCGGAAACGTACAACAATCAAGCCGACCCGTATTCAGATATAGCTATCGCGGCGCAGAAGGAAAGATACAAATGGGTGGAATACTACAAGTGGAAGTTCCGCGCCAAGACATACACCGCTCTCACCAACGGCGCGAAGTGCTTTGTGCTGATGACCCGCGTAGAGTTCGGTATCCTCGGTGCTTACAACAAATATAAGAAGTCGCCTTTCGAGACCTATTACATGGGCGGCGACGGCATGAGCGGATACTCGACAGGCTACGCCGAGGAGACCATCGGCCTGCGCGGATACGATAACGGAAGCCTTACGCCTTACGGTTACGAGGGCTACGCCTACGACCGCTTCACGCTCGAGCTGCGCTACCCGTTCCTCTTGGGCAACACCACCATATACGGCCTCGGCTTCCTTGAGGCGGGTAACGCTTGGAACGAGACCAAGAAATTCAATCCCTTCGACATGAAGCGCTCCGCCGGCATCGGCGTGCGTATCTTCCTTCCGATGGTCGGCCTCATGGGTATCGACTGGGCATACGGTTTCGACGAAGTGTGGGGACAGAAGGGCGGCAGCCAGTTCCACTTCATCCTCGGACAGGAATTCTAAGGAAGGAAGCCCCCACCCAGCCTCCCCGAGGGGAGGATAATGGTTGACGTAAAAGGAGAAAAGGAAGCATAAAAAGCGATAATAGTATAACAATATGCCCCCGAAGCACATCCATCGGGAAGGCAGGAAAGGGGCTTTTACTTATTTGATTATGAGAAGAATCATCTTTGCAGCCGTGTTGGCTCTCGTGGCCGTAACGGCAAGCGCGCAGAAGTTCGCGCTTATCGACATGGAGTATATACTCAAGAACATCCCGGCATACGAGCGTGCCGACGAGCAGCTCAACCAAGTGGCGAAGAAGTGGCAGGCCGAGGTTGACGCGCTCAACACCGAAGCCTCAACAATGTACAAGAACTACCAGAACGAGGTGGTGTTCCTCTCGCAGGAGCAGAAGCAGGCGCGCCAGCAGGCCATAAACGACAAGGAGAAGCAGGCGGCCGAACTGAAGCGCAAGTACTTCGGCCCCGACGGTGAGCTGTTCAAGAAGCGCACCAGCCTCATGACACCCATACAGGAGGAGATTTACAACGCCGTGAAAGACATCTGCGACCTGCGCGGCTATTCGCTCGTGCTCGACCGCGCGTCAGACACCGGCATAATCTTCGCTTCGCCGCGCATCGACATAAGCAATGAAGTATTGTCAAAATTAGGATATTCGAATTAAATACACTATATTTGCAGACATATAACAAAACAAATAGCGATTAAAAAAGATGAAAAAACTAGTTTTAATGTTACTCCTGTGCGCACCGTTAACGGTTATGGCACAGACGCAGAAGTTCGGACACGTAGACGCGCAGGCCATCATGCAGAGCCTTCCCGAGTTCATCAAGGCCCGCGGCGAGCTTGAGGCACAGTCAAAGCAGTATGAGAACGACATGAAGGCCATGCAGGACGAGATACAGCGCAAGACCGATGAGTACGAGAAGAACCGCAGCACGATGAACGAGACAACGCGCACCGAGACCGAGAACAACCTCAACCAGCTCATGCAGAAATACCAGCAGGCGTTCCAAGACAACCAGCAGGCACTGCAGAAGGCCCAGCAGGAGAAGCTCCAGCCGATAATGAACAAGATCATGACCGCCATAAGGACCGTAGGAAAGAACGGCGGTTACGTATACATCATGGACGTCTCGGGCGGTATTCCTTACATCAGCGACACCCTGAGCAAGGACGTTACGGAAGAAGTGAAGACCGAGATGAACAAAATAAAATAACTTATACGGTAATACTCCCAATGAAAAATGAACAGTGGGAAATGAATAATTTAAACGGCGGCTGAAGCCTGATTATTCGTTTTTCATTGTTCATTATTCATTTTCAATCATTCATTCTATCACTATATACTCCTGTTACATGCGAAAAGCAATCATCCTCTTATTCATAACCGTGCTGCTGCCGCTGGCCGCGCAGGCGCAGATGAAGTACGGATATCTTGACTACGGCGCGGCGATAAAGGCCATGCCCGAATATGCCGTGGCGCAACAGAACCTGTCGTCGTTGCGCAAGCAGTATGAGGCCGAGACCACGCGCTCGAAAGAAGAGTTCAACGAGAAGTATGAGGAGTTTCTCGAAGTGCAGAAAGAGCTGGCCGACCCGATACTAAGGAAACGTCAGGCCGAGCTGCAGGAACTGCTCAATAAGAGCGTGGATTTCAAGAAAGAGGCTGAAAGACTGCTCAAGCAGGCCGAGGCAGACATGTACAACCCCTTGAGGAAAAAGCTCGACGCCATACTCGCGCGCATCGGTTCAGAGCGCGGCTATGCCTTCATAATCAACACCGAAGGGCACAATTTGCCTTATGTAAACCCCGCTTACGGCGAGGACATAACGGCCGAAGTCATTGACTTAATTCATAATTCATAATTCACAATTCACAATCAGGCTACGCCGTGAATTAAGAATTAAGAGTTAGGAATTAAGAGTTCGCCGCAAGGCAATTATGAATTGTGAATTATGAATTGTGAATTAGAAAAAGGTCCCATCGGAGTGTTCGATTCAGGCTACGGCGGGCTGACTATCCTTCACCAGATGCGCAGCCTGCTGCCTCAATACGATTACCTTTATCTGGGCGACAACGCCCGCGCGCCTTACGGGCCGCGTTCGTTCGACGTGGTTTACCAGTTCACGCGCGAAGCCGTCGTCAAGCTGTTCTCGATGGGCTGCAGCCTCGTCATACTGGCCTGCAACACCGCCTCGGCCAAGGCCCTGCGCTCCATACAGCAGAACGACCTGCCCCGGCTCGACCCCTCGCGCCGCGTCTTGGGCGTAATCAGGCCCACGGCCGAGTGCATAGGGCATATCACGCAGACGCGCCACGTAGGCGTTTTGGCCACCGAAGGCACGATAAAGAGCGAAAGCTACGTGCTTGAAATCAACAAGCTGTGGCCCGACGTTACGGTCACCGGCGTGGCTTGCCCCCTGTGGGTGCCGCTTATCGAGAACAACGAGTACGACACTCCGGGAGCCGACTATTTCGTAAAGAAACGCCTCGACACCATAATGCGCAAAGACCCGCAAATCGATTCCGTTATCCTCGGCTGCACGCATTACCCCCTTTTGCTTGACAAGATACTGAAATACACGCCGCGCGGCGTAAGGATAATATCTCAGGGCGAATACGTTGCCAACAGCCTGAAGGACTATCTGGCGCGCCATCCCGAGATTGACGGCAAGTGCTCGAAACACGGCACGTGCCGCTACATGACCACCGAGAACGCCGGTAAGTTCCGGGAGTCGGCACGCATATTCATGCACGGGGCGGTAGACAATGTGGAGACGATAAAGCTCTGATTTCCAACATTATACGAAACGCGGCGCGAAAGGCCGTGTTTCATGCGCCAAAAGGCCGCCTTTCACAGCGTGAAAGGCGGCCTTTTGGTGTCCGGTTAAGCGCATGTATGCCCCGTCAGTCGTAAAGATGGAACATGCGTTCCATCATCTGCCATTTCTCGTCGGATGTAGCGCCCTCGGCGCAGTTTTGGAACATGGCCACGTAGTCCTCCCATTCCTGCTGGCGCGGCAGCGTGGCCAAGCGGGCCATTGCCTCGTCCCAGTCGAAGTCGAGCGGCGCGTCGACAATCATGAACAGGCGGTTGCCCAGTATGTAAATCTCCATTTCGAGTATGCCCACGGCCTTTATTCCGCGCTTTATCTCGTCCCAAAAGTGGTCGCGGTCGTGAGCCTCGCGGTACTTGCGGATAAGCTCCGCGTCGTCTTTCAACTGCATTGTCTGGCAATACCGCTTTACGGGCACGCCGAAATCTTTGGTCTTGTAACCGTTAGTAGCCATAAGTCAAAATGATTTTAAAGTTCAGTTATGTTATGTTTCACAACGTTTTCTATGACAAGTGCGGCCAGCGTGAATCCGAACACGGCGGTTATGTGCACCATCGAGCCGTTGGCGCGCGGTTCCTGCGGCGTGCCTGCGTTGTCTAAAATCTCGTCGCTATAAACGCATTTGAATTTTCGCGACGGCATCAGCCCCGACCGCTTGAAGCCCTGGCGCAACGAGCGGGCGAGCGGACAGCCGTGGACACGCCAGAATTCGGCCACTTTTATGCGCGTAGGGTCGAGCTTCCGGGCGGCTCCCATCGATGAGAACAGCGTGGCGGACGAGTCGCACGCCGCGCGTATTAGCAGCATCTTGTCTTGCAGGCTGTCGATTGCGTCGATTACGAAATCATACCGACCTAGGTCGAACCCTGCGGCCGTGGCCTCGCTGAAAGCCTCGTGGCGCGCGTCTATTTCGGCTTCGGGGCATATCTCAAGCAGGTGTTCCTTCAGCGCGTCCACCTTCACCCGCCCCACGGTCTTAGCCGTGGCCATGAGCTGGCGGTTGACGTTTGAGGGGCATACGCAGTCGGGGTCTACTATCGTCAGCCGCCTTACGCCCGAGCGCACCAGCCCCTCGGCGCACCAACTGCCCACTCCGCCTACGCCGAACAGTATTACTTTTATTGTTGAAAGACGCGCGGCGGCTTCGTCGCCTACTAGCAGGCGTGTGCGCGATTGGTAGTCGGTAGTCATTTACTAATTAAGAATTAAGAGTTAAGAATTAAGAAAATATGCCTTTGTAAATCAAGAATTAAGAACTTCGAGAATTAAGAGTTAAGAACCGAAGGTCAGCGTTAAGCTAATTAAGAGTTAAGAAAATATGCTTTTTTTCTTAATTCTTAACTCTTAATTCTTAATTCAATACCTTCCTACATTGCTCCAAGATGTCCACAAGTTCGCTTACGGTCTCGGCGCGCAGCATGGCTATGCGCGTCTGCCTGAAGTTGGGAATGCCCTTGAATATGGGGCTTGCGGCCAAGTGTCGGCGCGTGTGCAGTATGCCGCGATACTCGTCTATGCGCTCCACGTTGATGCGAAGCTGCTCCTCAAGCAGGTCTATCTTGCGGTCGAGCGTAAGCGACGTGTCCTCCGGGCGGCCGTCGAGCCGGTCGCGCATCTCCTTGAATATCCACGGATGTCCGAACGTGGCGCGGCCTATCATTACTGCGTCTACGCCGTAACGGGCGAACGCCTGCTCGGCCTCCTCGGGCGTAGTTATGTCGCCGTTGCCTATTATCGGTATGCGTATGCGCGGGTTCTGCTTCACGCGGCCTATCATGGTCCAGTCGGCCTGGCCGGTGTACATCTGGGCGCGGGTGCGCCCGTGTATGGTAAGGGCCTGTATGCCGCAGTCCTGCAGCTGCTCGGCAAGGTCTTCGATGATGAGGTTCCGGTCGTCCCATCCCAGCCTTGTCTTCACCGTTACGGGCACTTTCACGGCGTCGACCACGGCCCGCGTTATCTTGAGCATCAGCGGGATGTCGCGCAGCATGCCTGCCCCTGCGCCCTTGCCGGCCACTTTCTTCACCGGACAACCGAAGTTAAGGTCTATCAGGTCGGGGCCGGCCTCCTCTACAATCTTGGCCGCCTCGGCCATCGACTCTGCGTCGCGGCCGTATATCTGTATGCCTACGGGGCGCTCGTCGTCGCTTATCGCGAGCTTGCTTACGGTGCTCTTGACCGAGCGCACCAGCGCCTCCGCGCTGACGAACTCGGTGTACACCATCGCCGCGCCGAACCGCTTGCACAGGCGGCGGAAGCCTATGTCGGTGACATCTTCCATCGGCGCGAGGAATAACGGCTTAGGGCCGAATTGTATGTTGCCTATGTTCATTGTTCTTACATGTATAATACCCACCCCCGCCCTCCCAAAGGGAGGGAGTTTGAATGGCTTTGTTGTTATTCAAATAATATCAAATGTATCTCACATTTTGTCGGCCTGATATATAAAAAAGGTATCTAAGCCCCTCCCCTCGGGAGGGGTGGGGTGGGTGTCAAGTCGTATTGTGGTGGGTGTTCAGTCTTTTATCAAATGATACACTCCCCCTGCCGCCAGCCTCACCACGCCCTTCATCTCTAGCGAGAACATGACGGCCGTCAGCCTGCCTACGGCCATTCCCGTGCGAGCGGCCAGCGTGTTTATCTGCTGGTCGTTGTCTTTTCCCAGCATGTCGGCCACGGCCTGCTCGTCGGCTGTAAGCTCGGGAAAGAGCGTGCGCTCTATTCCCTGCCTGCGCGCCTGCTCCATTTGTGCGTCGTCCTGCCATAGCATGGCCTTCACTAGGTCGTCGGCCGAGGTTATGAGCGCGGCCTTGTTGTCGCGTATAAGGTTGTTGCAGCCCTCGGAACATTCGTCGCCCGCGCGACCGGGAAAGGCGAACACGTCGCGGTCGTAGCTGCGGGCTATGCGCGCGGTGACAAGGGCGCCGCCGCGG
>CAJMAO010000055.1 GCA_905211345.1 uncultured Prevotella sp.
GCAAATCGCATTGCGATTTGCCGCCTTTTGCGTTCCAATTTGCCGTCTTTTGCAAGCTAAAAGGCGGTCTTTTGCAAACAAAGAGACAGCCTTCCCATAATACGCTGATAATTAACGGGTTGCGCGTCAGATACCGCTCAAGTTTTGTAATACATTCTGTCGGTTTTCATAAAAAATGAGATTAACGCTTTATATCTGACGGATTTTGCGTATATTTGCACCGACCCAGTTGGCCTATACGGGCTGGTGGGGTCATATTTATTGTTAAAGGACGTTTACGGACGTTGTCTTCTGCGGTCGAATCTCGCAAATTGGACTATGCACAAGAAGATGCGGCACCGGGAGCGTCCACGTTGGGTGTATTATGCCTTTTTCCGCTTAAACGGCGGAATGATTAAGTGTAATATCTCACGGCGTGGGCTAACTGCGGTTGCTTATCCTTGTGCATGGGCAATGCGAGAGCCTGATCGTGGGATAAGCGAGAAGTAGAGACTCCCACGTCTTTTCATTTTTAATGTTTAAATGGCCGAATCGGGGAGTTTATAGGCATTAAAAACAATTTAAAATGATGAAAAAACTTTTGATGTTTTTCTGCATGGCGTTGCTGCCGACAGTATTGTTGACATCTTGTTCAGACGACGATGACGACAATTACGGCAGTTTGCTGAAGGGTGAATACCTATTCATGAACTATTACGAGGACTATCTTGACGGCGAAGTGGTTGCCAGCGGCTCTCTCGGGGTGCAGTTTTTTGACGACGGAGACATATACGGCGGCAGTTCCGATTACGATTTTGACTGGGCTGCGTGGCGCATTGACGGAAACACGATAGTAGTGGCGAATACTGACGGTAGCATTGAGCGGTATGATGTGATACGGCTTGACAAGAGTACAGGAGAGTTTGTTGCCCGCTGCAATTTCAACGAGGAAGGCGTTGTGGATTACCGCCTTATCTATGGCGAGATAGATTCTGACGATTACGACTGATAAGCCATTACGGCCAGGACACGTATTTTTAACGTCAGTTAGGTATAAGAAAAACGCCCCTACAAAGGGCGTTTTCGCTGTTTGTGGAAAATAGAAGTTATGTCGAACTCACGTATTTTTAGTTTTTATGTCTATATTGAATTCTGTCCGAAGGGTCAGTCCTTCGGAATACATCAAAGCCCTGGCTTGTGAAAGCCGGGGCTTTGTGATTTATGCGTCAGCAGTCAAAGTGGTTATCTTTGGTTGCTTTTCTTGATTAGATACAGGATTGGTTCGACCGTTGACATTGCGATGAAGCAGCCTATTGCGCTGTCTTTTGACATTACGTTGAGGGCGTAAAGGGCGTAGCAGATTGCCCCGTAAACGGGTAATAGGATGATGGTTGCAAGTATCCTTGCCTTTGTTTCCTTTTTCATGGTTTATAGTTCGTTGTATTCGGGGATGTCACGCAGGAAGGTGTACGTGTGTTTGTCGTAGTCCATGCGGCAGCAGTAGTGTTGCAGGCCGTTGCTTACGATGAGGTAATCAACGTGCAGCAGCATGTTGTAGGCGGTGATTTGGTCGAACACGCGTTGCGTAAGTTGCACCGTGGGGGCTTTGTATTCCACAATCATGACGGGCTGCGCTGCCTTGTCATACAGCACGCTGTCGCACCGCAGGCGCTTGTCGCCAGCGTGAAGCTCCACCTCGTTGGCCATGAGCGACGGCGGATAGCCCTTACAGTCGGTAAGGAAATGGACGAAATGTTGGCGCACCCATTCCTCAGGCGTCAGACAGACGTAGCGCCGCCGCAGGGTGTCGAGAATGTAAGGCTTGCCGTTACGGCGTGAGATTTTTATTTCGTATTGTGGTAGGTTTAATCGATACATTTTATTAAATTTGCATTCTGAAAGCGCGTTACGCATCGGCAAAGATAATGAATAACACCGAAAGACCTTTGTTTTTATGTGTTTTTTGTCGTCCGTGCGCACGTAAACCGTTAATGTGATGGCCGAAAAGAAGAATGCTACTTACGACAGCATAATGCGCGACCTGCGCGAAGGCAGGTACGCCCCGGTGTACGTCTTGATGGGCGAGGAGTCTTATTATATAGATAAGATATCGTCGTTCATCGAGAATAACGCCTTGGCTCCCGAGGAGCGCGACTTCAACCAATCTGTGGTTTTCGGTTCTGACGTACAGCCTAACCAGATAGTCGACATGGCCCATCGTTATCCGATGATGGCAGGTAGGCAGGTGGTCATCGTGAAAGAGGCGCAGAACATAAAGAACTGGGAGCGCATAGAGAAATACGTCGAGAAGCCGATGGACACCACGGTGCTCGTAATCTGCTATAAAAACGGCTCGATTGACGGGCGCAAGAAAATTCTGGCCAAGGCCGCCGCCGTGGGCGTAGTGTTTGAAAGCAAGAAGAAGCGTGATTATGAGCTGCCGTCGTTCATCGAGAATTATCTGAAAATAAACGGTCGTGCTACAATCGACAACAAGGCCGCGCAGATGATAGCCGACCATATAGGAGCCGACTTGAACAGGCTTACGGGCGAACTGGACAAGCTGATTCTTTCTTTGGCTGACGGCGACCGACGGATAACGCCCGAGACAGTGGAGGAGAGGATCGGGGTGAGCAAGGACTTCAACGCTTTCGAGCTGAGGTCGGCAATAGTCAACCGCGACGTGTTAAAGGCCAACCGCATACTCTATTACTTCAACAGCAATCCGAAAGCAGGCAACGCGTATATGCTTGTGCCGATGCTGTTCTCATATTTCCAGAATCTGCTGATAGCGTATTATGCTCCACGGCCGTACACTGAGGACGGCGTAGCCCGTTGGCTCGACCTGAAAAGCGGGTGGGCCGCGAGAGACTACATAACGGGCATGAGAAACTTTACCGGAGTGAAGGTGATGCAGATAATATCGAAAATCAGGGAAACTGACGCCAAAAGTAAGGGGCTGGACAACCCGAATACGCCCGTAGGCGAGCTGTTGCGAGAGCTGATTTTCTTCATTTTACATTAAAAAGAGGCTGTTTTTACAGTCTCTTTTTTCTATTTCACGAGATTTTCCGAACATAAAAAATAGGGGTAAGTACGTTATAAATCAGGCACTTTTATGATTTTTGACGCTCTGAGAATGGCGTATTTTCAAGTGCTCTTTACCTTGTTCCGAAATGTTTGAAAAAACCGAAAATCAGCCTCAAAAACGGCCTTAGAATTTAGCGTTAGCATTTATTAGTATATAGAAATGTAAACTTTAAAACTTTAAATATTTAAAGTTTGTTGTCTGATTTAATACTTTAAAGACTTAAATTTGCATTTGTTTATATAATGCCACGCACTTAATTATTGATTTGTATACTAAAATATTTAAATCAATAAATGACAAGGAATATTTATACAGGAGTGTTTTTATAAGCTAAATAATTGATAATCAATAGCTAATAAGTGCACATTGAACTTAGGCAGGGTTATTTTCTCTATTTTAACCGCATTTTAATGCATAAACGCTGGCTTATATCCATATTCCCAATAAATAATTGATTTATAATGAAATATTTACATAAAAAAGGCGAATAATATCTTTATGTCGGATTTAGATGTGTATATTTAGATTTATGTTTACAAATCTAAATATTCTAATGACGGCGATTTGAATTTAAAAATGTAAATACATAAATTTAAATTTTATATTTCCACATTTCTTTTAGATTTGTTGTGTATGTGATTTTTTTGATTTACCTTTGTAAAATCTTAGAAAAAACGTCCCCAAAGGGTTAAACAGTATAATTATGACGGAAATGAAAGACAGGATAAGGCTGATAATGGAGGCTCAACACATGACCCAACAGACATTCGCCAACTTCATAGGAATCAATGCCGCGTCACTCAGTAGTATTTTTAATGAACGCACCCGTCCTACCCTAAACATTGTAGAGGCTATCAAAAGTAAGATTCCCAACCTGAATACCGACTGGTTGATGTTCGGGCATGGGCAGATGTTTAATGATGAGAAGGCTGCCGGTGACGGACAGCATAGTGATGATGTGACGGCTGACGGTATGTCGCCGTCATATACAGATGGGCGTATGCCTGATTTGTTCTCGGGCAGCGGCGAAACAGGCGTCTCTCATCAGCAAGTTCGTGGTTATACTTCAGGAATAAGGCCGGAAGTAAGGTATGTTGAACGTCCGCAACGGCAGATTACAGAGATACGGGTATATTTTGACGACCTTACTTACGAGAGTTTTGTGCCAAAAAAATAGGTCTTTACAGAGATGACGGTCATTTGCTTAAGTGCAGATGACCGTTTTTTGATGATAAACAGGCTTTTCTTTGGTTGCAGTGAGCTTATTTCGTATTTTTGCAGTAGTAAGTGCACATTGTTTATTTTATTATAAAGAAAAACAGATTTTAGATGAAAAAATACGTTTCCGACTTGCGTGTGGTTTCGGTTGAGCATATAAATGACAAGTATGTTCTCGTGAAATTGACGCAAGACGAAAGGCTGCCCGAGGTGTTTCCGGGGCAGTTTGTAGAAGTGCGTGTCGATGGTTCGCCTTCTACTTTCTTACGAAGGCCGATTTCGGTTAATTTTGTTGATTATGACAACAATCAGTTATGGTTGCTCGTTGCGGCCATAGGCGACGGTACGCGCCGTATCGCTAGTTTGAAGGCTGGTGATGCCCTAAACTGCATGTTCCCGCTTGGCAACGGTTTTACTATGCCTTCAAGTAGTGATGAAAAAGTGTTGTTAGTGGGTGGCGGAGTCGGTGTCGCTCCATTGTTGTATTTTGGCAAAAGGCTTAACGACATCGGTTGCAGACCTGTTTTCTTGCTTGGAGCGCGCTCGGAAAAGGATTTGCTCATGCTTGATGAGTTCAGAAAGTTAGGCCGTGTGTGTGTAACGACGGAAAATGGCACGGCCGGTGAGCGCGGTTTCGTGACCAATCATTCCGTATTAAGCGAAATACGGTTTGACCGTATCGCTACATGCGGCCCTAAGCCGATGATGGTAGCCGTGGCGAAATATGCCAAGGCAAATAATATTGAGTGTGAAGTTTCGCTTGAAAACATGATGGCCTGCGGCCTTGGCGCTTGCCTGTGTTGTGTAGAGAAGACAACGGAAGGCAACCTGTGCGTGTGCAAGGAAGGACCTGTAATGAACATAAATAAGTTGTTATGGCAGATTTAAGTGTAGAGATAAAAGATTTGCGGTTGAAGAATCCGGTAATGGCAGCATCGGGAACGTTCGGATACGGGCCTGAATTTGCCGATTTCGTGCCTCTTGAAGGCATAGGAGGCATAATAGTGAAAGGCACCACTTTGAAACCGCGTGAGGGCAACGATTATCCCCGTATGGTTGAAACAGCGTCGGGAATGTTAAACTGTGTGGGCCTTCAAAATAAGGGAGTAGACTACTTCTGTGAGCATATTTACCCGGAAATAAAGGACATTGACACTAATTTCATTGTCAACGTGAGCGGTTCTTCGCCTGAAGATTATGCTGAATGTGCCGCCCGCATCGGTGAGCTTGACCGTATTCCGGCCATCGAGTTGAACATTTCCTGCCCTAACGTTAGGGACGGAGGCATGGCGTTCGGCGTGACTTGTGCCGGTGCTTCGAGCGTTGTCAGGGCCGTGAGGGCAAAGTATCATAAGACGCTTATCGTCAAATTGTCGCCGAATGTGACTGATATTGCCGAGATTGCGCGTGCCGTTGAGGTGGAAGGGGCCGACAGCGTATCGCTCATTAACACGCTTATGGGTATGGCTATTGATATTGAAAAACGTTGTACAATGCTTAGTATCGGTACAGGAGGACTTAGCGGCCCTGCGGTTAAACCTGTCGCTTTACGTATGGTCTGGCAGGTTGCCAAGGCTGTAAAAATACCTGTAGTGGGTCTTGGAGGCATCTGTAATGCACGTGATGCCATTGAATTCTTAATGGCGGGGGCAACAGCCATAGAGATAGGTACGGCCAATTTTATTGACCCACAGGTGACAATAAAAGTGCGTGACGGCGTAAATGACTGGCTTGACAGCCACGGATGCAAGTCGGTTAAGGAAATAATCGGAGCCTTGGAGGCTTGAAATCGTCAAACAGTCAAACTATAATCAATATGAAAGACTTATCAATTTTTGTTTTGGCATTGCTTCTGTGCCTGCCTGTTATGGCACAACGCCAGTTGGCTTTCCCCGGTGCCGAGGGCTTTGGAAAGTACACTACGGGAGGCCGTGGAGGAAAAGTCTATTACGTGACACGTAACGACGATTGCACGGACAACAACCTTGTAGAAGGAACTTTGCGCTGGGCATTACGCTCAGGTGATGCCACTCCGCGCACAGTTTTATTTAAAACGTGCGGCACTATATATCTTACTTCAAGATTATCGTTGGCGTATCCTAATGTAACAATCGACGGCTCTACGGCTCCCGGAGGTGGAGTCTGCATAGCGGGGCACAAGTTTTCCGTGTCGAAACCTAATGTAATAATCCGCTATATGCGTTTCCGCGCAGGCGATGTGCCAGATAAAAGTTATCCTGCCGTGGATGTGGAGAACACCAGAAACGTAATAATCGACCATTGTTCGATTACTTGGTCAATGGAAGAATGTCTCACAATGTATGACTGCGACTCAACCACGGTGCAGTGGTCGATAATAGGCGAGGGACTGTATGCTTCAAAAAATGCTAAAGGCGCGCGTGCTTACGCCACGCAGTGGGGCGGAGAACACAGTACGATGCACCACTGTCTGATAACTAACAGCAACAGCCGTTCGCCGCGTTTCAACGGTGTCCGTAACGGAAGTAAGAAGCGTGGGGATCACGACCAGTTTGTAGATAGCGAGTTTTTCAACAACGTTGTGTTCAACTGGGGCAAGCCGAACTCGCTTTACGGAGGCGAATGTTGCATGACGATAAACAACGGAAACAGTTACAACCGTGTTTATATGGTGAACAATTACTTTCGTCCAGGACCGGCTACGGCCCTTAATGTTAGCACGAAACGTTTTTTCATAGAGGCTACGTCGAAAGACGGGCAAGGGCAATGGATGCTCAAGGGTAATAAGTTTGAGGAGAACAACAAGTTCGTTGACCCGTCAAGTTCATGTTGGAATGCCGAGACCTTGAGGAAGGTAAATGCCGATAACTGGTACGGATTCGCGTCAAACAGCGCCGACCGGGCCGTAGACATGGTGCTCGGTAACAATGAGGATAGTTATAAGAAATATGCTTTAACGTCGCAAGAGGTTTCAAGCGGCATGTCGCTCCAGACAGCCGACGAGGCATATCGCGCTGTTGTCGTACACGCGGGGGCGTCTTTACCGGTGTATGACGAGGTTGACCGCCGACTGCTTGACGAGGCCGCAGGCAAACGTGATCCGCAGTTCGCGGGTTATAAGGACGGAAAAATGAGCCGCGGATTAGGTATAATAAACTCGCCGGCGGACGTAAAACTCTCTAAGACAGATGTTTTCAAGGTTGGCGATAAGACCGTAACCTACTATCCTTATCTAGGCGAGCGTGGCGGTGAAAAGGTGCTTCTTGACTCTGACGGAGACGGACTGCCTGACAAATATGAGACGGAAAAGGGGCTTAATCCTCATAACTCGTCCGACGGTGCGGCCATAACGGCGACGGGATACTCCAACCTCGAACTGTTCCTTCACGGCATAGCAGACGGTTCGTTACGTAAAAGTGACTATGAGACAGTAGCTGCCAAGTAACGGTTTAGTCTGTTTTTTGAAAAAGACAAAGCGTCACAGGCGTGCCGATACGGCTTCCATGACGCTTTGTCTTATTTTATATGGTGCGGCTATTTTACACCTTCTACCGTGTATCCGGCTTTTTTCAGCTGGTTAAGCACGCCGCGCTCTCCCGGCAGGTGCCCAGCTCCAACGGCGAAGAAAGTGCTTTTTTGCTTCATTATTCCGGGTATGAGCTTCATCCAGTTGTCGTTGCGGGCGTAGATAAGCGTATCTTTTTCCTCTGGCGTGGCGTCGCATGTGTTGTTCATTTTTGCGTCCATAGCCTTTTCTATGGCGTCAAGATTTTGTGAAAAGAACGCCTTGATGATGTTTTCAGTCTGTTCTTCGTTGAACTCAAGATTGTCCGCAAGGCAGAGCAGCAGCTGTTTTTGGCGTTCCATTGTAGTGCTTTTATACAGCGTGTTGATTTGGAAATCGAACGTTTCCAGTCCACCTACGCCCTTTCCTTTGGCCGTGGCTTCCTTTTGGAAGTAGCCGTCAAAGCTGTTATTTGGATTGAATACGGGGTGCTTTTTCATGTAAATCAGCACTGTTAGTTGCACCTGTAAGGCATACGGGGTAAGTTTTCCTAGCTGCTGCATTACCATTGGATTAGTCAGCTCCACGCCCAAAACGCTTTTTACCAGCGCATTGATGCGTGTCATCTCGTCGGCTGTATAAAGTTTGTCTATGGTCTGTCCGTCGGGAAGCATCATAGCCGCCTGCATTTTTTGCATGTTTTCGGGCGAGGTTATGTCGGCCATTATTATTTCGCCGTACACTTGTTCAGATGTTTCCAGTGCGGCCTTGAGGCCCTTTATGCTGTCGGCGAACGACGCGTCGGCCAAGTGATAGGTGCCGATGATGTACGAAGGTTTCTGCAATCCGTTGCCTGATATTTTCCAAAGCAACTGTGCCTGCGCGCTGAATGCTATGAGCATGAGGAGCAGCATTGTAGTGATTTTCTTCATAAATACTTTTTCTTATTTGTTAGATTGGTGTTAATAGTAATGGTAAAAATGCTTATGTTTAGATGCAAAAGTAATGGTTTCATTTTTCAATCAAGAATGAATTTGTTTTTTTTTGCTAATTGATACGATATTTAACATTTACCGTTTGCCTAGATTTTAATAATAAAAAAGAGAGCGGCCAATTGACCGCTCTCAACCAACACAAAAACTAAACTAGACTTAATTGACAGAGTTGATAGTTTCACAACCTTCAAAAATGTCAATGCAAATTTACTATAAAAAGTCGATATAGCAAATTTTTCAGTTACTTTTTTATTCTTTTAGTGTGAAAAATCATATTTTAATTGTTCCGCACAGCAGATATTGGTCTAAAATGGTCATTGCCGCCATGGCTTCCACTATAGGCACGGCTCGTGGCAGCACGCAAGGGTCGTGGCGCCCATGTGCGGTCAATGTAGTTGCGTTGCCTTGCAGGTCGACGGTTTGTTGTTCTTTTAGCAGCGTGGCTACAGGTTTGAACGCTATCCGGAAGTAAATGTCCTCACCGTTGCTTATGCCGCCTTGTATGCCTCCGCTGCGGTTTGTTTTCGTCGTGATGCGTCCGTTGTGGTTTATGAATATGTCGTTTGCCTCGCTGCCTTTCATCGTCGTAAACCCGAATCCTTCACCGAATTCTATGCCTTTTACTGCGTTTATTCCGAGCATGGCATAGCCCAAAGCGGCTTGCAGCTTGTCAAATTCAGGCTCGCCTAATCCCGCGGGACAGCCTTTGATTACGCATGTTATGACACCGCCCATTGTGTCGCCCTCGGCCTTGGCCTCGGCTATCAGCCTTGCCATTTCGGCCGCTTTTTCCTTGTCCGGACATCTCACGATGTTGCCCTCTGCCGCCTCAATGTCGTATTTGCGGTAGTCGCCGTCGAGCCTTATGCCGCCTACTTGCGACGTATACGCATGCACGCTGATGCCGATTCGCCTCAGCGCGAGCTTTGCCAGCGCTCCTCCCACGCACCTGCTGATTGTCACCCGGGCCGACGAGCGTCCGCCTCCGCGGTGGTCGCGCAGGCCGTATTTCGCCGTGTATGTATAATCTGCGTGCGACGGGCGGTAAACGTTGCGCATGCCTTCGTAATCTTCTGACCTTTGGTTTGTGTTCTTCACGATGAAGCCTATGGGGCAGCCTGTGGTCTTGCCTTCGAACACGCCGCTCAGCAGTTCCACCCTGTCTGGCTCCTGTCTGCCTGTCGTTATGTGGCTTTGGCCCGGGCGGCGGCGGTCGAGTTCCTTTTGTATGAAGGTTTCGTCAATGCGTATGCCTGCCGGCATTCCGTCTATAATGCCGCCTACTGCCGTGCCGTGGCTTTCGCCGTAAGATGTCAGGCGGAATATGTGTCCTGTTGTATTCATTGTGTTGCGTTTTTGTTTACATTCTGTCGGCAAGAGACTTCAGGCGTTCTATAAGTTCGTTGCCGAGCGCGGTTTTATCTTCTATGTGCTTGCACACCATCTTTACGAATGCGTCGCTTTCGAATTCTCCACGCACCTGCTCGAAATCGAAGTCGCGCTGTTCCGTGGAGCCGTCAACGCCGAAGCCTATGCGCGATACCATTGAGAACTCCTTGCGCGCGTCGTCGTACAGCATACGGTCCAATGCCACGACAGATTCGTTCCACTTTTTCACGATACCGATTATGTCTTCGGGAGTCAGCTGCTCGTATGTCTTGCCGTACCAC
>CAJMAO010000056.1 GCA_905211345.1 uncultured Prevotella sp.
AAAAAGATATATGCAATTAATATGCCACTTTACAACGCCTTGTTAAACTAGAGCCGACGGCCTTTTATAAAGCACTGGATACCAATGAGTTATACGAACTGTTATCTTACGGTTTTTTACTGTCCCCCTTTGCTTCCGCCGCTCTTCACGTCGTCGTTGCTTATCGTGCGCTCGGCCTTCTTCACCGAGGCTTTAAGCTCGCCGAGGCGGAAGCTGACGCTCACGCCGAACTGCTGCTGGCTGAACCTGTACCAACTGTCCTGCACGAAGCCGGCGCTCTCCGTCGTGTTCTCCTGACGCATGTATTTCTTGAACGGATTGTTGGCGTAAGCCGATATTGTAAGCCGCTTCTTGAGGAACGACTTTGTAACATTGAAGCTATAGAAGAAGTAGCTGTAGCCGCGCCCTTGCAGCGACACCCACGGTGTCTGGCCGAACACGTTGGCGCTGATGCGCCAGTCTTTGGGCAGCGTCTGCTGCACTCCGCCGTACGCCGACATAGTCCATCCGTGGTTCTCAAGTCCCGCCCCGTCAGAGTAATAACTCCATCCGCCATACATGTTGGCGTAGATGCGCGTCGAAATGAAGGGATTGTAGTTGACGTAAAGGTTCATGTTGGCCTGCCGGGTCTTGCCAAGGTTGCGGTACGTGGTGTAGAGCACGCTCTTGCCCGTAGGGTTTCTCAGTCCTGCTATGTCGTTGTCGTTAACGAGCGACGACACGCCTTCGATGCTGTTGTTGGTGAAGCTATACTGCATCGATGCGCTTATGCTCAGCTTGTTGGTGAAGCTATTGTAGCCTAACGACAGCGAATGGCTCTTTTCGCTTACAAGGTTAGGGTTGCCTTGGCTTATCGACGTAGGGTTGGAGTCGTCGATGTAAGGGTTCAAGTAATATATTCCGGGCCTGTAAATGCGCATGTTGTAACCTAGGCGCAGGTTCTGAGTGTCGGTTATGCGGTAGCCTATCGAGGCCGAAGGCACGAAGTCGTTGAAGTGCATACGGAAGTCGTCGCCGCGCCCCAGCAGGTATTCCACGTCCTGTATGGTGTGCTCGTAACGCAGGCCGAGCCGCCCGGAGAGCCGTTTCCACTTCAGTCCGTAGCCCACGTAGGCGGCCAGAATGTCGTTTGAGTGCTTGTAATGCGTGCTGTGGTCCTCGTCAAACTCATAGCCTGCAACGCTGCCCGCCGTCATCGTGTAGCGGTCGTTCTCCGACGAGTTGTCGCGCATTATATATTTGGCACCGGCCTCCACGGTGTGCATCTTGCCTATCGGAGTGGTATAGTCTACCTGAATCGTTTGCTCGGTGGTGCGCTGCGAGCCGTCGTTGTGCTGCAGTTCCAAGCGGCGCATGTAGTCCTGCCAGTCGGGCACGGCCTCCATTTCGGTGTAATCGGTGTATGCGTCAGAAGTCTCGGGGTTGGTGTTTATCCGGTAAGACACGGTTAGCATCCTCTCCTTCACTTTGAAAAGGCGCTGGTAGTCAACGCTTCCGTCAATCGAATACCACGAGTTACTGCTGCGCGACGGCATCGTGTAACCATACAGCCGGCTGCCGTCAAGCGGACTGACGCCCGTCACCGCCGACGTATTGTTTGACTTATAGTTGCTCCCCCACAGGCCGAACGAGGCGGTAACGAGGTTCAACGTGTCAATCTCATAGCTCGCTTCGAGGCTGCCCGAGTGAAAGTTGTTCATCGACTTGCTGTCGCCCTGCTGCGTTATGTCGGCCGAAGTGGCTGCCGAAGCGGCATCTGTCGTGGTAAGGGTTGACCCCGAATACATGCGCGGAGTGTCGCCGTGCCTGTAGTTGTAGCGTGCGCTTACGGTCAACTTGCCGCTCTTTACCGTGCCGAACGCTCCGCCGCCCGCGCCAGTGTTGCCGCCGTTGGCGCTCAGGGTGACGGTGTATCCCTCGAAGCCCGAGCCTACGGTTATGATGTTAAGTATGCCGCCCACTCCCTCAGCGTCATACTTCGGGCCGGGGTTGGTTATAACCTCTATCTTCTTTATCGTGTTGGCGGGCATACTCTTGAGCACCTCCGTGGGGTTGTTGGTCATCATGTTGTTGGGCCGCCCGTTGACGTAGACCTTGAACGACGAGCTGCCGTTCACCTTGATATTATCCTGTCCGTCGACCGTAACCATAGGAACCTTGCGCAGCATCTCAAGTATCGTGTTGGTCTTTGAGTCGGGGTCGTCCTCTATGTTGTATTCTATTTTATCAATGTCGGCCTTCACCAGTGGTTTCTGTGCCACCACTTCCACACCCGACAGCTCGTTGCTTGCGTCTTTTATGAGTATCGTGCCGAGGTCAATGCGCCGTGTTCCGGCCTCAACGGTAAAGTCTTTAGCCACCGTCTCACGACCCATCGAGCTTACCGTCAGCCTGAACTTGCCACTGCCTGTCACGCTTACCGTGAAGCGTCCGGCCTTGTCAGTGACACCCATTTTAACCGCTTTGCCGGGCTGCGCGGCGGCGCTCACGTTTAGCGTGGCGTAAGGTTCGCCCTCACCCGTTATCGAGTCGGCCACCACACCTTCAACGGTGAAGCCTCCCTTGCCCGTCTGCGCCACGGCCGGGAGCACGGCCACGCACAGCAATACGGCTGTAACCAAAATTTTACAAAATACTTTCATTGATATGGATGTTAGTTTTTACTACTCATTAAATATACGTTTTACAAGGCGGAAACGTGACAAAGGACATGTTATATTTAACTAAAATTAAGTCAATGCCGGTCTTTCATAGATGAAAAACCAAGTTTATGGCTGTATGGCAACACAGAATACCGTAACCGTCGGCATACCTCCTGTAGTTCATGTATAAGCATACTTTCATACATCTGCCGGCTATACAATTCATGGTAATCAAGCTCCCTCCCTTCGGGAGGGTTTGGGTGGGTTTTCAATATGCCGTCTTTCATCGTCCAAAAGGCCGTCAATCGCACGCTAAAAGGCCGTCTTTTGCAGTGCAAAAGACGGCCTTTTACAAGAGTATTGATTATCAGTGTGTTAGCAAACGATTTCATGCCACGCCGCCGACGGCTGTCAACTGCGGCTCACCTGAAGCCCCTTTGTGCTCAAGTCCATGTCCACGAAGCGCGCGTTGACGTTCGGACGGTTGGCGTTGAGGGTCTGCTTTATGCGCGCTGCAGCCTCCGGATCCTTGGCCACTATGTACAAGTAGCCGCCCCCGCCGGCACCGGCCAGCTTGTAGCCGAGGGCGAAGTCGTCGATAAGCGACGTCATGCGTGCCACGGCTTCGGGGTTGGTGCCGCCGTCGATGGCTTGGTTCTGCTCCCACGTCTTGCGCACTAGGCATCCCATTTGGCCGAAGTCTGCGCGCTGTATGGCCTCATACATGTCAACGGCGTGCCGCTTCATCTCGCGCAGGCGGCGCAGTTCGTCGCACTGGTTGAGGAACATACGGCGCACAATCTCGGCCAAGATGTTCTTCGCCGTGCGCGTTATGCCCGTATAATATAATAGGTGGCAGGGCTTATACTCGGGCTGGGTGAACAGCTCTGACGGCAACCAGCGCACCGTGGGGCTTTGGTTGAAGCCGCGGGCGGTCTCAAGCAGCTTGACGCCTTGCAGTATTCCGCCGAACTGGTCTTGCCATCCGCCGCCTGTTGTAAGCAGCTGTTCGAGCACCAGCGTGCGCCGGCCAATCTCGGTTTTGTCCCACGCCAGTCCGCAGAAGTCGTTGAGCGCGCCCAAGACCGTGGCCGCAAGCATACTGCTCGTACCAAGTCCGCTGCCCGCTGGAATGGCCGACATGAGTGTCAGCTCCAAGCCGCAGCCGAACGCGCGCAGCTGGTTTTCGAGCGTGTCGAACGTCTCCTCACCGTAACCGGGCAGGAAACCGGCCAGCACCAAGGCCGCCTTAGGTATTGAGAACGGACTGCCTACGTGGTGCATGTCGGCCAACTGGCTGTATGTAGTGACCTCCTCCATTGCGCCGAGGTCGATGCTGCGCAACACGATATGCGGTTCGCGGCACGGCCTTACGTAAGCCTGCAACGGCGGCTGGCCGTTAAGCTCGATGGCGAGGTTGACCACGCTGCCGCCCTCCATGAGGCAGTAAGGCGGCGTGTCGCTCCATCCGCCGGCGATGTCGATGCGTACCGGACTGCGCGCCCACACTATCTGATCGCCGTAAACCGACATGCGCGGACACTGCTTTGCAGCTAGAGCCTGTTCGGTAAGCCCTTCGCGAAGCAACGAGAAAGCCTTGTCCTCGCCCTCGCGGCAGTCTTTCCCGGTGATACGCGCCAGCTCAGAGCGGAACATCGAGTCGCTGATGCGCGTCAGCAACGGCGCGTTTTCGGCAATGGGCGCAGGCTCGGGAATATTGAAACGGGCAAACTCACGAGCCGCGTCGTCAAGGTCTATCTGGTAAAACACACTGTGTTCATAGTTCTTAGCCAACGCTCCCCAGTTGCGTGAGCGCATCGTCCGCCTCTGCTCCGACAGCCTTACAAGGTCAGCGCGGGCAGATATGTCGTCGGCACTGAGCTTCTCGCAGCTTTCCCATACGCGCCTTCCGGCTTCAAGCCGGGGTTCGGAGAGCATCCAGCGGAGCACGGCCTCCATGTCGTCGGCTGCGCCATTGCACACAGGGAAGACGCGCGCCGACTGCAGGTCGGCCGCACCCTTGATTGCGTTTACGTCGATGCCGCGCTCTGAAGCCCACTCCAAAAACGGGCGTGAGATAAACTCTGTAGCCTCGTCTTGCAAGCTACCACGGAACTTGTCGCAGTAACCGTACGGCCTGACGGCCATGCCACCGCCTGTTATCGGCACGATGTCGACACACTGTCCGGGGGCGAGCGTTATGCTCCAATCGTTTTCCGGCACGCCGGTTATAATGTTCTCATGAGCCAAAGTCCAACGGCTGCCAACCCAACTGTTCTCAATCCACAGGTTAAGGTTGGCCTCGGTGATGGGCGACATGGTCACGGCGTTCTGCACGAACATGGCCGGATGGGGCTTAAGCGAGTGGTGCATTATCTCACGCTGGTCGTTCACGAGGTTCTGTATGGCCAGCGTCGACGATATGATTTCATGGCTCGTGCCGAAGTGATAGAACTCTCCGCCGGGCAACGGGAGCACAGCTACAGTCAAAGAGTTGAGCTCGTCGTCCTTAATCGACGGATTGCAGCCGAGCGCGCAGCCAAATTCGGAATATAAATCATAGTTTTTCAGCTCGCCGCCATGCCCCGAGCGGGCCATCAACAGCTTAACGGCGCGGTCGCTCAAGAGCCACACGCCGATGTCGGTAAGATAGAAATGGTCTTTCAACAGGCCGCCAAGCGTCTTTACTGACGGCTTCTGCAACATGCACTCAAGCGTTGAAGGAGTGTCGCGGCGCGACACGAACACACCATGGTCCTTGGCTATCTCGGGACCGAGCCACAACCCGTAGCACACCACGTCGGCCTCAGGTATGGGCTGAAGGGCCTCCGTTGCGCGTATGTAAACGTCGCCGCTGACAATCATCGTGTGCATATCGGCAGGCGCGGCGGCCATTATCTGTTCGTAAAGTGGGATCTGTAGCGATAGCAAATCTTGCGAAAGACGCTGCCCACGTTCCCACCTGAACACGGGAACGGGTGTCAGCACCTTGCCCGAGGGGGCGTAAGCGGGCAACCGGCGGCTCTGCCCGCCGGCATGAAGGAGCAGCCGGCGGTCAGCGGCAAGCCACTCGTCAAACGACAGTCCGCCGCCATGCTCGTTATAACAAGCCTCCAACAGCCACGTCGAACCGCCGCCGGAACCAAGCTTATGGCCGACAGGGTCGCTTGAACAGAACCACTCATCGCGGCCGTATCCTGTTATTTCATGGAAACACCCCACAAGATTGGGTGGCAAAGACAATAGTTTTTTCATAAGTTGCAACGTTATTTTGAAAATTAAGAATTAAGAGTTAAGAATTAAGAAAATTACTATCGTGGCGACAAAACATGTTTTCTTAATTCTTAACTCTTAATTCTTAATTTAATCTTCTTTTTTCTTCTTATAACCCATATACACCCCGAAGGCTATCAACAGGAGCAGTATCACATAACCGACGTATGCCACAGTCTCGGTAACAGTTACCGACTTGGGGTGGAAAGTAAGCTCGACGGTATGCTTGCCGGGAGCCACATTGACGGCGCGCAACAGATAGTTGACACGTCCGAGTTCTGCTGGACGGCCGTCGACGGTAGCCTTCCAGCCGGGATAATACACCTCGGAGAACACTACCACGCCGCCGTTTGTGGAGCTGATGTCATAAGTAAGGCGGTCTGACAGATATGAAGTGAGCTTTACAAGCGACGTTCCGGTCTGCTTGGATGCAGTCTTCAGCTGAGGCTCAAACCGTTTGTCGGCCACCGCCTCGTGGCGGAGGTCAATCTTGCCGACACGCTCTATCTCCTGATTTGCGTTGTCAACGTAAGTTATCTTGTCGACAAACCATGCCGGGCCGTGCACATACGGATTCTGCACGGGCACCGTCTGGCCGCTCTGCAAGGGCAGTATGAAGTAACGGGCGTTGAGCATATTGAGCACCGGGAACAAGCTGTCGCCGTTGACACGCGACATATCGTCGCCCGCGTCGGCCACGGCCGGCATGAGCTTCTTCATCTCAGGCGCGATGTAAGCGTCTATCATGTCTTGGTAACGGCGCAGTTTCGCCGCGTGGTAGCCGCCTATGCTGTTGTGGAAATACGACGTCTCGTTCTCGTTGAACGTGTCGGAGGCGAAGTTGAGCACACGGAAATTCCCGAAGTCTGTCTTGTCATCGAGTATCAGCCGGTCGGCGTCGGTCATCCGCAACGGAGCCTCGCGCACGCTCTTATGCACGAACATGTCATTATTCAAATAGCGTTTGTCAACCTGCCACAAGTCAATTAGGCAGAGCACTGCCAACGCCCCTACCATGTAAACGGCGCTCAGCTTCTTGGCCTTGAACAGCAGCAGGCACAGAGTGCCTATCACAATGACGAGCAAAGAGCGCCAACAGTCGGCAGTAAACACGGCCTCGCGCATCTCGCGGAGGTTTGAAATGACTGGCGTTACGTATTCCTGAGGCAACGTGGACAATGCCCTCATCTCGGCCGACGATATGAAATCTGAGAAGAAAAGCGTAGGAAACAGCGCGAAAAGCAGGGCCACCCCACCCGTAAGGCCGAAACTGAGGTAAACCAGTTTGATTTTCCTTGTAAGCACGCCGGGGTCGTCAACAATCTTTTTCAGCGCCAACATGGCAAGCAAAGGTATCGTAAATTCGGCAATGACAAGTATCGACGCCACCGTGCGGAACTTGGAATACATCGGCACATAGTCGATGAAGAAGTCGGTGAAAGGCATGAAATTCTTGCCCCACGACAACAATACGGAAAGCACCGTGGCGGCAAGCAGCGCCCATTTTATTGGTCCTTTGACGATAAACAAGCCGAGAACGAACAGCATGAGCACGAAAGCGCCCACGTAGACGGGGCCGCTCGTCATGGGCTGCTCACCCCAGTATTGCCCCATCTGCTGGTAAACGGGGATGAACTCGTTATTCGCGTGCTTCATGGCCGTCTCGCTTTCAACGAGCGGAACGCTGGCCCCGCCCTTAGTGTTGGGCACGAGCAGGGTCCACGTCTCTCCTATTCCGTAGCTCCATTGGGTTATGTAGTCGCGGTCGAGGCCGGTGGCCGTCTGGTTGGCCGCGTCTTTCTTGACAAGCTCGCTCTTGCCGCGCATCGACTCCTTGCTGTACTCCCACGTGTGGTAAAGGTTGCTGAGGTTGAGGCTTACGCCTATAAGCGCGGCTACGGCGCACACGGCCGTGGCCTTGCCGAAGCGCGCAAGCTCCTTCTTGCGGACGGCGTCAACAAGGAAGGCAATGACCATGAGCAGGATGATGAACAGGTAATAATACGTCATCTGCACATGGTTTGCGTAAATCTCGAAGGCCGAGAATATGGCCGTAACCAGCAGACCGGCAATATACCGGCCCCTGTACGCCAGCACTACGCCGCCTATCATAGGCGGCAGATAGGCCAAAGCCATGACCTTCCATATATGCCCGGCGGCGATGATGATGAGGAAATAGCTGGAAAACGCCCATATAATAGAACCAAGCACGGCAAGCGAGCGACGGAAATCGAACGCGCGGAGCATGATGTAAAAGCCTAACAGATAGGCGAAAACATACCAGACATTGTCGGGCAGGAACAAATGATAGGCATCGACTACTGTGCCAAGCGTCTTCGCGCTGCTGTATTCGGGAGCAGTCTGGTATGTAGGCATACCACTGAACACGGAGTTCATCCATCGTGTCACTTCACCCGTCTTCTCCCTATGTTCGGCCATCTCGCGGCCGAGACCTTTGCTTGCGGCCGAGTCGTGACGGTATAGAATCTTACCCTCGATGTCGGCCGGAAAGAAATAAGCGAACGAGATAAGGGCGAACAGAACCACTGCCACAACGTCAGGCAGGTATTTTTTAAGATTATTCATTGATTGTTTAATTTTGGCTCGGTTTTTATTTTGCCTTGCAAAGATATATATAATAATGAAAAATGAAGAATGAAAAATGAAGAATTAACTGACGAAGGAATGATAAATGAAGAATGAATAATGAAGAATTAACTGACGAAGGAATGATAAATGAGGAACTGACGATGAAAAACAAACCTGTGCAAAGTGTCGGCAATAGGGCTTTTACTGTTACGTTTTGCGCCGGCCGGTATTTTCGTTTGGCGTTTCAGGAACGTCTGCGCCGTGCAGTCAAGCGGGTTATCGGGCGCGGTCATCCGATTTAACACATTTTACCTAAATCCGGATAAAGTCTTGATAAGCAATAATTTACGCAAAGCAAGAATGTCATCTATTGTTAAAATCCATGTCGAATGACATCTTTGAGAGTGGCAAAGTTATCCTTTTTAAACCTCAAAGATGCCGTTTGACACATGAAAAGACGGCCTTTTGCAGTGCCAAAGGTGGCGTTTCCCAATGCGAACGGCCGTATTTAACACACAAACCGGCCACTTCGCACACCTCGACCGACCACAAAAGGTTTTCCGTTCACCTGTTTCACAAAATCCTAATGTAAAGACCTTTTACTTCACCATGTGACGGTTTGCGTTGTCATCAAACATTTTTATTGTCATAAAGTAACATGGTTGGCCACGCAAGGATAATCTTATTTTCCATTATTCATTACTCATTATTCATTAAAAAACGTTACTTTTGCAGTCCGAACAATACTTTGCAATTATGAGAATAGGCATTATCGTAGCTATGGAAAAGGAGTTGGCACAACTCGTGTCGCTGCTCGAAGACAACACTGTGGAGAACCGCAACAACACTGTTTTCAACCTCGGACGCATAGGCGGAAAAGAGATTGTGCTGCAAAAATGCGGTATCGGCAAGGTTAACTCCGCCATAGGAACTGTGGAAATGATAAACAACTACCACCCCGACGTCATCATTTCAAGCGGTGTTGCAGGCGGAGCCGACGACAGGATGAACGTGGGTGACGTGGTCGTAGGCACGGAATACTGTTACCACGACGCCTACTGCGGAGAAGAATGTGAACCGGGGCAGATAATGGGGATGCCTGCCGTGTTCACTGCCGGCGACGAGCTGACAGGCAAAGCCGTTGCGGCCTGCGGAGAAACAGCCGTGCACAAGGGGCTGATTGTAAGCGGCGACTGGTTTGTTGACACACGCAACAAGATGAGGGCGATACTCGCACGATTCCCGAAAGCAGTGGCCGTTGACATGGAAAGCTGCCCCATTGCGCATACATGCCACATATATGGCGTGCCGTTCGTCAGCTTCCGCGTCATCAGCGACATGCCGCTGAAAGACACGAAAGCCTCGCAATACTACGACTTCTGGCACAAGGCGGCCGACAACTCGTTTACAACGGTAAAACGGTTCGTAGAAAACTTATAAATCAATAATTAAGAGTTAATAATTAAAAATTAAGAAAATATGCCTCGCCGGTGGTTTTCTTAATTATTAACTCTTAATTCTTAATTCAATAACTTCTTAACTCTTAATTATCATGAAGTCCATTCCCAGCTTTACAATCAACCACGAACGCCTGCTGCGCGGCATATACGTTTCACGCAAGGACGAGGCAGGCGGCGAGACGATAACCACGTTTGACATCCGCATGAAAGAGCCCAACCGCGAACCGGCGCTGCACCCCGGCGCGCTACATACTATCGAACATCTAGCCGCGACATACCTGCGCAACGACCCGGAGTGGGCCGACCGCATAATATACTGGGGGCCGATGGGGTGTCTTACGGGCAATTACCTGCTCGTAAGGGGCGACTACAGCCCGCAGGACATTGCCGTACTGATGCGCCGCACGTTCGAGTTCATAGCATCGTTTGAGGGCGACG
>CAJMAO010000057.1 GCA_905211345.1 uncultured Prevotella sp.
GCCTCGCCTTGTAGTCGCAGCGCACCTTCCGCCTTCCGCTGATGCCGTATGCTGTCGCGCAGGGCCTCGCCCCTCGCCGTCAGCTCGGCCGCCTGCCGGTAATCGCCCTCGCCCCGCTTCATGTCGGCCAGCCACATCATCGTCTCCGCCCGCAGCTCCGGATTGTCGCTACACAACGCCTTGCGCCATAACGCTTCGGCCTCTGCCGTGCGCCCTTCCTCAAGGTATATCGAACCGAGAATGTAGAGGCTTTTTGCTGTTGTGTCAGCATCCATCGCCATCTTTATGTAATGTTTGGCGTTAGCAAAATCTTCTTGGTTAAAATAGCTTCCGCTGATATTTGCCAATACTTCTGCTTTTTCATGTTTTTTTAAGTATTTCACGTATGGGATGGCTTTTTTCATGTAATATAAGGCACTGTCATATGCTCCCATGTCGCTGTATGCTTTGCCTATTTGATCAAGCGCGAGGGCTGTCAATCCTTTGTCTTTCATGCGTTTGGAAGTATCCAACGCCTTTATTGCGTATTCCAATGCCGTAATGTTGTTACCTGTTGCATTATTTATTGCGGCAAGGTTGGTGTAAACGAGGTTTAGTGTGTTGGTGTCTTTTACTTTCATTGCCAAGTGTTCGGCCTCTTTTATGCAAATAATTGCATTCTCCACGTCGCCAAGTTCATACTTCACCATACCTTTATAATATAGCGCCTTTGCCAGTTCCTTTTTATTGTTAGACTGTCTGTAATAGTTTATGCTGCGGTTTATTGCAGTATCAGAGACAATAGGCAAGCATAATTTGAATTGTGTACTTGTGGTTAAAAGATAGTAATACGCCCTTTCCTCGTCGGTTTTTAGTTCTCTTTGGTTAATGGTTTCAAGAGTTTTCAAAGCTTCGTTTTCATCCTCTTTTGCAAGCAGGCTGTCAGCTTTTTCAAGTATTGCGTATGTTTGGCTCTTATTGGTGCAGTTTACAATGGTTGTGACGATAAGCAAGAATATTATGTAAAATCTAATCATTGTGGTTTGTTTTTGATGTTCAAAAATACAAATTTATCCCTTTAATTTCAACTTTTTTCTTGTAAAAGGACGAATTTTTATTGTTCAAGCGTCACATTTTTGCATCGTGAAAAGTGTTCAAATGACATTTAACTTATTGTGTATCAGTAAATTAAATGTAAAATCGAGATGTGACGCTTGCAAAAAATTGTTGGTTGAAAATTTGGAGATGGGTGTTTCGTTTTTATAACTTTGTTAGTGAAATTTTTGACAAACAGTAATAATTTAAGCGTATGAAGAAACTTTTTATCATCTTAATGTGTGTTATGTCAATGGCACAAAGCTTTGCAGATACAGGGTGAAAGACATTCTCCTGAAATTAAACAGAAACCATGGGAATGTCGATATGCAATGGGCATGGTTAAAGTTCATGAAATGATTTAGATGGTTTACTGTGGGGATGGCAGATTTGGCATTGAAGCATTAGTGTCGGTTTAAGCCATTGGTTCTTGTTTTCTTTTTATTCTCAAATGTAATATTGGTAAATAATTTAATTATGGGTAAGTTTGTAATAACGTTTGTGTCATTCTTTGTTTGTTGTTTTTGCATACCGGCGTCGGGGCAGGTAAAAGATGACATTTGGATGAGTGGCGAGACGCATCTGTCGGCTTACGGTCGTGACAAGAAGCACTTTGAAGTGGCATACACTCTTGGTTACAATTTTACCGACCGTTTTTTCGTCGGTTTAAATTTGGAGGAAGCAGTGACGTTGTTCGACAGTGACGGTGTTAAAGACCATTACGTAAGCCCTACGGCGGGCGCAAGACTGGGCTATGAGGTGCTGAAGTGTCTTGACGTCGTCGCCGGTGCCGGTTTGACTTGTGATGACGAGGCTTTCAAGTATGTGTATTACGACGGAATGTTGCGCCTGAAAGGCAATTACAAACGTGTTATACCTTCGATAGGTTTTGGCTTCCGTTATTATGACGCCATGGGCGGGCAGTTTGACAATCATTGGCGTATGTATGTTTCGTTGGGATGCAGTGTCCAGATATGATAGCTTTATCTGTTATGAGAATTAAGTAATAAAAATGTTTGTTTAGCGTTCTTTCATAAAGTTGCGGCATGTTTTTGCCATGCCGCAGCTTTATCTTATTAGATATGAATTTTGAGAGATAATAACCGTTATTATTAGTTTTAACCATGGATATATGGAAAATTTGAAAAAATTGTTTGGTCTGTTTTTCAATATATTTTCTACCATATTCTTTTTCTGGGCGGTGGATTCTGTAGATCAGCTTGAAGGCTTTTCGGACACCGTACAAATCGCAGCGTGCAGCGTCGGGAGTGCGGTCTTTCTGACGGTGACCCTTTTTAAGTACTTGAAACGCAAGGATATGGACTGGTGGGGCAATCTGTTCGGAGTATTGTCTCTGGCTTGCCTGTCGAGGCTTAGTGGCCTGCTGTTCGGCGTTTCTTGGTGGTTGTCTGTGGCTATAGGTTTCGCCTCGCTTTCGGTTATTCTCCTTGTGGCACTCCTGATTTACGCTTTCCATTAGCGACTGTCGGCATTCGGTTTTGTAATTTACGGCCTTTCACGTTGTAAAAGGCCGTAGATTGCACGCTAAAAGGCCGTCTTTCGCACTGCGAAAGACGGCCTTTTACAAACCATTGAATGTCAGGCTGTTATGCCGTCGGTTTTGTTACCGCTCCGAATATATCACTTGCACTACCGTCTGCCCTGCCGCTCCGAGCGACGCCTTGTCGATGTTGTCCATCGTGTCGCTTACCGTGTGCCACGTCGGGCCGAAGCTGCTTTGGGCGCAGTCGGGGTAGTAGGCTATGATGTCGATTGTCGGTATCTTGGCTTTCTCGTTTACGGGCACGTGGTCGTCGGTGACGTATCCGCCGTCTTGGTCGACGAAATAGCTGCCGAATCCTACCACCTTGGCCGCCGCCCACACTTTGCTTACCACGTCGGGGGCGTATTGCATCGACATGCCTTCACGCCAGAACTTCGCGCCCTGTCCGCCCACCATGTCCAAGAGGATGCCGAAGCGAGCCTTATAGCCCGCCTTATGCGGCGTCGTTGCCCAGTGTTGTGCGCCTAACGCCCACGAGTCGCCGTTGTCTGGGGTGTCGCTCCAGCGCGGCACTCCCCAGTCCTCGGCGTCGAAGCAGACAAAATCTACGCCCACGGCGGGTTTCAGCGTGTCGGCGGCCAGCAATCTGGCCACCTCCAGCATAACGGCTATGCCGCTGGCGCCGTCGTTGGCTCCCATCACGGGTTTGCGCCAGTTGGCGCTGTCAGGGTCGTTGTCGGCCCAAGGGCGGGTGTCCCAGTGGGCGCAGAGCAGTACGCGCTCCTTCTGTTCGGGGCGGTAGCTGGCTATTATGTTGGTGGCTTTCAGCGGCGTGCCGTCATACCCGTCGAGCGTCACGCGCTGCTCGGTCACTGTCATGCCGTACTGCCTGAACTTGCCCGCTATCCACTGGCCGCACTCATCGTGGCCCTTGCTGTTCATGGTGCGAGGCCCGAAGTCGCACTGCGCCTTGCAGAAGGCGTAGGCGCTGTCAGCGTTGAACGCCGGCCCTACGGCTTGCCCCGTGATGTCTTCGCCGCCACCGGCCGCCGCCTTCTTGTTGCTGTTGCAGGCTGCGAGAAGCGGTATCAAGAAAAAAAGGAAAATGTATTTTATGGTTTTCATGTCTTTGTTTTGTTTACCATTAAAAAGAGAAATGGCTTACCGCCATTCCCTGTACTTCTGCACTTCGGCCATCACCCTGAGCCAGTTGCCGCCCCAAATGCGGGCTATGTCCTCCTCGCGGTAATAACTGCGGAGCAGGTTCATCGTGAAGTTCAGCATCTCAGAAGAGTCGGCGAAGCCGCGTATGCCGCCGTCGCCGTCGAAGTCTGTGCCTATGCCTACGTGCTCTATGCCCATCACGCGGGCCGCGTGTTTAAGGTGGGCGATGGCGTCGAGCACCGTGGCCTCTTGCTCGTCGTTGCGTAGGAAGCCGTGGTAGAGCGTGACGTGCATCACCCCGCCCTTGGCCGCGAGCGCGCGCATCTGGTCGTCAGAGAGGTTGCGCGGCACGTCGCACAGGGCCTTGCAGCAGCTGTGGCTGCACACTATGGGGTACGCGCTGATGTCAAGCGCGTCGTAAAAGCTCTTCTCCGAGGCATGGCTCATGTCAACCATCACGCCGCATCGGTTCATCTCGCCGATTACCTGTGCGCCGAACTCGCTCACGCCGCCGTGCGTCCCAGTGCCGCGGGCGCTGTCGCAGATGTCGTTGTCGCCGTTGTGGCACAGCGTGATGTACACCACTCCGCGCCCGGCGAAGTGCTCCACGTTGGCCAAGTCGTGCTCAAGGGCGATGCCGTTTTCTATCCCGAACATTATAGAACGTAGTCCGCCGCGCTTGTTTTCATACAGTTCGTCGGGCGTTTCGGCAATGGCTAGGTAAGGACTGTTCTCGTTTGCGATGCTTTCCAGCGTGTCGAAGATGTGGTCGGCATAGTCTTTCGGGCTGTCGAACGCAGGTTCCACCTTGTCGCTGAACGTCTCGTCGGGTTTCGGCTGGGGCAGGTAGGCGGCCATGATGACAGCGTCCTGCCGCCCGTCGGCCATCTTGTGCAGGTCGACGAGTATGCGCGGGTCGCGCCGGTCGAAGTCGATGCCTTGGGGGAAGAACATCGGCGTGTCGCAATGGGTGTCCAATGTGAGTGTCTGCCGGTGGATTTCTTTTGCGCGGATGAATGTCTGCGCCTCGCCGATAAGCCATTTGAAAAGCGGCTGCTCGTCGTCGCCGAGCCATTCGGGATGCCACTGCACGCCCATGATTGGCTTGAATTCACAGCTCTCAATGGCCTCTATGACACCGTCTGAGGCTGTAGCTGACACCGTAAACCTACGCCCGCAGGAGCGCACGGCTTGGTGGTGCATCGAGTTGACGGCCATCTTTTCCTTATAATATAAAGTGTGAAGGGTGGAGTGTTTGCTTATTTTCACCGTGTGGGTAGGCTCATAGCGGTCGGCGTCTTGGCTGTGTTTAACCGGTGTTCGGTCTCCGTCCGTCCCGTCGGCAGGCTTCAGCCGTCCTGCGGCAATGCCCTCGGCGATGTCTTGCTCCACTTGTCCGCCCAGCGCGGTGGCCAGCACCTGTATGCCTCGGCATATCCCTAAGATAGGCATCTGGCGGTTGTAGGCAAGGCGGACGGTCATCAGTTCGGCCTTGTCGCGCTCGCTGTTGATGCCGTGCAGGCCGGGCGACGGTTCTTCGCCCGCCCATAGCGGGTTGACGTCGCCTCCTCCACTGAGCAGCAGCCCGTCGATGCCGTCGAGCGTGTTGATTATCGCGTCCTTGTCGGCCAGCGGCGGGATTATCACCGGCACGCCGCCCGCTGCGGCCACGGCCTTGTAGTAACGCTCGCCAAGGCGCGCCTCCCCGTCGGCGAAGTTGCCGGTGATGCCTATCACGGGCTTGTCCTCCGCCTCGGGAAATCGTGAGTAAACGTCGTCTAAGCAGCTTTCCAAATCAAACTGTTTCATTGCCGTGCGCGTCTCCTTATTTCCTTACGTCCTGCGGCACGGGCACTTCCCTCTTGATGCTTTGCTCAAGGGAAATGAGCGTCTCGGTGGCCACCACGCCGGGTATTCCCTGCATCTGGTTGTTCAGCAGGTCCATAAGCTGCTCGTTGTCGCGTGCGTACAGCTTCACGAGCATTGTGTAAGGGCCGGTCGTAAAGTGACATTCCACTATCTCCGGGATGTGCTCCAGCCGCTCAACCACGGCTTTGTACATGTTTCCGCGCTCAAGGGTTATGCCCACGTAGGTGCATGTCGAGTAGCCAAGGCTTTTGGCGTTGACATCGAATCCGCTGCCGGTTATCACCCCGTTTTCTATCAGGTGCTGCACGCGTTGGTGTATCGCGGCGCGCGATACGCCACATTCTGCCGCCACGTCTTTGAACGGTATGCGGGCGTTCTTAGACAATATGCTAAGAATTTTCCTGTCGAGACTGTCTATTTTTTCCATTCCTCAAGGTTTATGTGTTTGTTTTTCTTATCTATGTCCAGTTGTAGTGACATTTTAATTCTTGCGAGCAAATATAGTCATTAAAAATGAGACGCACAACATTTTGACATAATTTTTCGTGGATTTAAGGCATTGTGAAATAAAAAAGGGAAGTTTTTTACAGCTTCCCTTCTATTTGTTTGACAAATAAGATTTATTTGTTAGCCTTTGCCCTTGGCGCCGGTTTCAGTTTCGACGCTGCGGCTTTGGCGTTTTTTGTGGCAGGAGTTATCTTCTTGACGGTTTTTGCCGTCTTATTCACGCTTACCAGTTCAACCGTGAATATGAGCGCGCTGTATGGCTTAATCTTGCCCGCCTGCCTTTCGCCGTAGGCAAGGTTGTAGGGTATGTAAAGCTCCCATTTGCTGCCTGCGGGCATCATCGTGAGGGCTTCGGTCCATCCTTTGATTACTTGGTTGGGTCGGAACTTGTTGGTTTGTTCCTTCCGTTCGTAGCTGCTGTCAAACACAGTGCCGTCCACAAGGCGGCCTTCATACTTGACCGTAACCTCGTCGTTCTCGGCTGCCACCTCCCCAGTGCCTTTCGTTATAACCTTATATTGCAGGCCGCTGGGCGTAGTCACCACGCCGGGTTTCTGCTTGTTGGCGGCTAAGAAGTCTTCACCGGCTTTCTTTGTGGCGGCGTTGCGCTCGTCTACGGCCTGCTTGAAAGCCGTTTCAAAGTAAGTCTTGGCCTTGTCGGCTGACATCACCGTGGTGTCGTTCCGCAGCGCGTTGATGAAGCCTTCGTTGAATACGCGGCTGTCAATAGAGTCCGCGCGTCCTGCAAACTCGTCCTTGAGGAATGGCAACATGCGCAGGCTTACCATTTGGGCTATCTGTTCGCCGGCGTAGTAGGCTTTCTGTTTCTCGTCGAAACCTTTGCCCATGGCGTCGCGGTAACCGCGTATGAAGTCGGCCATGTAAGCTGTGTCTACGCTGAAGTTCTGTTTTAAGAAAGGTATTAACCCGTCGGTGCGCACCATGCCGGCAGCGTAGCTCAGCGAGTCGGCCGCCGTGTTGAGGGTCACGACGGTGCCTGCCGCTACGGTGTCGTCGGTCTTTTTTGTCTTCTTTTTCCTTTCGGCGGCGTCAGCGCCACTGAAAATTACGCCCGCCATGACGGCGAGCGTAACTATCGATTTCATTGTCATTGTCATTCGTTTTTTGTTATTTGCGGCCCACGCCTACGAGTTCAATCTTGAATATGAGCGTAGAGAATGGTTTTATCTGCGGTGTCTCGCGGTCGCCGTAAGCCTTGTCCTGCGGTATTACCACCTCCCATGTGCTGCCCACAGGCATGTGGGTGAGGGCCGTTGTCCAGCCCGGTATTACTTGGTTGGCGCGCAACTGTACAGGGTCCTTGCGCTCGTAAGAGCTGTCGAACACCTTGCCGTCGATGGTCTTGCCTTCATAGTGTACGCGCACCCACGACGTGTCGGTAGGCATTTCGCCCTTGCCTTCCTTGATTACGCGGTAGAGCACGCCGCCGTCGAGCTTCTTAACGCCTGCTTTCTTGGCGTAGTCGGCAAGATATTTCTCGCCTGCTTTCTTGTTCGCTCCATACTGCTGCTCCATGGCCTTAGCCTTGATTATAGGCATCTTGAGCTGCAGGAAGGTCTGCGCCTGTTCCTGTGTCATGAGTCCGCCTTTCTCCATTGTGCCGGCGTAGAAGCCTGCCATGAAGTTTTTCAGCGATATTGTCTTGGTCGAGTCGTCGCCGAACAGCTGGTGGTTGATGCCCTTTACCATTTGGTTTGATATCTGCTGGCCTATCTGTATGCCGGCGTAATAGGCTGCTTTCTTCTTGTCGTCGCCGGCGTTTACACCGGTGTTGAGGCCGCGGAAGAACTCGTCCATGTAGGCGGTGTCAACGCCCAAGCCTCTTACGAGATAGTCTTTCAGTCCCTGGGTCTGCGCCATTCCTATGGCGTAGCTTACGGTGTCGATGTCGTTTTTCAAGTTAGCCTTAGGCGTTGAGTTGCCGCACGCCATGAAAGTGGCGCCGATTACGGCCAAGGCTGCTGCTAATGTAAGTTTTTTCATTGTGTTTATTGTTGTTATTGATTGATTTTTTCTGGTTTTATGCTGGAGTTAAAGGAGTTAAGGAAGTTAGAGGAGTTAAGGACACATGCTTTGTTTTTGTATCTTAAAGTCATATTTGAACAGGCAACATGACATTTGTCTTTAACTCCTTTAACTTCCTTTACTCCTTTAACTTCTTGTGCAATCACACTACCTCTATCAGCTCCACGTCGAACACGAGCGTTGCGAACGGCGGTATCGACGCGCCCGCGCCACGCTCTCCGTAGGCAAGGTTGTAGGGTATGAAGAAGCGGTATTTAGCGCCTTCCTCCATGAGCTGCAGGCCCTCTGTCCACCCGGCAATCACTTGGTTGAGGGGGAACACGGCCGGTTCGCCGCGCTGCACGCTGCTGTCGAACACGGTGCCGTCGATCAGGAAGCCCTCGTAGTGGCATTTCACCTTGTCCGTAGCCTTCGGCTTCCGGCCGTTGCCTTCCTTTAGCACCTTGTATTGCAGGCCGCTGGGCAGCGTTATGACGCCTTCTTTCGAGGCGTTGTTGGCTAGGTATTGTTCGCCTTCGGCTTTCGCTTTCTTGCCTTTTTCCGCCATTTCGGCGTTGGCTTTCTCCTCTTGCTTGCGGAAAAATTCCTGTACTATAGTCTGCGCCTCGCGGTCGGCCACTTTCGGTTCGGCCCCTGCCAGCACGTCTTTTATGGCGGCGGCGAAGTCGTCAATATCAAGCCCAGTGGCTCCCATTTGCGACAGTTGGCGGCCTATGCCAAGGCCCAAAGCGTAACTTAACTTGTCCATTCTTGTGTTATTAGAAATTCTTTTATACCTTATTAAAAACCGTGCAAAGGTAATGTTTTTATCCGATAGCGGCCATATTATTATGGATTTTTCACTAATTTTGTGGGGAAAACACCCTCATGGCCAATCAGGCACCCACCCCAACCCTCCCGAAGGGAGGGAGCTTGATATGCCTTTTATGCTGTTGAACAAGTTATGAAGGCCATATTCTCTGTCTCGTCAGCCTTTGAAGCATATCAAGCCCCCCTCCTTTCGGGAGGGTTGGGGTGGGTGCCTGTCTGGGCCGGGGTGGGTATAAAACAGAGCGATATATGAAAAAACTTTTTGTCCTTACCGGTGCGGGAATGTCCGTCGAGAGCGGACTTAGCACCTTCCACGATGCCGACGGCTTGTGGGAAAACTACCCCGTGGCGCGCGTGGCCACCCATGAGGCGTGGCTTGCCGACCCTGTTTACGTGAACAACTTTTACAACATGCTGCGCGGTAAGCTCGTTAAGGCCGAGCCTAACGAGGGGCATCGCTTAGTGGCCGCGCTCGAACAGCGGTATGACGTAACCGTGGTGACGCAGAACGTGGACAACCTGCACGAGGCGGCGGGCAGCTCGCGCGTCGTCCACCTGCACGGGGAGCTTATGAAGACGTGCTCCAGCCGCGACGTTGACAACCCCCGCTACTGGCGCACGATGACGCCCGGCAGCCTTGACGTGCAGCCCGGCGAGAAGGCCGGCGACGGCTCGCTGCTCAGGCCCTACATTGTGTTTTTCGGCGAGGCGGTGCCCAACATCAGCGTCGCGGCCGACTACGCGCGGCAGGCCGACGTGTTTGTTATCATCGGCACGTCGCTCAACGTCTACCCGGCGGCGGGCCTCGTGCAGTACGCCCGGCCGCAGATGCCGGTTTACCTCATCGACCCCAAGCCCGTGATGGCCGCCGGCCGGCATGACGTAAGGCATATAATGAAAGGAGCGTCGGAGGGCATGAAGGAGCTTTACGGCATACTGATGAAGGGCGAATGACAGACTTTCGTTCGCTGTTTTGTAACTAATTGACAGCCAGTATTTTACGATGCGCTTTACAAAAGGCCGCCTTTTGGCTTGCAAAAGGTGGCCTTTTAGCTTGCCGTTTGCCGTGTTTTGCAAGGCGAAAGGCCATGTTTTGCATCGCGGCTTTTGGATGTTCAAATTATGGTTAGTTTCCCATGCAGGCGGCGGAGTGGGAATCACGTATATAATAATGTGATATTTTGTTTCTCAGTATGCGATATTTTGTGTAATTTTGCCGCGTTAATCAACAACAGCTTAAAATCATGAGAATATCTACTATTATGGCAACC
>CAJMAO010000058.1 GCA_905211345.1 uncultured Prevotella sp.
GAAAGGCCACCTTTCGCAAGGCAAAAGGTGGCCTTTTATAAGGGTACTGATTATCAAGTGGTTACAGAGCCGTTACAAACGGCTGTATAAAACGGCTAAAACGTATGCGTCAGAAGCTGAATTTCCACTTCGCGCCGGCAATAATCCACAGGCCGGGCTGTGGCACATTGCCGTAATCTACATAGTAGGTGTCAAGCAGGTTGTTAGCCTCAACGTATACGGAATACCGCGGTTTATGCCACGCAAGGCGGGCGTCTACGAGCGAGTAGGGCCTGTACGTGCGGGTGATTCCTTCCGTATCAGTGTACGTTCCCTCGCGTTCTTGGAAGCGGTAGCTTACGTCAAGGCCGAGACCCGGCAGTATGTCAAGACCCAGCGCGGCCACGACCTTATGGCGGAGATACTCAAGCGCATACATTGACAGCACGCCCTGCTCGCGCCGCTGGCTCTGGTCAATATAGGCATAAGCCACGTTGAGCGAGCGCAACACACGCTGCGAGGGCGCTACGCGGCGGAAGTCAAGCCGCGCGTCGGCCTCAACGCCGGTGGAGTTTATGCGGGCATGGTTGACTGAAGTCCATACGCCGTCGCCGCCGGGCGACGCATCCATTATCCAGTCTATCATGTTCCTGCCCCAATGGCGGTAGACCGACAGGGTCGCGCTGACGCCTCCCGAGGCATACCTCACGCCCGCCTCCACGGCTGTCATCTCCTCCGGCTTCAGGTGTTTGTCGGCCTTGTGCCCGTCGACTGAGTAATACAGCTCGGTGAATGACGGCATACGCAACGACGTGTTCAGCGAAGCGTACAGCCTAAGGGCCGTGGTGAAGGCATAACTTGCGTCGATGCCGGGATACAGCTTGAAGGGCATACCACTCCAAGTGTTCCTCACCGCCGTGAAGCCTGCCGACGCGGTGAATCGCCCAAGGGTGACGTTGTGCTCGAGATAAAAGCTAAGGTTAGTGCGGTTAAGCCCCAAGGTGTAGTCCCTGCCTGTGCCGTGGATGTGCACGGGAGAACCGAGCGGCTCGCCGAGGGTGGTCGATATGATGTCCTCGTTGCGCATCCCGGCGCCGAAAGCGGTGCGCCCCCACGCCCAGTCGAACCAACTGTTGAGGTTCAGGCCGATAACGTCGGTGCGGTGGTAATTGTATGGCGAACGCTCAGGAGCGTCCTTGTAAAACTCGTAACGGTCGTGATAACGGTTCCAGTAAACTGACGGAAGGAAGTGGAACCGCCCTGCTTCCGCCTCGGCCTTAATGGCCGTATAAAACTTGTCGCTGTGCTCATACTGCTCGTCGGACAGCGTGCTGTAGAACGTGTTGCTACCCCATCCTCTTGAGCTGAGGCCCGCGTGCCAGCCGACTTCGACCTTATCGCCGCTGTAACGGCCTTTATAAAAGGCGCGTCCGCCGTGATAACCGGCGTTCAACCGGCCTGAACGGCTGCGCAGGTAGCCATCGCTGCGGGTGTATCCGCCGCTGACGGCATTGCTCCATAGGCCCGTAACCAACGCCATACGCACCCCGGCGCCGGCATATCCGAACGAACCGCCCTCGGCTCTTATATCTCCGCCGCTCCCTGATGCGGTTTTCGTCACGATATTCACCGCCCCGAGGAGCGACGACGTGCCGAAGATGCGCCCGGCCGGGCCTTCTATTATCTCAATTCTTTCAATGTCGCTGACGTCTACGGGCAGGTCGAAGGAGTTGTGCCCGGTCTGCGGGTCGCAGATGTTTACGCCGTCGAGCAATATCGCTATATGCTCGCTTGTGCCTCCGCGTATGCTTACATCCGTTTGCGCTCCTATCGGCCCGCGCTGGCGGACATCGACCCCTACGGCGTATTTCAGCAGGTCATTAACACTTTGCGCAGGCGCGGCGGCGATTGCCCCGCGGTCCAGCACAGTAACAATTCTCGGCGCCCGGCCTCCCGCCAAGGGCGCGCGCGAGGCCGTAACGTCCACTCCGCCGAGCATGACGGCGCGCACGGTGTCGGCCATGCCTAGTCCGTCGAGGTCGGTGCGCACGCTTACGCCGTCAGCCTTGGCGTAAGTCAGCGTAGCCACGCTAAGCGTGCCTATGAGCACTTCGCGGCCGAGGCATGCGAAAAGGGCGTAACCCGTGCGGCTGAAGTGCTTGAACCAGAAGCTCTCGCGCTTGTTGAAAATTGGTTTGTACATAAATTGTAATAAAAAGATTAACGTTCAGCAACATGCGGAACGACAGGCAAAGGTAGCGCAAATAAAGCGTAACGCCAAAGAAAAACGGAAGTAACGGGGCATACGCCGCACGGCAAAAACGACAAGGCCGCCAGCCCATGCGTAACAGGCTGATAATCAACGGCTTTGCAAAAGGCCGTCTTTTAGCTTGCGAAAGGTGGCCTTTCATCGTGCAAAAGACGGCCTTTTGGAAGGCGAAAGACGGCATATCGGAATTTATTCGTATCTTTGCATACTGACAAACGTTTATCAACTATGAACAAAAAACTATTGATTTTACCTATGGCCGGCATCATGCTGACGGCCAACGGACAAGTGGCGCAACCTAAGCTAGCCTACCCGAAAACGGCGAAAGGCGACGTGGTTGACGTATATTTCGGCACAAGCGTGGCCGACCCTTACCGCTGGCTGGAGAACGACACGAGCGCGCAGACTGCGGCGTGGGTCAAGGCCCAGAACGAAGTTACCAACGAATACCTGTCGAAAATACCTTTCCGCGGCGCGCTGCTGAAAAGGCTTACCGACGTAGCCAACTACGAAAAGATAAGCGCTCCGGCAAAGAAGCACGGAAAGTATTACTTCTTCAAGAACGACGGACTGCAGAACCAAAGCGTGCTATACGTGCAAGACAGGCTTGACGGAGAGGCGCGCGTGCTGCTCGACCCTAACAAACTGTCGGCCGACGGCACGGTGGCGCTTACGGGCATAAGTTTCTCGCACGACGGTAAATACATGGCTTACACCATTTCGCGCAGCGGTTCCGACTGGACTGAGATATACATCATCGACGCAGAAAGCGGCCGCCCGCTCGACGACCACATAGTGTGGGCCAAGTTTACTGACGCCGCATGGCACGGCGAGGGCTTCTACTACAGCGCTTACGACGCCCCAGTGAAAGGCAAGGAATACTCAAACGTAAACGAGAACCACAAGATTTACTACCACAAGATAGGCACCCCGCAGCAGGCGGACAGGCTGGTTTACGAGAACAAGGCTTACCCAAAACGTTTCTACACGGCATCGGTAAGCAAGGACGAAACGGTGATGTTCATCTATGAAAGCGGAGCCGGGGCCGGCAACGCGCTCTACGTAAAAGACCTGCGCACGCCCGACGCGCCGCTGAAGGCCATGGCCTACGACATGGATTATACATATTACCCGGTTGAAGTGACCGGTGGCAGGATATACCTGATGACCAACAACGGCGCGCCCAAATACCGGATAATGGCCGCAACGCTTGACAAACCCGAACTGAAGGACTGGAAAGAAGTGGTGGCAGAAGGCGAATCCGTACTGGCAGGAGTCGAAGTGATAGGCGGAAAACTTATCCTTACATATAATAAGGACGTGGCCGACCATGCCTACGTGTACTCGCTGGACGGCAAACGTGAGCATGAAATCAAACTGCCGTCGCTCGGCTCCGTATCGTTCAGCGGCGACAAGGACGACAAGGAGTGCTTCTTCACCTTCACGTCGTTCACCATACCCGGCGCAACTTACAAGTACGACATCGACAACAACACGTACACGCTGCTGCGCGCGCCCAAGGTAAACTTCGATGCCGACGGCTTCGTGACCGAGCAGGTGTTCTATCCGAGCAAGGACGGAACAAAGATACCGATGTTCCTCACATACAAGAAAGGATTGAAAAAAGACGGCAACAACCCCGTTTACCTGTACGGCTACGGCGGATTCAACATCAGTCTGACACCGGGATTCTCATCGTCGCGAATTCCGTTCCTTGAAAACGGCGGCATATACGCGCAGACCACCCTGCGCGGCGGCGGCGAATACGGCGAGGAATGGCATCAGGCCGGAACGAAAATGAGGAAACAAAACGTGTTCGACGACTTCATCTCGGCTGCCGAATGGCTGATAACCAACAACTATACGAACAAGGATAAGATCGCGATTGTAGGCGGCTCGAACGGCGGACTGCTCGTTGGCGCGTGCATGACTCAACGTCCCGACTTGTTCAAGGTGGCCATACCGCAGGTGGGAGTCATGGATATGCTGCGCTACCACAAGTTCACAATCGGATGGAACTGGGCAAGCGACTACGGCACAAGCGAAGACTCGAAGGACATGTTTGAGTATCTGAAGGGCTACTCGCCGCTGCATAACCTTAGGAAAGGCATCAGTTACCCAGCAACTTTGGTGACAACCGCCGACCATGACGACCGCGTTGTGCCTGCACATTCGTTCAAGTTCGCCGCCACTTTGCAGGAATGTAACGCCGGATCGAACCCTACCTTGATACGCATTGACAGCAAGGCAGGCCACGGAGCAGGCAAACCCATGGGCAAAGTGCTCGAAGAACAGGCCGACATCTACGGCTTCATAATGTACAATCTGGGTATTGACTTCAAATAAAAAGCAAGCCCCTGCAAGCACGGGGCACTCTTTTTTACAATAAAAATAAAGGCTGCCAATTAACGGCAGCCTTTATTTTTTATAACGTTATGTAAGCCTTAATTATTCAACAACGATTGGATTGTACTTCGGAACAAGTGTCTTCATTATTATCCAAGCCAGCAGATAAGCCACAGCGCAGATGCAGAAGATTATCATGTAACCGGCAGGCTTGCCCTCGAAGCCGAGGAACGTGAATGCCGAACCCATACTGTCAGAATATGTGAACAGCTCGCCTGCGCCAAGGTTGATAAGCAACGAACCGATACCTCCGGCCATAGCGCCGATACCTGTGATAGTGGCGATTGTCGATTTCGGGAACATGTCGCCAATGGTTGAGAACAGGTTGGCCGACCATGCCTGATGACCTGCGCCCGCAAGGCCGATGATTATTGCCGGGAACCATACCGAATAGCCTCCCAACGGCTGCGCAAACAGCGCGAACAATGGGAAGAACGCGAATATCAGCATGGCCAACATACGACCAGAATACGGCCCCATGCCCTTTTTCTCGACAAAGAGTTTTGGCAGATAACCACCGTAAATAGACAGTACCGTAACGATAAGATAAAGCACGAAGATAAGCGCCATACCCATTGTAGACGATGTCTTGTAACCGAACTGGTCGGAGAAATAAGCCGGAGCCCAGAACAGATAGAACCACCAAACACCGTCGGTGAAGAACTTGCCTACTACGAACGACCAAGTCTGCTTATACTTGAAGCACTGCAGGAAGGGGATTGTCTTCTCCTCTTTAACGGCCTCCGCCGGCTTTGCTTCCTCCTCGTCGTCCTGATTTATATAAATAAGTTCCGCCTTGTTTACATGCTTGGAATTTTCAGGTTTCTCATAAAGATGAGCCCAGAAGAACATCCATATAAAACCGATTGCACCGATGATGATGAACGCCATCTCCCAACCGAAGTAATTGGCAAGGATTGGAATGGTGAGCGGAGCGGCCAAAGCGCCGACAGAAGCGCCAGAGTTGAAGATTGAAGTGGCAAACGCACGGTCTTTCTTCGGGAAATACTCAGCCGTCACTTTGATAGCGGCGGGGAAGTTGCCGGCCTCGCCCAGCGCGAGGATAGCGCGGCAAACAAGGAACAGCCATGTACTCAAAGTAGCGATGGCGATGGCCATTTCACTGCCGGCCTCAACCGCACGGAGGGCTGCTACAGAGTCAAGACCCTCGATTTCCATTGTCACCCAGCCGCAACCGGCATGCAAACAAGCACCGAGCGACCAAATGAAGATGGCCCAAAGATAACCTTTTTTTATGCCCATCCAGTCAACAAACTTACCGGCAAACAAACATGCAACGGCATAAAAAACAGAGAAGAAACCGGTAATCATGCCGTAATGGGCATCATCCCAGTGGAACTCAGGCGCGATGAAATCTTTCCACGTAAGCGATAGAACCTGCCTGTCGAGGTAGTTCACCGTCGTCGCGCAGAAAAGCAACGCGCAAATGACCCAACGGAAGTTGGTCATCTTAGTAGTTTGAATTGGATTCATTATTTATTGTTTTGATTAAATAGTATGCGTTTAAGTGAGTTTTGCGCAAAGTTACTGTTTTTTCCTTAAAAAAGGATTGACGTTTCGTTAAAATAGTTTAACTACCCAACCGTGTTGTAAAACATGGCCTTTCACCATGCAAAAGACGGCCTTTTAGCCTGCAATATGCCACCTTTTGCAAGCTAAAAGGCCGTCTTTTACAACGTACCACATTATATCACTGATTGTCAACGACTTACGTTGGCAGCACTTCAGTCTTGGAAATACACTCTCTTTACACGGTTACTGATGCTCGTAAGCACCTCATAAGGTATCGTGCCCATCACGTCTGACAACACCGTTACGGGCAGGTTGTCGCCGAAAATCTCAACCGTGTCGCCCTCCTTACAGTCGATGTCGGTCACGTCTATCATCGCCACGTCCATGCAGATGTTGCCCACGTATGGGGCATTCTTGCCGTTTACGAGGCAATAACAGCGTCCGCAACCCAACAGGCGGTTCAGCCCGTCAGCGTAACCGATGGGTATTGCGCCTATAAGACTGTCGCGGGTGAGTATTCCCTTACGGCTGTAGCCCACGGTCTCGGTCTTCGGCACGGGATGGATTTGCAGTATTGTAGTTTTCAAAGTGCATACGTTGTTTATTACGGAGTTGTCGCGGCTGTCGATGCCGTACAGCCCGAGGCCGAGGCGGCACATGTCAAGCTGGCGTTCGGGGAAATGCTCTATGCCGGCCGAATTGTCCATGTGGCGCAGTATCTTATGACTGAACGCTGCCTGAAGTTTGTCGCTACCTTCCTTGAACAAGGCGAACTGACGGGCGGAGAAGTTGTCGAAATCGTCGCTGTCAGAACCTACGAAATGCGAGAACACCGACCGTGGAATGACCGCATTCTGGTGTTTCAGACGGCTTACCAGTTCATCAATGTCAGTCTCTGGATTGAAACCTAGGCGGTGCATACCCGTATCGAGCTTTATATGGACTGGATAACCAGTAATGCCTTCACGCTGCGCGGCCTTCACAAGAGCGTCAAGCAGACGGAAACTGTAAACTTCCGGCTCAAGATCATAGTCGAACATTGTCTTGAAAGCCGTCATCTCGGGGTTCATAATCATGATGTTCGACGTTATGCCGTTCCTCCTCAGCGTTACGCCTTCGTCCGCAACGGCCACGGCTAGATAATCAACGCGGTGGTCTTGCAACGTCTTAGCCACCTCTACCGCGCCCGCTCCGTATGCGTCGGCCTTTACCATGCAGACTAGTTTTGTCGTCGGCTTCATGTACGAACGGAAGTGGTTGAGGTTCTTCACCACGGCTCCAAGGTTCACTTCGAGTATCGTTTCATGCACTTTTTGCTCCATAAGCTCGGTCAGGCGGTCAAAATTGAACCTCCGCGCGCCCTTCAGCAACACCACTTCGTCATGCAAAGAAGCGAACACTTGGCTTGCAATGAACTCGTGACAGTCGGCGAAGAAATGCTTTTCGGGTATGTCTATAACGTCCGCATTGGCGCTAATCTCAGGGCCGATGCCGATGAACTTCTGCACGCCCCGCGTCCTCGCGAGGTCTGACACCTCTTTATATAATGCCTCACCAGCCTTCCCGCTCTGATAGATGTCACTCAAGATAAGCGTGCGCTTGCGCCCGGCGTGCTCCGGGCGGCGGCTCATGAAGTCGAGGGCGATGTCGAGCGAGTTTATGTCCGAGTTGTAAGAGTCGTTGATAAGCGTACATCCATGCTGCCCTTCCTTCACCTCCAAGCGCATGGCCACAGGCTCGATGCAGGGCATACGCCCGGCTATCTGCTCCGCAGTAAGCCCCAAATGAAGGGCAACGGCGGCGCAAACCACCGAATTGGCAACCGACGCGTCGTCGATGAAAGGCAACGTATAACAACCTTCCTTACCGTCGAACACATAATCAACAACCGTAGATATGCCGTCCTTCGACACCGACTTGACATACATCTTGGCGGCCGTATCACTCATAGACCACGCTATCTGTTCGCCCTTATACTCATATTTCGCAACGCAACGCCTTACCGTTTCGTCATCCCACGGATAGACAATGGCCTTCGTGTCATGAAAGAGTTTCAGCTTCTCGAGGCATTTTTCCTCAATCGACGAGAAGTTTTCCTGATGCGCCGCGCCAAGATTCGTCAGCACTCCTACAGTCGGCTGTATTATATCCCGCAACGCCTGCATCTCGCCTTTCTGGCTTATGCCGGCCTCAAACACGCCCACTTGGCTATGTTCATCGAGCAGCCATACCGACAGGGGCACCCCTATCTGGGAGTTATAGCTGCGCGGACTGCGCGTAACGACCATCGACGGAGACAACAACTGGTAGAGCCATTCCTTTACAACGGTCTTGCCGTTGCTGCCGGTTATGCCTACAATGGGTATCCCGAATTCGTCGCGATGGCGCTCGGCAAGGCGTTGCAGTGCCTCGACCGTATGCGGAACTTTCAGGAAGTTAGCGTCCGCGTATGTCGCCTCACGGTCTTGCGGCAACACCTCCACCACGAAATTCCTCACGCCGCGGCGGTAAAGATCGGCCATATACTTATGCCCGTCATTGCGTTCCGACCGTATGGCGAAAAACAAAGTCTCCTCAGGGAAACACACGCTGCGGCTGTCTGTCAGTATCCAACGTATGTTGCCGTCAGCCGAACCATAGCGGCGTGCGCCTATCAAAGTCGTTATTTTCTCAATTGAATAGAGCATAATAAAAATATTTCACCCACCCCAACCCTCCCGAAGGGAGGGAGTCTGAAATGCTTTTGTCATCGGAATGGGATGTGTTTCCTTATATTTTATTTGTTTTGATGTTGTTGATTGCAATACATTCTAAAGCCCCTCACTTCGGGAGGGGTTCGGGGTGGGTTGCTATTAGAATACAAAGTTCGGGTATTTTTTTGAGAGTTCGCCTATTTTTAACATAGTTTTATTCATAAAATCCTTGTACTCCTGCGAGTCCGGATTGAACGGCTTATGCCCCAGGGCCTCTTTCAACGGCCGCCATTCGTCGACAAACCGCTTGGCCTCAGGCGAGAAATATGCGTCAGAGAACACCTCCCATATATACTCTACGGCCTGCTCTGACGGGTGGAGCATGTCCTTGGCGTAGAAGCGATAGTCGCGAAGCTCGTCGTTGACTATCTCATACGCCGGGAAATAACTTACCATGCCGGGTCGCTCCTTCACCAGTTTGTCGGCGGCAAGCAGCAGCACCGCCTTCGACAACTGGCTGCCATGAAAACCGTATTTGGCGTAGCGTATAGGGCTTACGGTCACTATCACACGCACGTCGGCGCGCCGTTCTTTCAATATGTCGACGGCTTCGCCTAAATAACCGGCACACTCGTCAACCGTCAGCTCACGCTCCGTAAAGAGCCGTTGGGGGCGCTTGGCGCAGTTGTCAACAATCTCGCCAGTCTCATTGAGTATGTACACATGGTTAGTGCCGAGTGTGAACAGGGCCACGCGGGGCGCATCGTCACACCGTTTAACCGTGTGCAGGACGCTCGCCGGATTGTACATCACACCGTAAGGATTGACCGTAGCGCGGAACTTCTCGTCCTTAAACCTCCGCCCTATGTTGTCGGCGAAGCACGAGCCAACGAACAGCATCTCCTCGCAAGGCCCTATCTCAAAGTCGGGTTTGTCTATTTTAACCTTTGTCCTGAACTGCATTTATCTTTCGTTTCTAACGCATTTAAAACGCTGCAAATATACATCATTTAATCGTAAACAGGTAAAACCGGAGCAACTATATACACAACTGTTTTCCAATATGCCGTCTTTCGCTTTCCAAAAGACAGCAAATCGCACGATAAAAGGCCGTCTTTTACAAGCTAAAAGACGGCCTTGGCTCTAGTTAATTATACCGTTGCAAACTTGACATT
>CAJMAO010000059.1 GCA_905211345.1 uncultured Prevotella sp.
GACGCCGCCAAGTTCGTCACCGGCACGGTTGCCGTCGTCGACGGAGGATTTAACGTCTTCGCTATGTAATTCAAGCCATGCCGTAACGCTTTAACGGTATGTGGCTGGCAGGCATGAAATCCCTTGATCCGTTTTTATAGTCTTTGTGAAATCCTGCGGAACGAATGGAAACGTTCCGCAGGATTTCTTTTTCTTTCATGCCGTAGGTGGAAATATATCTTGTCTATAACGGCGTTTTACCAATTCATGGGTTGTTTTAAACAAGCATGTAAAATGCCCCAAACCTTACGTTCCGGATTTTTATCAGTAATATGTCATTATAAAAATTAAAACAATAAAATAAAAACTCATGGCATCATTCAGATTAAAATTCCGTCCTTCAACGGTAGAAGGCAGGACAGGCACATTGTATTTCCAAATCGTCCACAGGCGCTCCGTGCGGACGGTTTTTACCGATTACCGCGTAACGCCCGAAGAATGGGATGATGGTACTTCTTCCATACGCATTACGGGAACGCCGGAAAGACAGGCGCATTTACGGCTTTTGGCATCAAAGGTACAGTGGAAAGTCAGGCAGTTGGCTGCCATAATTACCGAAAAGGAGCAGGCTCTGCTTGAATATACGGCAGACGACATCGTGTCGGCGTACAGGCTTTTGCCTCCAAGCCAGACCCTGTTCGGTTTCATAAACGGCATGGCGGTGAAGAAAATGAGGGTAGGGCGGTATGGCACAGCCAAGACCTACCGCGACGCGCTGGCAAGTTTTGCGCGGTTTCGTGAGGGTGAAGACATTACTATCGACGCTCTTGATGCCGAAACGATGAACCTGTATGAGGCGTGGATGAAAGGATGCGGACTGAAGCGCAACTCCTCGTCGTGCTACTTGCGGACGTTGCGGACATTGTACAGGAAGGCAGTAGAAACCGGGCTTACTCCCGATAATGATATTTTCCGGCATGTGTTCACGGGCTTCGCCAAGACTTGCAAGCGCGCCATAACGTTCGAGTCGATACGTAAGATACAGTCTCTCAATCTGCCGGAAGGCTCGTCGCTCGCCTTTGCGCGTGACATGTTCATGCTCAGTATTTACCTGCAGGGGATGTCGTTCGTCGATATGGCTTATCTCAGGAAGGCGGACATAAGGGACGGGCAGCTGCAATATGGCAGAAAGAAAACAGGGCAGATATTGACGATAAAATGGGAAAAGCCCATGCAAGACATCGTGGACGGATACGCCAGCCTGACAAACGACAGTCCGTACTTGCTGCCTATAATAACACGGAACGGCGGAACGGAGCGGAGCCAGTATGAGAGAATGGAGCACAAAGTGAACCGGAACTTGAAGAAAATCGGCGGAATGGCAGGTTTGTCCACAACACTTACAACTTACGTGGCGCGCCATTCATGGGCCAGTGGGATGAGGGACATGGGCTTCGACATATCCGTCATCAGCAAGGGGTTAGGGCATGAAAACCTGAAAACAACCCAGATATATCTTTCAACCATAGATACGGCCACGGTTGCGTGCGCAAACAGGAAATTGATAAATAAGATATTGAAGTGAGTTGAAACGTCAGGCAATGTCAAAGTCGTTTTCCTTGTTTTACCGTATGTGCGGAATCCGTAAAGCATCCGGCAAGAAGTATTGCCTGTTTACGCAAAAAATAAAAGCAGCGGTTTATGCTTGTCTGTAAACCGCTGCTTTTTAACGTGGGCCATCCAGGGCTTGAACCTGGGACCTCCAGATTATGAGTCTGTTGCTCTAACCAACTGAGCTAAAAGCCCTACTCAGACCGCTGTGGGTCAAGATTTCGTGTGCAAAGGTACTGTTATTTGTGTAAACTGCCAAATTTTTTTTGCAAAATGTGCGTTAAAACATGAAAATCGTTGCAAAGATTGATGAAAACAGGTGTGGAACGGTGTTTTTTCGGCCATTTTCCCTGCTTTCTTGTGTGTCGGCGTTTTTGTGCTGCGGCACGGGCTGTGAGGCCGTTTCCGGACGCAGGTCGTGGCGGCTTTGTAAGTGGCTGTAATTCAATGGCTTTCCAATATGCCGTGTTTTGCCTTGCAAAAGGTGGCCTTTTAGCGTGCGAAAGACGGCCTTTTGCAGCGCCGTTTGCCGTGTCTTGGAAAACGGCTTGCGGCATAAAATATGGAAAGATACGTTAAATTTGCGTGATAATGCTTGTTGGCAGAGGTTTATGTCGGCTATTTGTGTTAAATTTGCAGCCGATATTAACTTAATCATTTTTGGATTTTTAAATGAGCAACGAGATTAACCCGTTATTCAGCAATCCGCGCGGATTGACGGATAACGAAGTGGCGAAGAGCCGCGCCCGGCATGGCGAGAACACGCTTACGCCCCCTAAGAGGACTCCGCTTTGGAAACTCTATCTTGAGAAATACAAGGACCCTATCATTAAAATCTTACTTGTGGCCGCTGTCATTTCGCTCGGTTTGGCCGCGATACACGGCGAGTATGTCGAGACTATCGGCATAATCCTTGCCATTGTGCTGGCCACTACCATCGGATTTTGGTTTGAGATGGATGCCGCCAAGAAGTTCAACGTGCTCACGGCGCTGGGCGAGGAGTCGCCCGTTAAGGTGAGGCGCGACGGCAAGGTGGTGGAAATAGCGCGCAAGGATGTCGTCGTGGGCGATGTCGTTATAATAGAGGTGGGTGACGAAATCCCCGCCGACGGTACGCTAATCGAATCGACCGACCTTCAGATTGACGAGTCGTCGCTCACGGGCGAACCTATAATCACGAAGCACGCCGACCCCGAGAAGAACGACAAGGAGGCTACTTACCCCTCGTCGAAGGTGCTGCGCAGCACGATGGTGATGAACGGCCGCGGCTCGTATCAGGTGACCGAGGTGGGCGATGCCACGGAGATTGGCAAGGTGTCGCGCGCCAGCACCGAGATGACGTCGGTGAAGACGCCGCTCAACCTGCAGCTCGACAAGCTGGCCAAGCTCATCAGCAAGTTCGGAATAGGCATATCGGTGGCGGCCTTCGTGATATTTTTAGGCCGTGACATTGTGGTAGATGCCGACGGCGTTTGGGCGTCAACCGACTATCTGCGCATGGCCGAGACGGTGCTGCAATACTTCATGATGGCCGTCACGCTGATAGTCATGGCCGTGCCCGAGGGCATGCCTATGGCCGTCACCCTGAGCCTCGCGCTCAATATGAGGCGCATGTTGAAGAACAATAACCTTGTGCGCAAGCTGCACGCCTGCGAGACTATGGGGGCCGTGACGGTAATCTGCACCGACAAGACGGGCACGCTCACGCAGAACAAGATGCAAGTGGCCGAGATGCAGCAGTACGATTCCGACGATGCGCTTTTCCGCTCGTCGATAGCCCTGAACACCACGGCCCACCTCGATGCCGAGGGCGGCAAGGGCATAGGCAATCCTACGGAGATAGCCCTGCTGTTGTGGCTTGAGAAAAACGGTGTTGACTATAAGACGCTTAGGAAAGACGAGGACATCGAGGCGCAGCTGCCGTTCTCTACCGAAAGGAAATACATGGCTACGGTGGGCAAGGTGGCCGGATGCCGCGTGCTTATGATTAAAGGCGCGCCCGAGATAATCATGTCGATGTGCGACATCGACGACACGGCGCGCAAGGAGATAGCCGACCGCCTGAGAGGATACCAGAACCAAGCCATGCGTACGCTGGCCTTCGCTTACCGTGTGCTGGCCGCCGGCGAGCAGCCCGACATGGGAGCCGTAGCCGCAGGGCCTAAACTGGCGTTCCAAGCCGTAACGGCGATAAGTGACCCGATACGCCAAGACGTGCCCGACGCAGTGAAACAATGTGTCAGCGCGGGCATACAAGTGAAGATTGTTACAGGCGACACGTCGGCCACGGCTATCGAGATAGCGCGCCAAATAGGCATTTGGGACAAACAGACACCGGCCGAGGCGCAGATAACAGGCCCCGACTTTGCCGCCCTATCAGATGAAAAGGCGTTCGAGCTTGTGCCGAAGCTGCGTGTGATGAGCCGTGCGAGACCGACCGACAAGCAGCGTCTCGTGAACCTGTTGCAGAAACATAATGCCGTAGTTGCGGTCACAGGCGACGGCACAAACGACGCTCCCGCTTTGCACCACGCCCACGTCGGCCTGTCGTTAGGCTCGGGAACGTCGGTTGCAAAGGAAGCCAGCGACATGACGCTTATCGACGACTCGTTCCGCAGCATAGTGAATGCCGTGATGTGGGGGCGCTCGCTTTACAGGAACATACAGCGCTTCCTGTTTTTCCAGCTGGTGGTCAACGTCACTGCCCTGTTGCTCGTCTTGGGCGGTTCGTTCTTGGGAACAGAGCTTCCTCTTACCGTCACCCAGATACTTTGGGTCAACCTTATAATGGACACCTTTGCCGCTCTTGCGCTGGCTTCGCTGCCTCCTTCGCGTGAAGTTATGAAAGACAAGCCCCGCAAGCAGACCGACTTTATCATAACCAAGGGCATGGCCAAAGGCATCGTTGGCATCGGCGTGGCGTTCTTCGCGGTGCTGTTCGCATTCCTCATCCACTGCAACCAGAGTGGCGGAGACGTACATCTGCACGAACTGTCGCTGTTCTTCACCACGTTCGTGATGCTACAGTTCTGGAATCTTTTCAACGCTAAGGCGTTCGGTTCCAACCATTCGGCTTTCCACGCCTTCACCCATGACAACGGACTTCTGCTCGTGCTGCTCATCATTTTGGGCGGACAGTGGCTCATTGTGACTTTCGGCGGCAAGATGTTCCGCACCGATCCACTCTCCCTGCAAGAGTGGCTCGTCATCATAGCAAGCACGTCCCTAGTGCTTTGGATTGGCGAGATATGGCGCATGGTAAAGCGTTTGAAGGCTAAATGACGCGCAACCTTATATTCGATTTCGGCGGCGTTCTTGTCAATCTTGACCGCCGCCGTTGCGTCGACGCTTTCACGCGGATAGGCGCGGGGGCGATAGCCTGTTACGTAGACGAGTGCAGGCAGGAAGACCTTTTTCACGACCTTGAGGTGGGACTGACCGACATCCCGCAGTTTTGCGACGCTGTGCGGCGTGCCTGTCCGGGCTGTATTGCGGACGATGAGGCTATATGCGAGGCTTGGAACGCCCTGCTTACAGGTATTCCCCGATACCGCCTTGAGCGGCTGGATGAACTGAAACGCGATTATCGCATAGTGTTGTTGAGCAACACCAATCCGATACATTGGGGCAAGGCCGCGGCCTGTTATTTCACGGCTTGCGGCCGTACGGTCGACTATTATTTTGAGAAGACGTTCCTGTCTTACGAAATGCACCTGTTGAAACCCGACGAGGCGATATACCGCCGCGTGCTTGACGATACTGGCTTCAATGCCTGCGAGACGCTCTTTATCGACGATTCTGCAGCCAACTGCGCAGGGGCTGAAAGGCTGGGCGTAAACACATTGCACGTTGACCTTGGCGAACCATTTTGCGGTTTGCGGCAAAGCGCAGTGCGGAAGGCTGTGAACGAGCCTGTAAAAGACACCTTTTTGTGGCCTTAAAGGCATCTTTTTATAATAACATCTGTCAGCATGATGAATTTATATGATATATCCTTAACCGGCAGTATGCCATCAACAGCCGCTCCGTGCGCGGCTACGGTCGGCTTTTTTGACGGCGTACACCGTGGGCACCGTTACCTTATCGACAAGGTGAAGGCCGTTGCCGCCGGTCGCGGTTTACAGTCAACGGTCGTCACTTTCGACCGTCATCCACGGTTGGTGCTGCATACGGACTTCCAGCCGCGCCTGTTGACGACCAACGGCGAGAAGTCGGCGTTGCTGTCGGCCACGGGCGTTGACAACTGTGCCGTGCTGCATTTCGACGAGGATATGGCGGCTCTTTCGGCGCGTGAGTTCATGCAGTCGGTGTTGCGCGACCGTCTTAACGTGCGTGTTTTGATAACGGGTTACGACAATCGCTTCGGCCACAACCGCGCCGAAGGTTTTGACGACTATGTGCGTTACGGGCGTGAGCTGGGCATCGAGGTCGTGCCCGCAGACGCTTTCACGCTCAATGGCGTGCGCGTAAGTTCGTCGGTGGTGCGCTCGTTTCTTTCGGCCGGCGAGGCCGGCATGGCCGCGATGTGCCTCGGTTATCGTTATAAGATTAGCGGAAAGGTGGTGGGCGGTTATCATGAAGGGCGTAAAATGGGATTCCCCACGGCCAATATCGAGGTGGCTGACATGCTTAAACTTATGCCTGAGGCCGGTGTTTACGCCGTCAGGGCGAGTGTGGAAGGAGTGGCGCAGCCGCTCGACGGCATGATGAACATAGGCACCCGGCCTACTTTCGACGGCTCGACAACAACGCTGGAGGTGAACCTTTTCGGTTTCAGCGGTGATATTTACGGGCGCGGCATAACTGTGGAATTTCACCAACGCCTGCGCGAAGAACGCAAGTTCGGTTCTGTAAAAAAACTCATCGAGCAGCTTGAACGGGATAAGGTTGAGGCCGAAAAAGTGTTGAATGTCGGATAGGCCGCCGGATGCCCGCCTCGATTTATACCGGAAGAACGGGGGCTCAGCGTTTCGGCGGCGGCTCCATGACAGTGTAAAGGGTTTTAGTCCTTTCAACTTCCATGATTTCTTTAACTTCAAATAAGAATTTGTTTAACTTCTAGAAAACAGTATGAAAAAGGCGCTTTTATATCTTTTTTATTTCGTGTTGGTGCAGTTTTTCCTCTCGTGGGCTGTTTATGCTGTGTGGATGCTGGCGTCGGGCGAAAGCCTTGGCTACGTGTGGCAAACGTTTAACGGCGGCAATGCCGACGCAATGACGGCCCCGATGCTAATCCTCGCGTCGGCCGTTACGAGCGTGGCCGTCGGCGCGCTGTTCATCTGGAGGAAGTATGCCGTGGTGTCGCCCACATATCTTCGCACCCGGCCTTGGGGCGTGTTCTTCTGGTGCGCGGTGGCTTCGGTGGGTACGCTCGTGCCTTCGGGGGCCCTGCAAGAGCTGATGCCGGAGCTTCCCGACACGATGGGCGACACGTTCAAGATGATCATGGGGCACAATTACGGTTACTTTACGCTGTGCCTCCTTGCGCCGTTGGCCGAGGAGATAGTGTTCCGCGGCGCAATATTGCGTTCGCTGCTGCGTTACGTCGGCAGCCATTGGGCGGCCATAGCCATATCCGCCGTAATCTTTGCCGTCGCCCATGTCAACCCGGCCCAGATGCCCCACGCCTTCCTTGTGGGCCTGCTTCTCGGCTGGATGTATTACCGCACGGGCAGTATTCTGCCCGGGGTGGCGCTCCATTGGGTGAACAACACTGCGGCTTACGTAGTTTATGTGCTGATGCCTTACACTGCGGACATGTCGCTTTTGCAGCTTTTCGGCGGCAACGGCAATAATGTCGTGCTGGCCGTGGTGTTCTCGCTGCTCATATTTGTGCCGGCCGTTTACCAACTGAATTTACGCATGAGAAAGGCCGAGGGTTGACCCCGGCCTTTCCTGCAAATATTCTTTGTATTGTTTATTTCCCTTCGTTAGCTAAGTCTTCTCCCCAGTGTGTGACGGCTTCGCGCGCCTCGCGCTCCTGTATCTCCTTTGCTTTCTTGGGATAGAATATCATGCGCAGCGACTGGTTGTAGTTGAAATAGTTCCACATCCAGTTGAGCAATACCACCACTTTGTTCCTCACTCCGAGTATGGAGCGCAGGTGGACGACGAGCCACATCACCCACGCCACGAAGCCGCTCGTCTTTATTCCGGCGAATTCGGCTACCGCCTTGTTCCTTCCGACGGTTGCCATCGAGCCGAGGTTTTTGTACTTAAAGGGTTTCAAGTCTTTGCCGCGCTCCAGCCGTTTGATGTTGCGCGCAAGGTTCTTGCCCTGCTGTATGGCCACTTGGGCCAGCTGCGGGTGGCCGTTCGGATAGTCTTCGTCGCCGCATACGATGCACTGGTCGCCGATGCAGAACACCGAGTCCATGCTTTCAATGCGGTTGAAGCGGTCAACCTTTATCCTCTGCCCGCGCCCTAGACAGTCCTTGCCAATGCCTCCCACAGGGCTGCCGGCCACGCCGCTCACCCAGATAAACGTGCGTGTGGCTATCGAGCTGCCGTCGGCCAAGACTACCTTGTGGTCCTGATAGTCGGTCACCATCTTGTTCAGAAGCACGTTTACACCCATGCGGCGCAGGAATTTCTCGACGGCTTCCGACGATTCCTGTGACATGCCCGACAGCAGCCTGTTGCCGGCTTCTATCAGATAAATGTTCATGAGGCTGGGGTCTAGGTCGGGATAGTCGTGCGGCAGCACCGTGCGCTTCATCTCAGAGAGCACTCCGGCCACCTCTACGCCGGTGGCGCCTCCGCCCACGATGACAACGTTGAGCAGTTCCTGCTGTTCCAGTTTGGTGGCGCAGGTTATGGCGCGCTCGATGTTCGCCAGTATGGCGTTCTGCAATCCCATGGCTTCCGAGACGGTTTTCATCGGCATGGCGTCGGTCTCAACGTTCTTGTTGCCGTAGAAGTTGGTGGTAGTTCCGGCAGCCAGTACGAGATAGTCGTAGTCAACCTTGCCTATCGAGGTCTGTATAATCTTCTTCTCCGGGTATATTGCGCGCAGCTCGGCCATGCGGAAATACACGTTCCTGCTGTGCTGGAATATCTTGCGGAAGGGGAATGATATTGAGCTGGGCTCCATTCCCGCCGATGCCACCTGATAGATAAGCGGCGGGAACTGGTGGTAGTTGTTCCTGTCGATGAGCACTATCTGGAAGCCCGAACGCTTCAACCTGTTGGCCACCTTCAGCCCGGCGAAGCCGCCTCCTACGATTACAACCCTTTTCTTGTCTCCTTTTTCGATGTTCAGACTCATGCTGCTTGATACTGTTAGTTGGTTCCTGAAAAAATGTTTCCTTGAAAACAGTGGCAAAGATAGTGCTTTTCTTGTCAAACGATTGCGCCTAACCGTGATTTTTACCATAAACACTTGATTTTTTGATTTATGTAAATAACGGGTTCTGATGCGCCGCGCCGTGCCGTGGCGCGTTGGCTGTGATGGGCGCGTAAGTAACTATTAAAAAATGTATAAGTAGTTTTACTTTCGGCGGTTTGTCTTGTCATATATGTAAAAGGTCGTAGAAAAGTACTCTTTCCAACGGCATGAAAACCTAAGTATAACCTAAAACCACGAGATTATGAGAATAGTTTCAAATTTGAAGATAGCAGCCTCGGCCTTGGTTATGGCCTTGCTGTGCCCGTCGTGCGTAGTCCACCGTGACCACCCGAAACCGCCTCCGCATAAGAAACACCATAAGCATAAAAAGCCGAGACCGCCGCGCCACCACCACGGTTCGGTGGATTTAGGCCATGCCGACGGCACGTATTACGCCTCGGTTTGGTATGACTGATGCCGGCGCCTGCAGTAAGGCGCGTTGCAAAAGGCCACCTTTCGTCGTGTGAAAGGTGGCCTTTTGCGTTCCGATTCACGGCCTTTCGCAAGCCAAAAGACGGCCTTTTGCAAAAGCATTATTTATCGGTCGAAATGTTGTTTTTTGTAAGCAGGATTTGCGTTTATGTGATAATTTTCCTAATTTCGCACCTTGGGAAATAATGTAATGAAAACATCGGATTTGAAAAGGTACTGGCCTTGGATATGGCGGCTCGGCCTGTTTATTGATGCGCTGCTGCCTTTCACGCTTTATAATGACTGGCTTTATTATGTGGCGGGCGTAATGTCGCTTGCCCTGTGGCTGTCGTGGCCGGAGCCGTCGGAAAAGGAAACCAACGCGAAAGGCCACCGCTGGAACCGCAACGATGCGCTGTGGAGCGCCGGCATAAGCCTTGTGGGCGTTGTGGTGTGCATGGGTACGGGCAATGTGAGGCTGTCGTATGCGTGGTGGGTGTTTTTCGGCATGTGCGTCTTATGCGCGCTGCTTACCAACGTTCGCAGCCCTTACGGCAAGGAGTATGACATCTTTCCCGACGATGCCGGTAAGGACAAATGACGCCGGCAAGCGGTAACGGGTAAGCAAATCG
>CAJMAO010000060.1 GCA_905211345.1 uncultured Prevotella sp.
CTTAGGCTGTTCGCACTGCACGACTGCGCCATCCAACAGATTTGCGGATGAACCGAAAGACGGCAAACGGCGATGCAAAAGGCCGTGTTTTACGCGCCAAAAGGTGGCCTTTCGCAGGCCAAAAGGCCACCTTTTGCAAACGCCCTGATAATCAACGCCATAGCCACCGGCCGAAAAAGAAGGCTTGAAATTGTAAAAAAAGATATTTTTTCAAGGAAAAACGGACTGACATACGAAGGAAAAAAGTAATTTTGCAACCACACGGCACAAGCCTCAATGACTATCTGGCGCACGGCGGGCTGTGCCGCGGCTATTAGCCTATGACGGACGACACATTATTTATATTACACCTAAGGCAGGGCGACGAATATGCGTTCCGCCGGCTTTTCAACGAGCATTACGCCACGTTGTGCAAATTCGCATTGCAGATTTTGCCCGACAAGGCAATGGCCGAAGACATAGTCGACGAGGTGTTTTTCAACCTGTGGCAAGGGCGCGAGAACATTGAAGTCAAGTCGTCGTTGAGGCAATACCTTATCGGAGCCGTAAGAAACAGGTGCATAAACCACATGAAGAACAGCCGGACGAAGATGAGCCGCTCGGCGGTGTCAATCTCCGACGGCGACTCGGCCGATTTCCTGACATCCGTATTCGCCGACGACGCGCATCCTCTCGGTATGCTCATAGGCAAGGAACTGGAACAGCAGATAAACCGATGCGTGGCCGAGATGCCGGGCGAATGTGCCCGGGTGTTCATGAAAAGCAGAGTGGAGCATAAGAAATACGCCGAAATAGCCGCTGAGCTGGGCATATCGGTGAACACCGTGAAATACCACATGAAAAACGCGCTTGCCTATCTGCACAAGCGTCTTGAAGACTATGTAAAGTGGATAACGATACTGGCGATAATGAATTTTTGATAATTTTTTCAAAAATCCACTACCCCATAACATTAGAATATTGTCTTACTTAATAGAAGAACATGCCATATATGGACTCTAATAAGGAAAAATACGACATCGACATACTTATAACCGAATACGTATCAGGCGAAATCGACGCCTCTGATTTCGGCCGTCTTGAAGAATGGGCAACGGCATCCGAGGAGAACCGCGAATACGTAAGGATGCGTATTGAGGAGTTGTTCTCAGCCGGTACGGCCGCAAGTACCGCCGATTTCGACGTGGAGCAAGCCTACCATAGGTTTGAGAAGCGCGTGGCCGCTATAGGCTCAGGGCGCACAAAGCGGCGCGCGCTTAGAGCCGTAATCGCTGCGGCAGCCGTGGTGTTGGCGATGCTCCTTCCGTTAGCAGGATATTGGGCCGGCGGCGAAAGTGTAAAAAGCGATTTGGCCGAAATACACTTCGAGACAGGGCATGGCTCCCCGCTGACAGTCACCCTGCCCGACGGCACCAAAGTATGGCTCAACGCCGACTCGAAAATAACATGCCCGCAAGGCTTCGGCGTAAACGGCCGCAGCCTGTCGTTGACCGGCGAGGCGTGCTTCGACGTTGCCCATAACGACGACCTGCCGTTCCATGTAAAGACCGAAGAACTGAACCTCGAGGTGCTGGGCACTAAGTTCACGTTCCGCGACTATCCGGATGAGAGCAAGGCCACGGTCGACCTGATACGCGGAAAAGTGGCTCTTTCCGACAACATACGCCCGGAAAACAAAATGAGCCTTAAGCCCAACGAGCGCATGACCTTTGACAAGCGCACGGGGCGGATGACTAAAAGCGGCGTAAACGCCAACTACTCTGACACGTGGGCGCGCGGCGTGCTGTTCTTCGACGAAATGCCGCTGGGCGAAATCGCAAAAGCCATAGAAAGACGGTTCAACGTAAGGATATACGTGGCCGACTACCTGAAAAACAAGAAATTCTACGGCATGTTCAACACCGAAAGGAAATCGGCGGCCGACATTCTTGAAGCGATGTCGAAGACAAACCGCATGAAATACAAATATGAAAACGGACATTTTTATCTATACTAACCTTAACATTTAAAAACAAAAACCTATGAAACAAAAGAAAAGAAAACCGACCTGACACAACCGGCGGAGCACCACAAAACTGGAAACAAACCTTAACCGGCGACAACGGTGCAAACGCACATGACGAAAAACACGACGGCCCGGCCGGGGAACGGCCGTCAAACAAACGACAACGCACGGACGGCCGACAGGCCGCACGACCGCGAACCCCGGAAAACCTAAATGAAAACTTTAATTCTTAACATCATGAATGCATATAAGAAGACTATCCTCATAGCCTCGCTTTCACTATGCCTAGGGCTTGCTCCGGCATCCGCCCAAAAGGGAGGGGTAACGCTTAACGCAGCCAACGTGACCGTGAAGCAGGCCATGGGACAACTGCAGAAATCAACGGGATACACATTTGTATTCTCATCGACAGACGTCGACACCAACCATAAGGTGACGGTCAACGCCAACTCTGCCGACATAAACGACGTGATAAGGCAGATACTGAAAGGCCAGGACGACGTGACCTACAGGATTGACGGCAAGACTATAATCGTAAAAAGAAAGACACAGGATAACGGAACAAACAATTCCAACCGGCAACAGCAGGCCGGGCACAGGACCGTAAGCGGCGTAGTGGTTGACGAATACGGCGAACCGATGATCGGCGTGACCGTGAAAGAAAACGGCACGAGAAACGTAGCGGTGACCGACATCGACGGAAAGTTCACGCTCAACAACGTGTCCGACAACACCAAGGACCTGCAAGTTTCCTACATCGGCTACTTGCAGCAGGACATAAAGATAAAGCCCGGCACAATGACCATTGAGATGATGCCCGACAACCAGTCGCTCGACGAGGTCGTGGTAATCGGTTACGGTGTGCAGAAAAAGCGCGACCTGACCGGTTCGGTGGCTTCAATCAAGGAAAAAGACATCGTGGCCATACCTACGACCAACGTGCTGGAGTCAATGCAAGGCAAGGTGGCCGGACTCGACCTGACCGTAAGCTCCGGCCAATCAGGAGCCTCGCCGTCATTCACGGTGCGCGGTGAAAGGTCGCTGACGGCCAGCAACGCGCCGCTGGTGCTCGTCGACGGAGTGGACTACGGCTCCGAGGTTGACATCAACCCGTCAGACATCGAATCGATAGAAGTGCTCAAAGACGCGTCATCCACTGCCATCTACGGTACCCGTGGAGCCAACGGTATCATCATGATAACCACGAAGAAGGGAAAGAGCGGCAAGTCGAAAGTATCGTTCAACGCCTTCCTCTCATCTACGATGGTAACCGACTATCCCGACATAATGAACGCCGAGGAGTACGCCCGCTACAAGCGCGAGGCTTACCGCGACCGCACGACGGGCGAGTATGCCGACGACGCGTCGGTGTTCGCGCCACAAGAGCTTGAATATCTCGAGAAGGGCTATAGCGCCGACTACATAGACATGCTGATGCACAACGGCTTCAACCAAAGCTACGAGCTGTCAGTATCGGGCGGCAACGACAAGACGCGCCACTTCATTTCGTTAGGATACAGGTCGGAAAACGGTATTTTCGACGACGACGGATACCGCCGCTACAACGGCCGCGTGTCAATAGACCACAACCTGTTCAAGAACGTACAGGTGGGAGCCAACGTCATCTACTCTTACGTTGACCGTGACAACCGCTACAGTCCGCTCAACCAAGCAAGGAAATTAATACCTATTTCAAAGCCTTACGACGACGAGGGCAACATCGTGCTGTACCCGTCACCGGGATACAACACCCAGATGAACCCGCTCATCGACAACGAGCCGGGCATGAGGGAGGACAACACGATAAGGGAACGCTTCTTCGGCACGCTCTACTTGAACTGGAACATAACGAAAGACTTGTTCTTCCGCACTACGTTCGCATGGAAATCAATCAACTCGAGACGAGGCTTCTATGCCGCAAAGGAATCTCTGCAGGGCGGAGACGTTGACTCACAATCGTACAAGGAGCACCAGATACAGCGCGAACTGACATGGGAAAACGTGCTGACATGGACGAAGGACTTCGCAAAAGTTCACAACATACAGCTCATGGCCGGTACGAGTACGATAATGAACACGGACGAATACACCAAGGCCAGCGGCAAGGACCAGCCCTACGGCGACAACCTGTTCCACAACCTCGCGTCAAACGAAAAGGAAATAGCAATCGACAGCTACCTGAACGAGCAGAACCTAGTGTCGTTCTTCGGCCGCGTGAACTACAAACTCATGGAGCGCTACCTGCTTACCGCCTCGATACGCGCCGACGGTTCGTCAGTGTTCGCAGACGGCCACAAGTGGGGCTACTTCCCTTCAGTGGCTTTAGGCTGGCGCATCAACGAGGAAGCGTTCATGAAGAACGTAAAATTCATATCCAACTTGAAGCTGAGGCTGAGCTGGGGTGAGTCAGGCCAGTGCGCAATCGACCCGTACCAGACAATGGGATTGCTCGGAACGTCGACATACTCGTTCAACAACGCCGTAGCCTACGGTTATTATCCGAAGACCATGGCGAACAAGGAACTGACATGGGAAACCACGAGTCAATACAACCTTGGTCTTGACTTCGGTTTCTTCAACAACAGAATCTCAGGTAGCATCGACGTATACAAGGCAGAGACAAGAAACGTGCTGATGAGCAGAAACATCCCGTCAATCAACGGATACAGCACCGTAATGGAGAACATCGGCCGCACATCGAGCACGGGTGTTGACTTCCAGTTGAGCACTATAAACATTATGACGAAAGACTTCACGTGGAGTTCGGACTTCACCCTGTCACACAACAAGGAGAAAATCAAGGAACTGGCATCAGGACAGACCAAGGACGAGGCTAACGCTTGGTTCGTAGGCGAGGCATTCAAGGTGTTCTACGACTATAAGAAGATTGGCATTTGGCAGCTTGACGAGGCTGAAGAAGCAGCCAAGAACGGACAACAGCCCGGCGACATCAAAGTGGCCGACATCAACGGCGACGGTAAGATAACACCTGAAGACCGCGTGATATACAGCCAAAGGCCGAACGTAACGCTCGGATTCAACAACTCGTTCAAGTACAAAGACTTCGACCTGTCGGTATTCATCTACGCAAGGCTTGGCCAATGGATAGCTTACGACTATAACAACTCTTACAGGATTAACGCCTCGGAGAACGGAGCCAACGTAGATTACTGGACTCCGGAGAACCCGACCAACGCATTCCCGCGTCCCGACAAGAGCAAGAGCTACAACCAGACGATGTACTACACCACGCTGCAATACGAGAAAGGCTCGTTCTGGAAGATAAGGGACATCACGCTGGGATACACCCTGCCGAGAACCCTTCTCAAGAAGCTGAAACTGCAGAGGCTGCGCGTATACTGCACGATGAAGAACTTCTTCACGTTCAGCGGTATCGACAACTACGACCCCGAAGCAGGAGGCAGCATATCGTTCCCGATGACCAAGCAACTGGTATTCGGCTTAAATCTTGAATTCTAAATACGACAAAATATCATGAAAAAGAGAAATATAATATGCGCGGCCGTCATAGCCATGGCCGCCATGCTGACGGGATGCTCCGACTTCCTTGAGGAGCACAACCGCAACGACCTGTCAACCGACAACGGATTTTATGACACGGAGGCCGGGTTTGAGTCGCTGATCAACTCATGCTACACACCGATGCGCCTCTGGGGCGGCAAAGTGCCGGGCATAGCATTCGGAGAATCAGGCACGGACATACTCGCCCCCGGCGGAAAATGCGACTACCCCACCCTCGCGCTGTACCAGACCGACCTGAACGGAACGGTAGGCGTGATAGCCGAAAACTTCGACCGACTGTACAGGGCGATCAACATCTGCAACACTGCGGTAGCCCACGCGCGGACGGTTGACGCCGACGCCGACCTGAAGAACCAGCGCGAAGGCGAAGCGCGCTTCCTAAGGTCGTACTATTACTGGGTCATAGCCGAGTCATTCGGTGACACATATTGGACCGACCAGCCTGGACAAAGCATCGTGACGGAGCCGAAAAAGACCCCGGTAGCCGACATCTACACGCACATATTCGAAGACCTTGATTTCTGCACGGCGGCTGACAGCAAACTGTCAAAAAACCAAGCCGACGGCGGACGCGCCACCTACTGGGCAGCAAAGGCGCTGAAAGCACGCTTGTTGCTGACAAGGGCAAGCGAGACCGGCGACCAGCAACTGTACGAGCAGGCTTACACAGAGGCTAAGGACGTGATAGACAACGGCCCGTTCGAGCTGAACAAGGACTTCAACGCCGTGTTTGACATGAGGCAGCTCGGAGGCGAAGGCAGCGGCAACAACGAGGTGATATGGTACGTCGACTATTCGTCGGAAAACCAACTGTACAACGAAGAATTTGACGACATAATCATCCGCTCGGGCGGCAACCACATGCACCTGTCATACTGCATGGAATACGACACCCAGCCGGGCCTTGACCGAAGCATCGAGTACGGCCGCCCGTTCGTGCACTACATGCCTACGCGCTACCTGCTTGACCTCTACAGCGACTACGACCAGAGACTTGCGGCAACATTCCAGACCGTATGGTACGCCAATAAGGACGGCGGCGACGACTATCCGCTGATGCACGCTGGCGACACCGCGATATGGGCAATGAGGGAGCAGGCCACCCCTGAGCAGAAAGAATGGGCTAAAGGCCGCTACCAGATTGTTGACCGCGACGTGATGTTCCACGCCGACGGCACTCTGAACAACCAGAAGCAGTACATGATGATCAAGAAATTCGCCGACCCGACGCGCGAAACCGTGAAGGAAGACCGCAGCACGCGCGACGCTTTCATGATACGCCTGGCCGAAATGTACCTCATCGTAGCCGAAGCCGGAGCTAAATGCGGCAAGGCCGACGCGCTGAATTACATGAACACGCTGCGCACCACGCGCGCCGTGAGCGGACACGAGGAGGACATGAAGGTGACTCAGGCCGACATCGAGAACATAGACTTCATCCTTGACGAGCGCGGCCGCGAGCTGGCCGGCGAGCAGCTGCGCTGGTTTGACCTGAAGCGCATGGGCGAGGAGATATTCCTCAGAAGGATTAAACTGGGCAACCCCGACGCGGGCAAGAACGTAAAGGCTTACCACATGCTGCGTCCGTTCCCGCAGACTTTCCTCGACGCCATAACGAACAAGGAAGAATTCAAACAGAACGAAGGGTATGAATAAAAGCCATCTGAAAAGCAAAGCCTCACGCACGGCGTTCCCGCGCGTGGGGCTTTGCCGCATAATGACGGCTGCGCTGGCCGTGGCCGCGACGCTGGCCGCGCCATGCATGAAAGCCAACGCCCAACTGCCCGAACGCACCGAGGAGAACGTGGCCAAGTATAAGGAAATATGCAAACGGGAAATATACAAGGAGAAGGAGGGCATGTACCGCGAGGCCGGACAAGCGCTGAAATACCCCTTCCTTGCACCGGGCAGCAACCAGTATCTCGACATGCTGTGGGACTGGGACTCGTGGCTGAGCAACGTTGCGCTGCGACAGATACTGCTTGACAAAGGCACCGAGGCCGACAGCGCGAAAGCCCTGAAATACGAACAGGGATGCGTGCTCAACTCGCTTGCCTACTGCGGCATGGACGGATGGATACCAATATGGATTGAGCGCAACGCCCCGAGCCGCGAGGAGATGCTGAAAAAACGCAACCCATGGAAATCAAACATGCACAAACCCACGCTGGCCCAGCACGCGGCGTTCATAACACGCACTATGAACGGCGACGCCGAATGGCTGCGCGAAGACTTCTACTTCCTGCAAGCGTTCGTGGCGAAATACATGAACTTCCACCGCCACAAGGCCACGGGGCTGCTGTACTGGGAGACAGACGAGGCCATAGGAGTAGACAACGACCCTAGCACGTTCTACCGCCCGCACGAAAGCTCAGGCTCGATATTCCTCAACGCGCTGATGTACAAGGAGCTGAAGGCAATGGAATACCTCGCCACGAGGCTGAGTCTGGACGAAACAGCGAGGCAATACGCCAAGGAGGCCGACGGGCTGAAAGAGTGCATACAGGAACACTGCTGGGACCCGCGCGACCGCTTCTACTACAGCGTGGACCTGAACCTGCTGCCCGTGGAGAAGCCTGACATAAAGGGTCTGAACCCCAGCGACCTGTACCTGCACGTAGGCCAGCCGCGCCAGTATGACTGCCTGATACAACGCTTCAGCGTGTGGAGCGGCTTCATGGCCATGTGGGCGGGCGTAGCCACGAAAGAGCAGGCGGCGCAAATGGCCGGCATACACTTCAAGGACACAACCTCGTTCAACGCCCCGGCGGGCGTGCGCACGCTGTCGCCGCTGGAAAAGATGTACAACACGAAGGCCAGCGGCAACCCCTCGTCGTGGCAAGGGCCGGTATGGATAAACGTAAACTACCTTGTGTTCCGCGGCCTTTTGAACTACGGATATACTGAGGAGGCGCGCGAAGTGGCCGAGAAGACAATCCTGCTGCTGGGCCGCGACTTCGAACGGTTCGGCGCCCTGCACGAGTATTATCTGCCCGACAACGGCGAGCCAGTGCTCAACAAGGGCTTCCAAAACTGGAATTTCCTAGTCATAAACATGATAGCATGGCTTGAAGGCAGGCCGATGATAACCGAATTCTAAAGCTAAAAGCAAACCTATATTACCAGACAATTTAACAAACTATCAAACGGCTGACAGTCAACACGTTACGCCGTGTCTTTCGAAAGGCCGCCTTTTACACGCTAAAAGGCGGCCTTTCGCATGGCAAAACATGGCCTTTCAGGAGGCGTTTTGCCGTGTTTTGCAATCCATCAGAAAACAACACGCATCGCAAACCCTGTAAAGACGCGGTTCATCAACGCCTGCCATAGCACCCCGTAATAAGCCACCGGGCACACACGAAAAAGCCTGGCCACGATAAAGCAAAGACAAAAGACATGCACTTTTCGCACAAAAAGTGCGCCATATATGAAAAAAATCGTAACTTTGCAACGACCGGTATTCTGACCGGCCACGACATAAAATGAAGACAAGCGTGTCTTCGCAGGATGTTTCTCAACTCAAAAAACGACCAAACAAAAAGAGTAATAGGAGAAACTCGGCTAAAAGGTGCGCCCGGCATAGCGGGCGTATGCTTTGCCTTGTTTTTATCTATTACGGGGTCTTGGTCGTTCCCTTGAGTTGGTAAGACAATCGCAAAGGATATGCCTGCCTTTTTTATGCCCTGATTTTAGCGGATTGCAGAAGCAAGATTAACTCAAAAATACGACCAAAAAAATGAAAAGTTTTCTATTTCTGCACCCCTCCACATCTTGGCGTGCCGTCAGGACGTGGGTAAGGGGAAGGCGTGCGCTTACGCAGCGACACGCCTGTCAGGATTAAAGACAGCATTGCTCGTCATGGCAGTATGCCCGTTTACACCCGTGCACGGACAGACAAATGCGGCCGACAGCGCGACCGTAGCCGACAAGACATGCCGGTTTAAGGCCACGCAACTAATCGCTCCGGCCACGCTGATAACAATCGGCTCGGTAGGCGTATGCAACGGTTGGTTCCACCACGTTAACCATAACGTGCGCAACGGAATGAGCAACTGGCGCAAAGACAAGTTTTTCAAGGCCGACGACTACCTGCAATACCTGCCGGTGGCAGCCAACATCGGCCTAGGACTCACCGGCGTAAAAGCCCGCCATCCGCTACGCGAAAGAGTGGCGTGCACGGCCACGGCATACTTGGCCATGGGCATAATGGTGAACGTGACAAAACTGGCCGTAGGCGAAAAACGCCCCGACTCCGAAGCGCGCAACTCTTTCCCGTCA
>CAJMAO010000061.1 GCA_905211345.1 uncultured Prevotella sp.
CCACTTTCATTGATTGTTATTGGTTCTCTTTTCATATACTGGTCTGTTTTTTATCGGTTTGACTGCTGCTCTTTCTTTTCTCCATTAGTTTGTCCATATCTTCTGAGATCTTATCATCAGTAACCCTGGCATAGATTTGAGTTGTTGTTACCTTTTTATGGCCAAGCATTTTGCTGACTGTATAGATGTCTGTGCCATTGGTAAGTTGCAATGTGGCATAGGTATGGCGGAAACAGTGGAAGGTGATGTGCTTGGTGATACCAGATGCTTCTATCCATCGTTTCACAGGTCGATTAATCCATGATGGGTCTTGTAGCCCTTCAAAGACAAGTCGGTCTGCATCGCCTCGTTCGCCACACAAGGAATATGCCTGATCAGAAATTGGCATATACTCTACACCCTTGGTTTTCTGTTGGGTAAAATGGAGCTGGTAATGTTCCTTGTCTTTCACAATATCGCGCCACTTTAGCTGTTTGATGTCACTATGACGTAATCCTGTCAAGGCAGAAAATAAGGCTGCTCTTTTGAGAATTTCGCTATCGCATGGTGTTGCTGCCAGTTGGTTGAGTTCCTCCAATGTCAGATACTCGCGCTGGCTTTCCTCGTAGTATATGTTCTTAACTTTGGCTGCAAGGTCGATGGTCAAGTAACCATCGATGAAGGCTTGATGAAGACCTGCCTTGAATATCGAGAAATAGGTCGAGGCGGTATTGGCTGATATGGTTCCTGTCTTACTGCCTCCTTGGGGCGCATTGATAAGGTAATCCTTGTAGTCTTCGATGAGATTCAGGTCTATGCTACCAAATAGAAGCGGCTTCCCATCTGTATATAACTTCAGAAGTGCAAGTTCACGATTCCAATTGACTTGAATGGATTTGGAACTATTCTTGTGACGCTTCTCCTTCAACTCTTCAAAGTACTTGATAAAGTCGCACTTTGACCTTTCGTTTTGTGCTGCTTGTTCAGCCTCACTATCTGTGTACAATGACTGATTATCGTATTCGTGCTGACGGAGGTCACGCACCTTATCAGCAAAGATGCATGCCTCTTGGTCCTTTTGTGAACGGCACAGGATGATTCCATTGGCATCACGCTTGGGGCGATAGTAGGCTTTGCCATCGGCCAATGTCCTACCAGAACTATTCTTATCAAAGATAGGAGTAGTTATAAACCGCCCAAGTGGTTCATGCTTACGGAGAGGCTTATCCTTGCCAGGCTCAAAGACAGGAAAACTTTCAATGAGCAATGACCACTGCTCCTTGTATTCAGATTTGCGGAGTATTACTTTGAATACCGTGCGCTTCATAGGAGTCTTCATAGTTTGATGGATTTGTAGAGTTTGTCGATTTCTGATTTTGGAGCGTAAACATAGTTACCTATCTGTCGGGTAGGGATGGAGAACTTGCGGATATGAGCCCATACAGATGAATCATGAATCCTGAACTTCTTCGAGATTTCTCCTATGGTATAGCAATTCTCTGGTTCCATGTTGTATGTTTTTGGTATAGGCTTCTTGGCAGCCTTCCGCACTTTCTTCCTCAGTTCGTAACGCTCATCCAAATCAGAACGTTTCAGCCTTAGCTGACGTTGGCCGAGATTAACGGCCGGAAGTTTCTTTAATCGAATGTCACGATACAATGTACTACGTTCAACGCAGTACATTGCTATTGCCTCTGCTGCTGTTAGATACTCCTTGATGTCTGGAATTTCCTTCGCCATCTGCTCATACTTCTTTTCCTTCTCTTCCTGGGCCTTTTTCCTCTTAGAGGCTACAGCGGAACAGTTGTGAGAACAATACACAGCATCAATGGTGCGAATCTCAAAGATGGTTCCGCATATAGGGCACTTCCTTCGGATATGATAATTTGCCTTTGCCATTTCTTACATATAATAAGGTATATGTCTTTAAGTTTAACTTCGTCAACCTTTAAGTCGCGTGAACGATTTGGCGCAAATTTACGATAAAAATCCGAAATCAGAACCAAATACACAAAGTTTAACAAAATAAAAATCGGTGCAACTCAATGAGTTACACCGATTCGCTTATTATTGTTTATTGCTGTTTATCAGCCTTACTTCACTTCCTCAAAGTCGGCGTCCTGAACGTTGTCGTTGGCCTTGCCGCCGTCCTGCTGCTGACCGGCGCCGGCGTTGCTGTTGCCAGTGAAGCCTTGGCCTGCGCCCTGCTGTGCGCCACCTGCCTGCTGGTACATCTGTGCGCTGGCAGCCTGCATTACGGTGTTGAGGTTGTTGATGGCGTTGTCGATGGCAGTGATGTCGCCGCTCTTGTGGGCGTCACGGAGCTGCTGGAGGGCTGATTCGATGTTACCCTTCTGGTCGGCGGGAATCTTGTCGCCGTTGTCCTTCAGGAAGTTCTCGGTGGTGAATATCATCGAGTCTGCCTGGTTCATCTTGTCCACGCGCTCGCGCTCCTTCTTGTCGTTCTCGGCGTTCTGCTCGGCCTCAGCCTTCATGCGGTTGATTTCGTCCTGCGTCAAACCTGACGAAGCCTCGATGCGGATGGCCTGCTCCTTGCCGGTAGCCTTGTCCTTTGCGCTTACGTTGAGGATACCGTTGGCGTCGATGTCGAACGTAACCTCAATCTGCGGAACACCGCGGCGTGCCGGAGCAATGCCCTCGAGGTTGAACTGGCCGATGCTCTTGTTCTGTGCAGCCATCGGGCGTTCGCCTTGCAGAACGTGGATGGTTACGGCCGTCTGGTTGTCAACGGCGGTCGAGAACACCTCGCTCTTCTTGCAAGGTATGGTGGTGTTGGCGTCGATGAGCTTAGTCATTACGCCGCCCATTGTTTCGATACCCAGTGTAAGCGGTGTCACGTCGAGCAGCACGATGTCGCCTACGCCGCTCTCCTTGTTGAGGATTGCACCCTGGATGGCTGCGCCTACGGCTACAACCTCGTCGGGGTTAACGCCCTTTGAAGGCTCCTTGCCGAAGTAGTTCTTAACCAACTCCTGCACTGCCGGAATACGGCTTGAGCCGCCCACGAGGATAACCTCGTCGATGTCCGACGTTGTCAGCTTGGCGTCGCGTATCGCGTTCTGGCACGGAACGAGGCAAGCCTGTATGAGCGAGTGCGCCAACTGCTCGAACTGTGCGCGTGTAAGCGTCTTTACCAAGTGCTTGGGCACGCCGCCCTCGGCCGTGATGTACGGCAGGTTGATTTCCGTTGAGCTTGAGCTTGACAGCTCTATCTTAGCCTTCTCGGCAGCTTCCTTCAGGCGCTGCATTGCCATCGGGTCCTTAGAAAGGTCTATGCCTTCGTCGGCCTTGAAGCCGTCAACGAGCCAGTCGATGATTACCTGGTCGAAGTCGTCGCCGCCGAGGTGGGTGTCGCCGTTGGTCGAGAGCACCTCGAACACGCCGCCGCCGAACTCAAGTATCGATATATCGAAAGTACCGCCGCCGAGGTCGAACACGGCTATCTTCATGTCCTTGTTGGCCTTGTCAACGCCGTAGGCCAGTGCTGCGGCCGTAGGCTCGTTGACGATACGGCGCACGTTGAGTCCGGCTATCTGCCCGGCCTCTTTCGTTGCCTGGCGCTGCGAGTCGGAGAAGTATGCCGGCACGGTGATTACTGCGTCGGTAACTTCCTGTCCGAGGTAGTCTTCGGCGGTCTTCTTCATTTTCTGGAGAACCATTGCCGATATTTCCTGCGGAGTGTATTTGCGGCCGTCGATGTCAACGCGGGGGTATCCGCCCTCGTTCACAACCGAGAACGGCACGCGCTCGGCCTCTTTCTGGCTCTGTGCGTAAGTCTCGCCCATGAAGCGCTTGATTGAGTAAACGGTATTCTTCGGATTGGTGATGGCCTGTCGTTTGGCCGGGTCGCCTATCTTGCGCTCGCCGTCTTTCACGAAGCCTACAACCGAAGGAGTCGTGCGCTTGCCTTCGCTGTTAGCTATTACAACAGGTTCGTTGCCCTCGAATACGGCAACGCATGAGTTTGTTGTTCCTAAGTCAATTCCAATAATCTTTCCCATAATTATTTCGTTTTTTATTATTTTTTCGGTTTTACGGTAGTGTGGTTATCAGGTTTTACGGCTATACATCAGTCTGTATCCGTAACTCTGACGCAACACTTATTGTCACATATCATTTAACAAAACGTATGCCAAACGCGGGGACGTGCCACTGCATCTGACATTTTGGCGCAATCGGTGTCGGCTTTTTTTTGTTGATGTTACAGTATTGCCACGTTAGTTTGGTATAAGGAACCAGCCTTATCCGTGCCAGTCAACGGTTTTTGCAGTATAGTGTTCATTTTGATTATGCTGTGAAAATATCGCTTCCGTCCACCTATTGCAATGTCCGCCACGGGGTAGTGACGCTCCGACCGAGCGTCCCCACAGGGGCGGATGGCAATATGGCGGAGGATTAATGCCGTGGCTTATCGGCGTTTGCGGGGTAAATTTTGAATATCCGTCATCGGGTTATACCGAACTGGCGTTAATTACCATATTGTCGGTTTTGCAAAAGGATACCTTTTGCACGCTAAGAGCTATCCTTTCATGACGTAAAAGGGCACGTTTTGCAGCGCAAAACGTGCCCTTTTGTAATGTGTTGGTTGTCAGGTTGTTATGGCAATGGTTAGCTCTTGCTGTTTAACGACATACCACGCATCTTGCCTTATGCCTTTTACCGGCGGCCTACAGCCTGATTTTCACGCCGGCATTGAAGACGAAGCCTTCGAGCGGGGCGTAGATGTCGCGGAACTCGGGGTGGGTTACGGTGCCGTTGTAGATGGTGTCGAAGCGCGTCTGGCGGCGGTCGGTGAAGTTCTCGAAGTTGGCGAACACGGAGAATTTCTCCCAGATTTTCTCCACCATCAGGCCGAACATGGTGTAGGGCTTGCCCTCGCGGCCGTCGCTAAGCTCCTGTTTGCTGTAGTAGTATGACTCCAGACCTACGCGCCACTTGTCCTCAACTTCGTACATCAGGATGGCGTTCACCCTGTGGCGGGGCGTCAGGTAGTTGCGGTGAGAGTGGTCGCCGTCATGCGTGCGGGCGTCGGTGAACGTGTAGCCGAGGAACAGGTGGAAGTCCTTGTAGCCAACCTTCACGTTGGTTTCGCAGCCCTTCGTGTCCATGTGCCCGCCTATGTTGACCATGCGATAGAGGCCGTCGCCGGCTTCCTCCATCAGCAACGGCGACTTGATGTATGTGTAGAAGAACAGCTGGTTGACGGCCAGTGACACCTCGCCACCGAACAGCGAGGTTACGTAGTTGACGTCCCAGTTGGCTCCGTAGCTGCGCTCCAGCTTGTTGGTCTCGGGGCTTATGGGCATCACCCCGGCGTACTGTATCCGCTCGGTGTCCTCGGTGAAGATGGTCGGAGCCTTGTAGCCGAAGCCTCCGCTGAGGCGCGACGACAGCCCTTCGGTAACCTTGAACAAGGCCGAGAGGCGCGGCAGAACAGCCCAGCCGTAGTCCCACACGTGGTCGGCGCGCAGCCCTGCCTCAACGTCGAGCCACCGCGCGGCGGCCCATGTGCCCTGTGCGAAGGCTCCGGCCACGGTCTGCGTATAGTCACGTTTGCCAACGGTGCCGGCGTGTTTCTCGTTGAACTCCTCCGTCCATAGGTTCAGTCCGGCCACCCATTCATGCTTTTTCCCCGTCTGCGCAAACGCCGCCTCGGCGAAGGTTGACACCTGGCTGCCGTCAAACTTGTAGCCGGGCACTTCCATCACGCGGTCGTAATACGTGCCGCTGGCTTTCGCCGTGAGGCGGTTGCGGTCGTCGAACTTGTGGGTCAGCGTAGCCTGCAGCGAGTGGCGTTGCGTCTTGTTGCGCTCGAAGTAGGCGTGAGTCTCGTCGCCGCGACCCTCCACGTACTCAATGTCGCCGCCCAAACGTTTCTCGAACATCGTGTTTATGGCTATGTTCATCTCGGTGTTCTCGGAGAAATAAAGGAACAGTTTAGGGTTGAAAGTGAAGCGGTCGAACTCAGGTATGGCCGTGAAGCCCGTGTCTGAAGGGTCGTAAGCCCAGTTGCGGTTGTACGAGAACAGCATCGTGGTGCCCACCTTGCCGAACCTCTGGCTGTAGAAAGCGCTTGCGTCAAGGCCTTTGCCCGACGTGCCGTTGAGCAGGAAGCTCAGCTCGCGTTCTTCTTCAGGAGTCTTTGATATGAGGTTGACCAAGCCGGCGATTGCGCCCCCTCCGTAGAGCGTTGACGACGACCCCTTGATGATTTCCACCTGTTTCAGGTCGAGCGGCGGCGTCTGCAACAGGCCAAGACCGCTCGCCGCACCGGCAAAGGTGGGGAAGCCGTCCTTCAGTATTTGCGTATATCGCCCGTCAAGTCCCTGTATGCGTATGGCCGCGTTGCCCGATATGGCCGACGTCTGTTGCGTTGATATGCCCGTGCTTTCGTTCAGCAGCATACGTATGTCGCCCGGTTTCATGCTCGACTTCTCGTCGAGTTCCTCGCCCGAAATGAACTCGATGCGCGTCGGCACGTTCCTTATGCTGCGTGTGCCGCGTGTCGTCTGTACCACGACCTCGTCCAGTTCCTCCTCGTCCTCGCTCATTGTTACGGTCAGCGTGGCGTCCGCCGCGAGCGGAAATGTCAGTTTTTCGGTCTTGTCTTCGTAGCCTATGTAGCTGAAGGTGATGCTCTGCGGCCCGTCGGGAATGCCGTCGATGGTGATGTTGCCGTCAGCGTCAGACACGGCGGTGATGCCCGTGCCGTTGACCTTTGCCGTGACTCCTATTAGTGTCTCGCCGTCTTCGGCCTCCTTTACGGTGGCCTTCAACGTGTTCTGGGCATACGTGCCCTGCGCCCAAGCGGCCATGGCCATGAGCGCGAATATAGCTTTTTTCATCGTTTTTCGTAAGTTTTTTAATGTCGTGAATGTTGTTTTTTCGCCGCCATTGCTCTGCTTGGGTATGGCGGTGCGTTGTAAATGTTAGGTGCCGCCTTGTCCTTTTGCCGTATGGCACGCCTTGCCCGGACGCACGAGCCGTGCGTCCCTACAGGTTGGAGGGTGCAAAGCGTAGGATATTGGCATCCTTCCCTTGCAGCGCGTGCGCGCCGTAGGGTGGGGCGGTGCGTTCGTTTGCGGGTGCACCGTCGGGTAAATGATGTGGAAAACGATGTCAGGCTCTTGGCGGTTGCCAGATTGAGGGGTGGTAAGAGCTTACGGGACTGTCGGCGTAAACTATAGTCTCGCGCACGGTGACGCGCTCAACGGGCGTGCCGAACGCCACCGTTTCGGGCTGTGTGCAGCCCGAGCACGTGCTGCAGTGCATGAATGGCGAGCAGCAGTCGGCACAGTCGCCGCAACCGTTGCCGTCGTCTTGGCAGCCGCAGGCAGTCTCCGTCTCGCAGAACAGGCATTTATCCATGAGGAAGCATGGCATCGTTGACAACGCCATAACCATGCAGGCAAACAATATGGATAAATACTTCATCATGCGGTGTTAATGTTTTCGAGTGCAAAGATATTCCGTTTTTCCTTACGTTCCAAATCTTTCGGCATTGTTTTATGCCACAACGGCCGTGATATTTGGCGCGCCACGGTTTTGCAAGAGGACACCTTTTGCACGCTAAAAGGTATCCTTTCATGACGTAAAAGGGCACGTTTTGCAGCGCAAAACGTGCTTGTTGGCTGCCAGTGTGTTACGGTTTTATGCTGTGCCGTTGCTCCGCCGTGACGTCGTGTGCCGCGCAACGCCGCTCCGCGCTACTGGCCGGAAGCGGAAAACGCTACTGTTGACTTCTACGCTCATGTAGGCGGCGACGGTGTATATGACTGGACGGTTGCAGAAGGCAAGGCTTCGGCTAAGTTTGTAGACTACACCGTAAACGGCACCGTAGCTTCTCAGGAAGACCTGCTCTATGCCGTTACTACCGGCGCGACAAAGACGAAGACCCCGGTTAATCTCAACTTCCGCCACGCCCTGTCGCAGATTGTGTTCAAAGCAAAGAACTCAAGCCAGAAGATTTACGTTGAAATCTACGGAGTACGTATCGACAACGTACAGAACAAAGGTACGTTCGCGTTCCCGGGCGAAACCACTACGACGCAAGTTAAGAATCCTGGCGATAACGTAACGGATTACGTTGAAGCCAATAAAGGACAAGGAACATGGTCAGATAAGGAAGGAAAGACAAGCTACACGGTTGAGTTTACTGACCCGATTGTACTTTCTTCCGACGGACAGAACCTCAACGCTGAGAAGCCTGTGACTTCAGATGTAACGGCAAACGCAATGGTTCTTCTACCTCAAACTACAACCGCATGGGATAAGGCGGCAGCCGTAGCAAGCTCTACCGGTTCTTGCATCTCTGTCAAGTGCCGCGTTTACAACATCGCGAAAGGCGACGGCGTTTACAGCGAAGATAACGACGAACAGCTTGTTTGGGGCAGTGCCGACGCGAAAGGTGACTGGCTCGCCATTCCCGCAGCATTTAAATGGGAGCAAGGCAAGAAGTATATCTACACGCTCATCTTCGGTCAGGGCGGCGGCGGATATGATCCAGACGATCCCGATACGGATCCCGAGTTCGTGCCTATCACGTTTAACGTAACCGTTGACGACTTCCTCACCGGCGGAAATACCGACGTTGATGTAGATTTACCGAGTTCTTCCAGCGCTACGGAAGGCAACGAATAAGTTGGTAAAAATTGATGATAGTGGGCGCTGCCCACGTATTTTGATGATTTGACCTTAGTGTCAATGTAGCTTGATTCAGGCCGGGCGAGCCGGATGTTTGCCCGCCCGGCCATTTTAGAAAACGCAGTATTTGAAAATACGGAGGATTCGTGATGATTAAGATTAACAGTTTGCTGACAAGGATTTTGGCGCTTGCCGTGCCGGCAGCGGCGCTTGTCTCGTGTGAGATAACCGACGATTACAACCATGTTGACAATAATGCCGTCGAGTTCAGTGTTGCCGCAGATGTAGACGGCGGGCCGTCTACGCGCGCCACGAGATACGGAGCGTCGCCGGTGGTGATGCTCGGCGAAGGCGGTCGCGACACGCTCTACCTTCACGCCTCAATCGATGTAAACACGGCCACGGTAACCAAGGAAGGCATGGCCGCTACGCGCGGAGTTCCCGTAAACACGCTAAACTTCCCCGAACAGTGCAAGAGTTTCGGCGTGACGGCATACACCGAGGACGGCAAACTGTATATGAGCGACGAGGAAGTGGGCGGCTACGCCAACGGAGTATGGTCGCCGAACGGCGGCGTGCGCTACTGGCCGGAAGACCAAACACTCCACTTTTACGCTTACGCTCCGTATTCATTTAAAGACAATAGGTTATTCCCCGATGGGATAAACATCGACACCGACCAACATAACATAACTTTTACATATACCGTTCCTACCACAACCGACGGTAAGGACGCAGAGGCGCAGCCGGATATAATGTTCGCCGACACGACATGCAGCCGCGATGACACTGACGGAAAGGGCACGGTGCCCTTGACATTCCGCCATGCGCTGGCCGCCGTTAAGTTCGTGGCAGGCGACATTGCCGGTTGTACCATAAACAGCATAACCCTGCATGGGCTTCGCGGCTCGGGCAGCTGCGAATATAACGGAAATGAAGACAAATTTACATGGACTATCTACAATGATGATATAAAATCTTTTAAACAAACGCGAGTTCGGCATAAGAAGTTTATGCAATAATTCTGCTTTTGTCAATGATGT
>CAJMAO010000062.1 GCA_905211345.1 uncultured Prevotella sp.
CGCTCGAAAAGCGAGCCGCGGCAGTTGTCAAGACAGATGCCACTGAGCGACTCACAGGCCACGGCCGACAGCGTTTCGTCCTGCTGTACGACGGCGGGCAGCTGCTTGTGGTCGCCCGTAAGCACGAACTTACGTATGCGGCAAACTTCCTTACCGTCGCCGCCAGGACGGTGGGCGGCCAGCAATCCTACGATGTCAGGCTCCAATATCTGCGACGCCTCGTCGACAACGGCCAGCGTAAACGCTTTCAAATCGAATATATAAGGGCGTGCGGCAAGCATCGACGTGGTGCCGGTTATAACGGGAACCGACATTATACGTTCCCTCATCGACCGCAGGTCGTGGCATGTCTTGACCGTTTCCGACAATAAATGGGACTTGCTTTGGCTGCTAGCCGAATACTCGCTGCTTATACGGATATAATCTATGCCTGCGTCGTCAAGCATGGCGCACAGCTCGTCGACGGCCCTGTTGGTGTACGCCGTGAGCAATACCGAAGCGCCGGGGCGCGTCAGTTCCTCCTCGACTATGAAGCGTATGGCCATCGAAGTCTTACCCGTGCCGGGCGGGCCTACGAGCAGAAAGTAGTCGTTTGCTTGGCGCACGCGCAGCAGCACGTCGTCGTAAGCCTCATTATACGGCCTCGACAGGTCGGCCGAAGCGTCTTTCTCAGGCGCGCGACGAGCCAGTAAGAGATCCTTGCGGGCTGGCGGAGCCGTGACAAACTCGTGCAACGCGCGCGCCGACGAGCCGGCCGACGCGCCGCCGTCAGCATGTTCAACGGCGTAAAACAGCCCGTCGCCGTCGCCCTGTACGGGCAGTATGGCAGGGTTGCCCTGCGGGTTTACGAGAGCAAGGGTTATCTCGGTAGTGTGCAGTTCGGTCACACAGGCTTTGTAAAGAATGCTCCGCCTTACGTCGGGTTCTTCCCCTTCACGGTAAGGATAGAGGTAAACCATGTCGCCGCGGCGGAAGTTAGGCAGGAATGTGTCGCCCTGCTGGGGCACTGACAGCGTCAAAACGCCCGCCGCATCGCCGGCCGACGGGTCGTGATGCGCAGTCCGGTATATATGTTGCCGGTCTCTATCTTCTCGGCCAGCGGCATGTTCCAAAGGTCGGCCGCGCAGCTGCTTATGCCCTCGCGCGAACCTGTCTTGCCTATTATGCGCTCACGGGCGGCAAACGTCATCATCGCGCAGAAGTACTCACGTTCAAGCGGTTGCAGGCTTTTCAACGGATTGGTGACAGCCTCAAGCTCGGGCAGCAGCCACCTTTCATAATACGTGTCATGGCGCTTGGCCGTGTTGACGGTATCCGGCGTAAGCAGCGGGAGCACCTTCCCGAAGCCCTCGCGGGCAATCATGAAGTCGGTGGCGACTATCTTGTTGCGCAGCTCGACGGCCTCACGAAACAGTTGGCGGTAAAAAGCTACGGCCAGCAGACCGTCTTCGGGCTTGTATTTGGAGTAAAGCAGGCGCATGTCGGTGCGGTCGAAACCCAGCCTGAAGTTATATCTCAACACTCCGGCGTAAAGCAACAGCTGCACGTAATGCGGCTCCAGCTGGCGGCTGCCGTGGGCTCCGGGGCGACCGGAGGCAATGTTGTAGTTCTTGCCCGACTTTTGCTCGACTAGCAGGCGCATGTCGGTAGTCATCAGGTCGACACGCCCCTGCAGCCCGAGAGCCTCGCAGACGAACGACGGTTCGAGCACGGCTAGGCGGCGGTCATGGTCGGCGAACATCACGCTGACGGCCTGCCGTATGTTGGCGGCCTGCTCCCTTGCGGCCTGCATGAAGCCCGCCGCGTCAAAACCATCGCACGAACAGTATTCTAGGGCATGCCCGGCGAAGTTTGAACGCACCGCTGCGGCAAGGTCGAAGGCATCGCCTTGGTTTATAATACCGTCGAGAACGGCGCTTGCGAGATTACCCAACAGTATCGGCTGGCTGACATCCCGGCGGCGCATCTGCGACAGGAAGCATGTCAGGGGGTGGTGCCCGTAGTCCTTGAAGCAGGCAGCCAGCGAGCTGATGTCAAGCAGATAGTCGGGCTCAACGACCACGATGCCGGGCACGACAACGGCCCCTACGCCCTCGACCGACATGCCTCCGGCAGGATCCATACGGCTCATCTTGCAGTCCAACAGGTTCATCTGCAACCCCTCGCGCAACATCTTGCGCACGTGTACAAGATGTTCGGCCTGAACGTCGACGGCCAGCAGCGGCACTGAAAGCCCCTGCTCAGCGGTCACGTATACATAATCGTCGTCCCAAGCGACGACTATGCAGCGCACGTAACGCACGTCCAAGCCCTCCGCACGCATGCCCGTCCTGTCGTCCATAGGCAGCAGGCGCAACAGCTCATGCGGCACTCCGCAACCCGTAACGGCCGAAACGAAACGGGCTAGGGCCTTCATGTCATACATGAAATCGCCCCGCTCAACTACGTCGGAACTGTTGCTGTGGCGGCGCATGGCCTGTATGGCTATGCGGTCGGACAGTTTAACGTTGTGCTTGCGGCAAAGAAAATCGACCTGAGAAAACAGGTTGCCGTAAGCCTGCCCCGAACCGCTGAGCCCCTCGTGGCAAGCCAACGCCAAAGTCTCGTGAGCCATCTTGTTGGCAGCGCGCGGCCCTGCGGAGTCACGGATGCTGATTATTTCGAGTATGCGGACGAAAAGATAATTCATGATTATAATTCATAATTCATGAATTCACAATTCATAATTCACAAATATCGCACGCCGTGAAGCGCAATCTGAAAAGGCGATTATGAATTATGAATTGTGAATTATGAATTGTTTACTGTCCTCCCAGGCGGCCAAAATACTCTATTATCTCCTCCCAAGTCTTGAAAGTGTCGTCGCCGAAGCGGACGAGAGTGCCCGAGAAGTCGGCCGCTCCGCAGTCGGTTGACGGGTCGATGAGATAGTCGCCGTAAAGAAGGTCCTTACGGTTGGTGAATATCAGGTGGTTCCAAGCGGGCACGTTGACCACGTCGTTAACCCAATCGGTAACTCCGGCCACGTAATCATCGCCGTATGAAGGCGACGGGGCGACGATGTAAACGTCGTAATACTCAAGCAGGAAGCCCAGCGCCTTCATCGCGCTCGACTGCTGGTTGCCTCGGCTGTCGCGCATGGCGTCGATGCCGATGTAGACAATAGGCCGCTGGCGACCCGACCGGCGGTCGTCAATCCAGCGGATAACGGGTATCACGGAGTGCAGCAGCACGCTGTCATTCATCCTGTGGCCGCCGTGGAAACTGATGGCGTTGCGGTAATGCGAGGCGAACAGCGGCATGGTGTGTACAAGCTCGTCTTCGTCGCCGAACAGGCCGAACACCCTGTCACGGCTCTCCTCCTCGGTCACGGCCGAGAAGCAACGGCGCGTCATCTCCTTGTATTCCTCGACAAGGGCCTTGGTCACTATGAACTCCTGCACGCCGTCCTGACGCGGGTTAAGGAAAGTGTTGTGGCCCAGCATACCGTGCTTAAGCATGGTGTCGCCTATCTGGAAAGCCGGGTTTACCAGTATCCTGTCCCTGCCGTAGAGCATCTCGGCGTACATTCCGCCCATCGACGTGCCTATGACGAGGTCGGGGTCGGCCTCGGCGCAGGTGGCTTCGAGCAGCTCGAAGGCTTCGGCCGGATGCAGCGGAAGGTCGGGAGCTACGATCTTGGCACCGGGCATCATCTCGCGCAACTTGGCCACCGTGCCCGAACTGCCCGACGAGGCGAAGCCGTGAACGTAAAGAACAGTCTTGCCCCTCATCATCGAAGGAAACTGTATCTTGTAATTTATTTCCATTTCTTATAGTTCTTTTTCAAGTCAAACGGACATGCAAAAATAGCCATTTTCCGCCGCACAAAATCATGTCCGCACGTTAAAAGTAGTTACACCCGCAACCGACGCCCGCGCGAAAGGCCGTCTTTTACCTTCCAAAAGGCCGCAAATCGCAACGCAAAAGGCCACCTTTTACAAGCTAAAAGGTGGCCTTTTGCAAAGCGTCTGATTATCAACATGTTAGCCGGTCATGACAAACAGCCTTGAAAACGGCGGAAAATCATGGCTTAAAAATATTTTTTCATACGAACATAAGCGTGGTAAGCCTGTCCTTGGCGAACACTTCCCGGGCCACGGCCTGTATGCCTTCGGCCGTCACCTCGTCGACGCGCGCCATGAGGCGGGCGGGGTCTTTCTCTATGCCGTGGTGCAAATAGCTGCGGCCTAAATCTATGGCGAAGCTCTCACGGTTGTCGCACGCCACGCCTATCTGCCCCTTTATCTGCCGCTTGGCGGCGGCTAAAGCTGTGGCGGACAGTGGCTTCGAGGCCATCTTGTCAAGCTCGCGCGCCACAAGGCGGCGGCACTTCGCCACATCGTGAGGGTCGCATCCGAAGTAGACACACCACAGGCCGGTGTCTGAATAGGCAACCATCGAGCTGTCGACGGTGTACACCAGTCCGTGCTTCTCGCGCAAGGCGATGTTCAGGCGGGCGTTCATGCCCGGGCCGCCGAGCATGTTGTTCATCAGGTAAAGCGTAAAACGGCGGACGTCGTGTACGCCGTAGGCGCGGTTGCCTATCATCACGTGAGCCTGATGCGTGCCGTGGTTTATCGTCTCCAAACGCGGTTCGTAAGGCGGAACGGCGGCCGCGCCGCGCCCTTCGCGCAACGGGGCGCATACGGGGAAGTCGGACGTCGCCTTCTCAAGAAGCCTCACCAAGCGGTTGAAACTGATGTCGCCGTAGGCGAAAAACACCGCGTTCTCGGGGCGGTAGAACCGCCCGGTAAAGCGCTTTACGTCGTCGCTCGTATAACGCCTGAGCCGGTCTTGAGTGCCAAGAATGTTGTGGCCGAGGGGATGACCGTCGAACACCACGTTCTCAAACTGGTCGTAAATAAGCTCGGCAGGCGAGTCGTTGTAACTCTCAATCTCGTCGCACACCACCTCGATTTCCTTCTCAAGCTCGGCCTGCGGATACGTGCTGCGCAGCACGATGTCACACAGCAGGTCGACGGCGCGCGGCAGGTGCTCCCTCAGTATAGCCGCGTAAAACACCGTGTCCTCCTTATTCGTGAAAGCGTTAAGGTCGCCGCCCACGCTCTCCAAGCAGTTGAGCACCTGCATCGGGCGGCGTCGCACGGTGCCCTTGAACGTGGCATGTTCGCAGAAGTGTGCCAAGCCCTCCTCGCCCGGCAGCTCGTCGCGCGTGCCGGCGCGCACCCCGAAACCGCAATATACCACAGGCGAGGCCGACGCAAGATGTATCACGCGCAGCCCGCAGCCTAAAGTGTAAGTGTTGTATTTCATAATCCAAGATGCAAAAATACGGGTTTTTCACGAGTTTAACACGATATGCGACATACAAAAACATTTTTTTAGTAACTTTGCAAAATACAACAAATATAGGATTTTGACGATGAAGAACTATAATCTTGGATTTATCTCAAACGAAGACATCTTCAACCATGTAAGGAATACGGCGATGCAATATAGGCGCAGCATTAACCTAAAAGAATTCAACAAAAACCTAATAGACCCCATCAAATTGACGTTTGATTCAAAAATATACGGACAATCATTGGAAGAAACAATAAAATCGGAGTGCATAAGACAAATAGACAAGTCAAACAACAACTGCATAGGGTACTTCCACCAACACCTTTTCAAATATGCCGGGAATGGCTGGATTGTGCCGGAAAACGGCCAACAGGGAGGTTTCGACGTTCTGAATGACAAGCTGCACATATATGTGGAGATGAAAAACAAGCACAATACGATGAACAGTTCAAGTGGGTCGGACACATATATAAAGATGCAAAACAAAATATTGCGTGACGACAAGGCTGTCTGCCTGCTTGTGGAAGTAATTGCAAAACGGTCACAGGACATTGTATGGAAAGTAACGGTAAACAGCAATGGACACAAAGAGAAATTCTCGCACGAACGGATAAGGCGTATGTCAATAGACAAATTTTATGGGAAAGTCTTTAATGACAAGCTCGCATTTTTCAAACTTTGCAAGGTTCTTCCTGACGTGTTGGACGATGTCATATCAGAAGACCCTGCCACGATGCTGACAACGACCGTTTATGACGAGCTTGACAAGACTGATTTCTATAAAAGCCTATACCTGCTGGCATTCAAAACATACGAGGGCTTTGAAAACTTTTAGGGAAATGAGAACAGACACAATATCCGCCTCCAACTTCGCAGACATAATGGGAGTATCCAAAGCTACGCTACTGAAATGGGAGCGCAACGGCAAATTCGTGCCCCATGATGACGGTAATGGACACAAATATTTCCTGACAAAAGACTTACTCAGCGTGCCACAAATAAAGGAGATGGTCAACTCTGCGTGGAACGAGGAGATGAGAACACGTCCATTGCGTGATTATACAAGCATTGAACTCTTTGCAGGAGCGGGCGGCCTCGCCCTCGGAATGAGCATGGCCGGAATACACCATCTGATGCTCAATGAGGTCAACCACGATGCCTGTGAGACACTACGCCGCAACCGTCCGGCATGGCACGTGGCAGAAGGAGACATACACAACCTGCATTTCGACAAATACAAGGATAAAGTTGACTTGATTACAGGAGGCTTTCCATGTCAAGCCTTCAGCTATGCAGGTAACAAGGGAGGCTTTGACGATGCGCGCGGTACACTGTTCTTCGAACTTGCACGGGCAGTAAAAGAAGTACGTCCGAAAGTTTTTCTCTGCGAAAATGTAAAAGGACTGGCTTCACACGACGGAGGAAAGACGCTGAAAGTAATCCGCAACGTCATTGCTGAATTGGGCTATACTCTTATAGAACCATGTGTATTGCAAGCCATAAAATACAAAGTTCCACAAAAGCGCGAACGCCTTATAATGGTTGCAATACGCAACGACCTTGCAAAGAAAGCCGACTATCATTGGCCTTCACCTTATTATAGAATCGTGACTTTAAGGGATACATTCTATAAAGGGGAACTCTATGATTGTGATGTTCCACCTTCAGACGGTCAACGTTACCCGGAAAAGAAACGTAAAATAATGGAACTTGTGCCGATGGGAGGCTATTGGCGTGACCTGCCAGAGAACATCCAACGCGAATATATGGGTGGAAGCTATCGCCTCGAAGGAGGAAAGACTGGAATGGCAAGACGACTGTCGCTTGATGAACCGAGCCTGACGTTGACATGCGCACCTGCCCAAAAACAAACAGAACGTTGCCATCCTATAGAAACAAGGCCGCTAACCGTAAGGGAATACGCAAGAATACAGACTTTTCCAGATGACTGGCAGTTTGCAGGAAACCTTACATCACAATACCGGCAAATAGGTAACGCCGTACCAGTAAACCTCGCATACGCCGTAGGAAGATCCATTGTAAGGTTGCTGAATGACATAGAAACCGTCTCATCATCAGATTGAATAATTTATATTATAATAACATTCAAACAAAATAACAATTATCATAATATTGCATGACTTTACAGTCAAAACAAAAGATTTATAACTAATATGCACAGAATAATAGGAATAGGTGGAACCTTTCTCGATATAATATTCGAAGATATGCGACCCGTAAGCCCCATGACTGCGGCTCTGCGTGCAATGGTATCACATCTTTGGTGTACGCAACAGCATGAAATACAGCATGCTGGATAGCGTAATATTCGGAAAAACATGGAATGACATCATTCTCTATGCCAGCGCCTTTTCGACAAAATACAACAAGAGCATCAGCAACTCCATTGACACAGAATTCAAGAATGTCATGAAGCAAGAGCTGATGAACTAATGACGGAACAACAACTAAAAACAATACATACATGATTGAAATTACTGATAAAATCTATTACGTAGGCGTTAACGACCGCAACAAGGAGCTATTCGAGGGCCTGTGGCCGCTGCCTAACGGAGTGTCGTACAACTCTTACCTGATTGACGACGACAAAGTATGCCTCATCGACACAGTGGAGGTAGACTTCTTCATGCCCTACCTGAAGAACATCCGCGAGATATTGGGCGACAGGCAGATTGACTATCTCGTTATAAACCACATGGAGCCCGACCACAGCGGTGCCATCGAGCTGATACGCAAGTACTATCCCGGAGTGAAAATCGTGGCCAACAAAAAGACGTTCGGCATGATCGCGGGCTTCTATGGCATAACCACCGACGAGCTTGAAGTGGCCGAAGGCTCTACGCTCAGCCTCGGCCGCCACGAGCTGAAGTTCGTCCTCACGCCGATGGTGCACTGGCCCGAGACGATGGTTACGCTCGAAACCACCACAGGAACGCTGTTTTCGGGCGACGCGTTCGGCTGCTTCGGCGCGCTTAACGGCGGCATCATAGACTCTGAGATAAACTGCGACACGTTCTGGCTGGAAATGATACGTTACTACTCCAACATCGTAGGCAAGTACGGAACGCCCGTGCAGAACGCGCTGAAGAAGCTCGCCGGGGTGAAGCTGGACTACATCTGCTCGACCCACGGACCCGTATGGCACGACTATATAGACAAGGTTGTCGGCATATACGACCGCCTGAGCCGCTACGAGACTGAAGAAGGCATCGTGATATGTTACGGCACAATGTACGGCAACACCGAGCGCATGGCCGAAGTCATAGCGCGCGCCGCCAGTCAGGCGGGCATCAAGAACATCGTGATGTACAACGTATCAAAGACTCACCACTCGTATATCATCCGCGACGTGTTCCGCTACCGCGGCCTGATAGTAGGCGCGCCGACCTACAACGCCGGGCTTTACCACGAAATGGAGGTGCTGCTCAGCGAGCTGGCAGGCAAGGACATAAAGAACAAGCACTACTTAGGCTGGTTCGGAAGCTACGCATGGGCGGGCAAAGCGGCCGGCAGGATAAAGGAGTGGAACGAACAGAAGCTGAAGTTCGAGCCTGTAGGCACGCCGGTTGAGATGAAACAAAGCCTCAACAACGACACCTTCGCGCAGTGCGAGGCGCTGGGCCGCGCCATGGCCGATGTGCAGCGGATGTGCGGCAGCTTTGAAGCGCCCGAGACGCTGCCGAAATCCGAAAACACCGTGCGGCTGACAGGCCGCCTGCCGGTGGCCACCGCGCGGGGCTATGCGCGGGAGGTCGCGGCCTACACCCACGGCCTGGGCCGCTGGGCCGTGCTGCCTGCCGGGTACGACACCTGCCACAACGCCGACGAGGTGCTTGCCGCCGTGGGCTATGACCCGGACGCCGACACCGAAAACCCGGCTGACTCTGTGTTTTGCGCACATGGGGCCGGGTATCTCGTCAAGTGGGATGAGGTCCCCACCCGCGCCCATGTGTCCAGCGGGCTGGAACGCCGCTTAAGTGGCACCCCCGCCGCCGACGAGGACGCTGCCGGGCAGGCTGACGCCAACGACCGTCGCCGCCGGGCCGCCGCCTACCGGGGCACGCTGGAACAAGATAAGGAGCTGCTGGCGATTTTTGAGCGCACCTATGGGCCAATCAAGCGCCGGGGGGAAGCCGCAGGTCAGCATGACCAGCTTGCCGCGCGCAAAGCCTTCCGCAGTGTGGGGCCAAGCCAGAACCGTATCCCCGCTGCACCGCCGCCCAGCGGGCCGGAGTACCTGCTGGTAGATGGCTACAACGTGATTTTTGCGTGGGATGAATTAAAGAAGATCGCGGCGGAAAACCTGGATGCC
>CAJMAO010000063.1 GCA_905211345.1 uncultured Prevotella sp.
TACTGCAACTTCCGCTTTTTTATTTCAACACATACACCTGAACTGCGGATGAACCCCTTTTGCAAAACGGAATGTTCTTTACTCCTGGACGTAAGGCAACGGCTGGCCGCTCAACGGGGTGTCGGCTTCGTCTTTTTTCTTGGCCGAATAGCTGACGCTTAGTATCACTCCGATGTACACACAGTTGATAATCGTCGACGTTCCGCCCTTGCTTATCAGCGGCAAAGGCTGTCCCGTGACGGGCACGAGACCTACGGCCACGGCCATGTTGAACAGCGCCTGAATGACAAGCAGCAGCGCGAAGCCCATTATAAGCAGCGCAGGAAACGTATTGGCGCAACGGTTTGCGATAGTGGCCGTGCGGAACAGCAGGAAGATATACAGCATACAGACGAACGCCGCGCCGAAAATGCCCATTTCTTCGATGATTATCGCATAGATGAAATCAGAAAAAGCCTGCGACAGGAAGTCGCGCTCGACGGAGTTGCCCGGACCCTTCCCTATCAGGTTTGACGAGGCGATGGCTATATTGGCGTGACCCGTCTGGGCGTCGCGGCCGTTGATGTCGTACTCCTGAGGCGGCACATAATCGTTGGCAAGGAAATTGTCTATACGCGCTTTCCACGTGTCGAAACGGTGGAAAACCTTCTCTATGCCGCTTTCCTCCTTCTCCTCCACCTGCTGCACCATTACCTGATTGCCTTGCCCGGCGGCCTCCCTCTCCTTGTCATGGCCGAACACCATTACCATCGTTACCACCAAGGCAAGCCCCAGCATGACGACACCTAGCAGGCGTCCCAGCTGCACCTTGGGCACCTTGCCGATAAACATCATGAGGAAAATGACCGTGCAAAGCAGCACTGCGGTAGACAAATTCTCAAGCATTATGAAGAAAACCATAGGTATGGTTATGCCCAGAATATATTTAAACGCGCGCTTGTCGGCACCCGTCGGGGTCTGCATCGCGCTGAGGATCTGCGCCGTGGCGAGTATCAAAGCTCCCTTGGCAAGCTCTGACGGCTGGAACTGTATGCCTAAAAAATCAATCCAACGCTGCGAGCCGTTGGTGCTCTCGCCGACGCAAAGCACGATGATAAGCAGCAGGAACGACAGTAACAAGGCAAACGGAGTGACTATCTTGAAGTAGCGGCACTTTATGTTCATCGTACAAATCACCACCACCACGCCCACGGCCAGCAGCGCGCAGTGCTTCAAGACGGGGCCGAGATAGTTGCCTGTCTTGAACGAAAGGTTGCTCGACGCGCTGAAAACCTCGATTATACTGATGACGCAAAGGAAGAAAAACACCGTCCAAATGACCGCGTCGCCCTTGAATTTGCCTTCTGTTGTCTTGTCTTTTAACATCAAGAAAATTAAGAATTATAAGTTAAGAATTAAGAAAATATGCCTTGGTGAATTAAATGTTAAGAGTTAATAATTAAGAAATAACGCCTTCGCTTCAAAACAGCAAGCCATATTTTCTTAACTCTTAAATCTTAACTCTTAATTACCTAAAGCGCCCTTACGAGCGCCTTGAACTGTTCGCCGCGGTCTTCCATGTTCTTGAACAGGTCGAAGCTGGCGCAGCAGGGGCTGAGAAGAACCGTATCGCCGGGGCGGGCCATTTCGTAGCAGGCGGCCACGCAGTCTTTCATCGAATGTGTGTCGCGCACGGGTATGCCCATTCCGTCGAAGAAACCGTGCAGCTTCGTGTTGTCGGCCCCTAAGTAAACAAGACCCACGCACTTCTCCTTGACAAGGTCTTTTATTGCGTTGTAATCATTGCCCTTGTCCTTTCCGCCGAGTATTAAGACCACCGGAGTCTTCATGCTTTCAAGCGCATACCAGCACGCGTCGACGTTAGTAGCCTTGGAGTCGTTGACGTATTGCACGCCGGCAACCTTGGTAACTTTCTCCAACCGGTGCTCCACGCCGGGGAAATCACTAAGGCTCTTGCGTATGAATTCCTTCTTGATACCGGCCACGTCAGAGGCTATTCCGGCCGCGAGAGAGTTGTATATGTTATGCTTTCCGGTAAGACTCAGTTCCTCTTGTTCCATGTTGAACGGCGTAGGTTTCTCTATCTTGTACTGTCCCTCCTCAATGTAGCCTATCGAGCCAACCTCCTTCAGTTCGGAGAAAGGATACTGTATGGCCTTTATGTCATACTTTTTCAGCTCGCGGCGGATTACCGGGTCGTCGTTCCAATAGATGAAGGCGTCGTCCACCGTCTGGTTCTGCAGGATACGCATCTTGGCGTCCACGTAGTTCTGCATGCAGTTATCGTAGCGGTCCAGATGGTCGGGCGTTATGTTAAGAAGTATCGCGATGTTGGCGCGGAAGTCGTACATGTTGTCAAGTTGGAAAGAACTAAGCTCTATGACGTAGTATTCATGCGGCTCCTCGGCCACCTGCAGAGCTAGCGAGTTGCCTATGTTGCCAGCCAGTCCGACATCGTAGCCGGCGCTCTTGAATATGTGGTAAATGAGCGAAGTGGTCGTAGTCTTGCCGTTACTGCCCGTTATGCATATCATCTTAGAGTGAGTATAACGCCCGGCAAACTCTATTTCGCTGATTATGCGGATGCCTTTCTCCACGCATTTCCTTACCATAGGCGCGTCGTTGGGTATGCCGGGGCTTTTTATGATCTCGTCGGCGTTAAGGATCTTATCTTCTGAATGATGCCCGTCCTCCCACGCTATGCCGTGCGAGTCGAGAAGTTTCTTATATTTGTCTTTTATTTCCGACATATCGGAAACAAACACGTCGAAGCCTTCTTTCTTTGCCAATACGGCAGCTCCTGCGCCGCTTTCTCCTGCTCCAAGTATTACAATGCGTTTCATGTTGTCTGTGTTAAGCCCCCTCCCTGCCTCCCCGAGGGGAGGGGCAAAGTTTCTTTTGTTGCTGTTCTTTCTTCGTTTGGGCAAGCTCCTCCCCTCGGGGAAGCCGGGAGGGGGATTCTTCTTTTATCTTATCTTCAATGTTATTATTGTCAGGGCCGCGAGGATTATGGTGACAATCCAGAAACGGATGGTTATCTTCGACTCGTGTATAGCCCCTTTTGGTTTCTTGAACAGATACTTAATTTCAGGGTCGAGCTGCTCCTGCTGGGTGCGGAACGTGTCGTGCAGGGGGGCGCGCTTGAACATGCGCTGCTTCACTCCACGGCGCGTTCCAGCCTTGGCGTACCACACTTGCATGATGACGCTGAGGCTCTCGACAAAGAATATACCGCACAAGATGGGCAGCATAAGCTCCTTATGGATGATTATTGCGCACACTGCTATTATGCCGCCGATAGTCAGCGAGCCGGTGTCTCCCATGAAGATTTGCGCCGGATACGCGTTGTACCACAGGAAACCGATGAGGGCGCCGATGAACGCGCACATGAACACCACAAGCTCCTGCGACCCCGGAATGTACATAATGTTAAGGTAAGCGGCGTATTCTATGTGGCTCGACACGTAGGCGAAGATGCCCAGCGCGACGCCTATTATGGCCGAGTTGCCGGCGCACATGCCGTCCATTCCGTCGTTAAGGTTGGCGCCGTTTGACACAGCCGTGACAACGAATATCGTCATTATGACGAACAGCACCCAGCCGGCGGCGGTCTTATACTTGCCGCAGAAGTTCATCAGGTTGGCGTAATCGAGGTTGTGGCCCTTGACGAATGGGATGGTTGTCTTGAGCGACTTGCGGGCCTCCGGCCTGTGTTTCACCACCATTTCCTGACCGTCCTGTTTCTCTATGGCAAGGTTTTCGTTGATTTTTGCGTCCGGACTATACCATAACACCAGGCCGACAATCAGGCCGATGGTGATTTGACCCACAATCTTAAAGCGGCCGGGCAGTCCCTCCTTGTTGCGCCTGAATATCTTGATATAATCGTCGAGGCCGCCCAGAAAGCCGAGCCATACGGTAGTGACGATCATCAGTATGAGATAGATATTGCGCATACGGCCCAGCAATAACACCGGCACGAGTATGGCGACGATGATGATTACGCCGCCCATCGACGGCACTCCGATTTTCTTTACGCCGAAAGGGTCTATCTTGGCGTCGCGCTGCGTCTCGGTGATTTGTTTCCCCTTCAGGTACTTGATGAACTTCTCGCCGAACCAAGCCGAGATGACCAACGCCAGTATCAGTGCCAGCAGAGACCTGAACGAGATGTATCCCCACATGTGGGCGCCCGGTATGCCGAACTGCTCCAAGAAACGGAATAGATAGTATAACATAATCTTTTTAGGAGTTAAAGGAGTTCTTTTTTAGGAGTTAGAGGAGTTAAAGGAGTTATCGCTCGCTGCACTCGCTAAGGAGTTAAAGGACAAATGCCTTGCCGTTTGCGCTGTTTTTAATTTTTACTTGTTAATATTTAATTTTCCAATTTGCGGTCTTTCGCCTTGTAAAAGGCGGCCTTTTGGCGGCTGAAAGACGGCCTTTTGCAGTGCGATTTGCGGCCTTTTGCAAAGGTACTGATAATCAGCGGATTGCAAGGCTGCCTGTATTGCCGTTTTTATTTGGCGTATTTGGCTCATTTTTCTTATTGGGCTTATAGGCCCGATGGGCCTGATAAGCCTAATTAGCCGTATGCGCCCCCTGCCGCAAAAGCAATCCAAGCTCCCTCCCTTCGGGAGGGGTGGGGTGGGTGTCAGGGTGTTTGTAGCCGGATGTCAGGCAGCTTGCGGTTGGCTATTACCCTTCCGCAAATATCTCCCTGAGCACTTCCTTGTCGTCGAAGTGATGCTTCACGCCGCGTATTTCCTGATAGTTCTCATGGCCTTTACCCGCCACCAGTATCACGTCTCCCTTCTTAGCCATCATGCAGGCGGCGCGTATCGCCTCCCTGCGGTCGACTATGCTGATTACCTTTTTCATCTGCCTTGCGTTCAGTCCGGCCAGCATGTCGTTGATGATATCCTGCGGTTCCTCGAAACGCGGATTGTCACTTGTAATGATAACGCGGTCGCTATGCTTCACGGCCTCCTGCGCCATAAGCGGCCGCTTGCCCTTGTCACGGTTGCCGCCGGCCCCACACACGGTTATAACCTCGCCCTTGCCGTTAAGCACTTCGTGAATGGCGTTGAGCACGTTTTCCAGCGCGTCTGGCGTATGGGCGTAGTCAACGATAGCCGTGTAGCCCTCGGGCGAGTGCACGGGGTCGAGCCTTCCGCTGACACTGTGCAGCGTGCTCATTGCCACGAGCACGTCGTCGGCCTTCTGTCCGAGCATCACCGCCGCGCCGTAGACGGCCAGCAGGTTGCTCACATTGAACTTGCCGATGAACTGGACGCCCACCTCGCGGCCGTCAATCTCGAGGTACATGCCGCCGAAATGGCACTCAAGAATCTTGGCGCGGAAGTCGGCCATTTTCATCGTAGAGTATGTTTTCACCGTCGCCTTGGTGTTCTGCACCATCACCATGCCGTTCTTGTCGTCGGCGTTCGTTATGGCGAAAGAACCTTTCGGCAGGCTGTCGAAAAAGGCTTTCTTTGCGTTGCGGTAGTTTTCGAACGTCTTGTGGTAGTCCAAGTGGTCGCGCGTAAGGTTGGTGAATATGCCTCCGGCAAACTTCAGTCCGCCTATGCGCTTCTGCGCTATGGCGTGCGAGCTGCACTCCATGAATGCGTACTGGCATCCGGCCTCAACCATGCGCGCCAGCAGCTGGTTAAGCTCTATAGGGTCGGGGGTGGTATGTGTCGTCGGTATCTGCTCGTCCTCGATGTAGTTGCAGACGGTAGACAGCAGGCCGCAACGGTAGCCCAGCTTGCGGAACATATTATATAATAAGGTGGCGATGGTGGTCTTTCCGTTCGTTCCGGTTACGCCTACGAGCTTCAACTTGCGTGAAGGGGCACCGTAGAATGTCGTCGCCACCTCGCCCACGACATCCTCTGTCGACTCCACCTGTACGTAAGTCACGCCCTCGGCAATATCCTCGGGCAGCGTCTCACACAGCACGGCGGCGGCCCCCTGAGCCACGGCCTTGCCTATATATGCGTGGCCGTCGGTCTGCGTTCCGCGCATAGCTACGAACAAATGGCCCGCGACACGGCGCGAGTCGATGTCAACGCCGGTTATCTCAATATCAACACCGCCCGTTACGCTCACGGTGGCGATGCCGTTCATAAGCTCTTTTAATGTCATGCTTGTCTTATTTTATAGTTCCAGTTTGAGAATACACCTTTCACCCTTCCTTATCCTGCCGCCCGGAGCGAGGCTCTGGTGGGTCACCTTGCCGCGTCCGTCAATCCTGACCTTCACCCCGCGGCTCTCAAGGGCGTACACGGCATCGCGCGCTCCCATGCCAATCACGTCGGGCACGACATCGTCAGCACACACAGCAGCTTTCGTAAGAGCCACGCTCGAGGCGTTCTTCACGCCCCTGCCCCATATCGGGTTGCCCTTGGTATAGTCTCCGTCCCAGTCTTTGTTGGTAGGAATACCTAAGTGGGTGAGCACGTAATCGGCCGCAATCAGGTCGCCGCCCTTCACGTCGGGCACAAGAATGGAAAGCGAGTCACGTGCGTCGGCCACGTCGAGTTTCAGGCTTTGCGCCATTATTCCTTCCGCTATGTTGTGGAACACAAGACCGCTCATGCCTCCTCCCGACGCAGGCAGGCCCGATTTCTGTATGCATACGATGCAGCTGTAACGCGGATTGTCGGCAGGGAAGTAGCCCGCGAAGCTCAACAGATAGTTCACCGTACCGGCCTTATAGCCGCCCGCGCCCTTGGAAATCTGCGCCGTCCCGGTCTTGCCTGCGACCTTGAACGACTGCGAACCGGCCCTCTTGCCCAAGCCTTGGCTTACCACATGCTCTAATATTGTCTGTATCTCGCGCAGCGTCTTCTCCTTACAGATGCGCTGCTTTATCACTTCCGTAGGAAACTCCTGTATCACCTGACCGTCCTTCATCACGGCTTTCACGAACCTCGGGCGCACCATTGTGCCGTTGTTGGCTATCGCGTTGTAAAACGTAAGGGTGGAAATCGGCGGCACCTGGGTCTCATATCCTATGCTCATCCACGGCAGGGCGGTCTTACTCCAGTTGACGTACTGTCCGCGCTTGTTCTTCTTCGGCATACGGATACGCGGCGGAGCATAGCCTACGATTGGCAGCTTCAAGTCGGTGCGCAACCCTATACGGTCGATGCCTTGCACGAATTTCTCGGGATTGTCGGCGTAAAACTTGTCGATGATACGGCTCACGCCGATATTCGAACTGTATTCCAACGTCTGCGGAAGGCGCAGCACTTGGTAACCGCCACGGTGCCAGTTGTGGTCGCGCATCTTGGCTCCGTACATGTCCCAGATGCCGCTTCCAGTGTCGACAGTGTACGTAGTGTCGACCACTCCGTCGTCAAGCGCCACCATTATAGACGCCGTCTTGAACACCGAGCCAGGCTCAAGCAAGTCGGAAACGGCACTGTTCTTTATCTCGTAATACTCCCCGTCGGCACACTTTGTCATGTTTACTATGGCCTTGATGTCGCCCGTCTTCACCTCCATTACTATCGCCACGCCCACGTTTCCGTTGATTTTCTTCAGCTCATCGATAAGCGAACGCTCGGCAAGGTCTTGCATGTTGACATCGATCGTGGTGACTATGTCGGCACCGTTGACGGGGTCTTGCACGGTGATGTCAAGAAACTTGTTCCTTACCTTTTGGCGGTTTATCTTGCCGACCTTGCCTCGCAGAATGGAGTCGTATGACAGTTCTAGCCCGAACTGGGCGGTGTCCTTGGCGCCGAAAAGGTCGCCTATGGTGCGCTTAGCCAGCGAGCCGAACGGCCTCTGGCGGGCGTTGAACTTCTCGAAGTGGAACCCGCCCTTGTTGGCTGACAGGTTGAATATGGGCAACTGCTTAACTTCCGAGAACGTGCTGTAACTTACACGCCGCCTCCACACTGGCCAATGGCGGCTGCCCTTGGCGCGTCCTTTCTCAAGATGTTTCTTAAATTCGGCCGCGGTTTTCTCCGGAAAGATCTCGTGCAGGCCCATGCAGATGCTGTCAACCTTGGCTTCCCATAACGAGTCGCGCGTCTCGTTGTCGTCGCCTCCGGCCTTGAAGTCCATGAACAGGCGGTACTCAGGCAGCGAGCTGGCCATAAGCCGGCCGTCGCAGCTCAATATGTTGCCTCGCACAGGCTTGACGTCGACACTGTCTCTCGTCAGCATCGAGGCCACTTCCATCCAGTAGCTGCGCTTCACCGTGGCTATATACACCACCTTGCAGATGATGGCCAGCCCGACCACCACCATGGCGTAAGCCACCACCTTATAGCGTCTTATTATCTTTTTCCTATCAAACTTACTGCCCATTTGCCGGAACTGTTATTATGTAAGGGGGCTGCGTGGGTATCTGAAGCACGCTGTCCTCATTGTTTTTCAACATCTCCAAGACGTTGCTCTCGCGGCACATCTCGGTCAATTCGCTGGAACTTGCAAGGGCCTTGTACTTCGCGTCCTTCAGCTCTGTCTTCAAACGGTCTATCTCGAGCAGGTCTTGCTGGCAGCTGTACCTGTTGGATATATATATCATCGTCAGGAAGGCGACAAGTATTATGACGCCGATCTGACGGCGCATGACCTCGGCTGTAAGAAAGTCGCCGCCCAAAATCCTGCGCAAAGTATAGCTGGCCGACAGCGGGGCGTCCTCCTCGGTGGCCTGCTCGCGTATCACTTCCTTCAGCGCCAGCGGCTTCTTGTCGTCGGCGGGGGCGGTTGCCTGCGCCTGTTTTCCGTCTTTCTTTATGATGTCTTCTCCGCTCATTCAGTGTATTCCCTTCTTTCCGCAATCCTCAGTTTCGCGCTGCGGCTGCGCGGATTGGCCTCAAGCTCGGCCTCGCCGGGCGTTACCACCTTGTTGTTTACCGCCGCAAAAGGAGCCGACACGCGCCCGAAAAAATCCTGCTCGACCGTTCCCTCGGCATTGCCCGTGCGTATTACGTTCTTTACCATGCGGTCTTCCAAACTGTGGTATGTTATCACCGCCAGCCTGCCGCCCGGCCTTATGAGCCGCGTGGCGGCACCGAGCATACAGCGCAGGGCCGTCATCTCGCCGTTCACCTCAATCCTGAGCGCTTGGAACATTTTTGCTATGTCTTTCTTCTCACGCTCCTTTCGGAACAACGCCGACGTTGCGTCAAGCAGGTCTTGCGTCGTAACAATAGGCTTGGCGGCGCGCGCCTTCACCACGGCCGAGGCCAGCTTGCGCGACTGGCGCAGCTCTCCGTACAGGTAAAACACGTCGGCCAGCCTCGCCTCGTCATACTTATTGAGCACGTCTGCGGCCGTCCGGCCGTCGCGCTTGTTCATGCGCATGTCGAGCGGAGCGTCGAAACGGAACGAGAATCCACGCTCCGCGTCGTCGAAATGGTGGCTCGACACGCCGAGGTCGGCTATCAGTCCGTCGATACGTTCCACGCCGTGATACCTCATCCAGTTGTCCAAATACCTGAAGTTGCTCCTCACGAAGGTGAACCTCGGGTCATGCGGGATGTTGGCCTCGGCGTCGGCATCTTGGTCGAAGCCGAACAGG
>CAJMAO010000064.1 GCA_905211345.1 uncultured Prevotella sp.
CCGCTGCCCTCACAGTAATCACACTCGCGGCCTGCGGCATCCACGCCGTCGCCGCCGCACAAATAGCAGTAGCCGCGGCCCTTGCACGTTACGCAAGTAAACCAGTTCAATTCGCCTTCATCGTCGCTGTCGTCACCGTCAGAGTCGTCGCCGTAAGAGCCTTCCGTGCCCGGACGCTTGCGGTCATCATCATCGTCATCATCGCCACAGGCGGTAAACAAGGCCGTGCACGATATTGCCATGCACAGCGAAATCAGGTAAAAACTTAACTTCCTCATTGCTTTCAGTTGTTAAATAAATTATTGGTTCAATACTGTTTATTGATTGTTTAAATATTTATATGTCATGCGTGATTTTGAGGTATACAATATTCCGACATCAGAAACCAATACCGAGAGATAAACTGAAGTAGCCGTCCTTGCCGAAATAGCTTTTCTGGCGGTCGTTCATTGGTATGTGGTATGTACCTGTAAGACTTCCTCCCCACAGCTTGAGCCTGAGGCCTAAAGCGAAAGCCATGCCTAACTTGCCGCCGATTTTCATATCATACTCGCCTACATCTTTAATCTTTGTCTTTCCGGTAAGGCCGATATTAAAATCGAAACCGGCAAAGGGAGCGATGCCGAATTCCTTGTCGTCCTTAAAGGTAAAGGCATATCCGGCCTCTATCGGTATGGTAATCAAGTGCATACTGTATTCCACATCACCGTAATGCATTGAACCTAAATAGCCTATTCTCGCCCCGGCGTAGAAGGCATCGGTGATGTGGTAATTGGCACCCATGGCAGCGTGGAGTGTTACCGGCGTGCCCTCCAGCACTCCGTCGTCAACGAAGCTGTAACCGAAATCAATACAGACGCTCGTAGTTCTGGCCACACTTTGTGTTGCATCGCTTGTCGCAGCATTCCCTTCCGCCGTCGCCACATACCTTTTCCTGCCGTTTTCGTCGGTCACCTCGGTCACTGTCGGCGCGGCAGTGGCAGGCCGCGCTGTCTGCGCCGTGTCACTGGCGGCAGTGGCGGCGGGCTTCGCGGGCAACGCAAGCTCCATGCCCACGTAGACAAACTGGGCGGCATCGGGGTTGAGTTTCAAGATGTCTTCTGTTGTCACTCCGTAGCGCACGGCTATCGACTCAAGCGTCTCGCCGCGCTCCACTACGTGCTTCTGTGCCGTCTGTGCGCCTGCATTGGCGGCACACAGCATGACAACGGCCGCCGCGGCGGCCAGCCTCTGTCTTAATGTTGATGCTTTCATTATGGTATGTTTTTAGTTAGTCTGTATTACGAGCACCCTCGACGCGCCCCAGAACAGCGTGGGGTTGGTTATGCGCAGGGTGTAAGTGCGCTTGGCTGTCTCCGTCAGCGTGTAGGCCGACTGCGGCATATTAGTAAGCACACGGGGTTTCTTGGCCGTGAATGTAAGCTCCGTTGTGCGGCGTATGTCTATCTTCGTGAATTTTGAGAGGTCTTTCAGACCGTCGCCGATAATCTTGCGCCGCCGCGCTATTCCTTTCTCTTTGAGCACGGCTTTGGTGGCAATGATTACGTAGCCGTTGTTAATCTCTTGGTCTTGCACGGCCAGAGCCTTGGCCTGCCGCTCGGTCTTGTCGCCCAGTGAGGCTATGGTGGCATCTTGCTCGGCCATGCGCGAGCGTTGCGAAGCCACTTGGCGGCGCAGCCGCGAGATGTCAACATTGCGCCGGGCCAGTTCACTCCGCAGCGAGGAAAGCTGCGAGTCTTTATCGGCCAACTGCTCTTTCATGTGGGCTACGAGGCTCTTCATGCTCGAACTGGCCTTCCCGGCGGCCACCAGCGAGTCCAGCTCGTTAATCTTGGCGTGCTGCCTTTGCAGCACCTGCTCGAACATTTCAAGATTGCGCAGCACGCTCGAACGTGTAGGCGCAACCTCTTGCCTGCCGTCACCGAAAAGCATACCTTCTGCTGCGGCAATAGAGTCGAAAGCGGCGTTAATGGTGTTTATCACCACGTTCATCTCGTTCAAGTCGCGCCGTTGGCTCTCGTTCAGTGTCTTGAGCGAGTCGCGCTCGGCCTCAACCTCGGCCATGCGTCCGTCATTGTTGCCGCAGCCTGCGGGCAGGAGCGCGAGCAACAGCAGCGCAAGTGCTGTCGCCCATGACGGCACACAGGCTCTGCCTGATAATAAATTTCTCATATTACGAATAATTGTTTTATATTTATTGTCATGCAAAATCCGTTTACGTAAGCAACCGCCGCCCGTCAGATGCGCCCCGTGCCGCTGCATTTGCTGCACAGACCGTTGGTGCAGTTGGGGCAGGCTACGTTCTTGCCGGTCAGCGAGTTAAGGTAATACTGCTTGCCGTTGCACGTCCGGCACTTGCCGAGGCCGTAGCACAATGGGCAGCTCTTTCCGCTTGACGACGAGCCGGAGGAGCCGCCGTAGGTAGAGCCTGACGAGCTTGTGCCCGTAGACACGCCGCCGTAAGCGGGCACTGTGGCCGGAGCCGACGACCAGTCGGTGGTGAACGTCGGGGTTGGAACGTTCATAGTGCCATAGCTTCCGCCCGTATACGTAGGAGAACTTACGCCGCTTGAGCCGCCGGAATACATCGACTGACGGCTGATGTTGCCAAGTCCGGCAGCCATACCCTGCCAGAAACTGCCGCTGCACGACGACAGAGCAGACGCAACGGCGAGGCCGGCCGCAATGGCAAATGCCTTAATCTTTTTCATAATCGGATATGCACTCAGTGCGTGTCGTGCGCAACATATTATTTGTTTTACATGCTATCATTTCACTTACGGAAAGCTGCATCTAACCCGTTGATTATCAGCACAGTTACAATATGCCGCCTTTTAGACTGCAAAAGGTGGCCTTTTACAAGGCAAAAGACGGCCTTTCGGCCCGTAAAAGGCCACCTTTCAGAAACCAACATATCATTAACATAATCACGGCTTCGTGCCTACTTTGGTGCAAAAGACTTGCTTTTACACTCAACATGGCGAAAAACAAAGCCCGAATCTCATTTCCTTGAATAAACAAGGCGCACAGCTATGTAATTAGAGTCGTAAGCGCTTTTCTCCTTGTAATTCGTTCCGGGCAGCTTGCCTGAATCAGGGCTTTTTTCCCAACTCAGTACGGTGCAATCCGAAGAACCGTCGCTCCAGTTGCCTCCGCATATCGGGCCGTCAACGTTGAACTCATTGGACGACTCGTTCAGGCATACCTCCTGATAGTTGCCTGACATGTCATACAAGCCCAGCTCGTTAGGCTCCTTGCCCGCTACGCTATGGGCGGAACCGCCGCTGTTGCCGCTATACCACGCCACTTCGCCGATATTGTCGCTTCCGCTGTACCTGTAGTCCTTGCTCTTGTTGCCCCCGGCGGCAGCATACTGCCATTCAGCCTTCGTCGGCAGGCGGAACTGTATGCCCGTCTCCTCACGCAACTTTAAGACAAACGACCTGAATTCCGACAAGATTACACCTCGTTCATGGTCGCAGATGTTGCCAATGTATGTTGAACCAATCACTACGTCGAGGTCGTGGGGTATCTCTGTCTGCATCATGCTGAAGTCGCCGTCGGGGCCGCCTTCAACCTTTATCATCTTGAAAGTCTTGCCTCCGAGCGTGTATGTAAGCTGCTCAGTGTGGAACGACTGCACGTCGCCCATATACGTTATGCCGTCAAACAAGGCGTAAGCGCAATAATAATAGTCTGCGTCGTCAATCAGTCCGTTGACCGTTATGCTGAAACTGCCGTCGGCGTTAGGGGTCGCCGCCACGGTTTTCGCTTCCTGCAAGTTGCTGTCCATACCGTACATGAATCCCACCTGGACATCGCCCTCGGCCCCTTCCACGCTCCCCGACAGCGTAGCCTTGAACATGTCGGTCTCCACGTCGGTATCGGTAGTCACGGTGACAGGGCCTACAAAGTCGTAATCATCAGTCTTTATAGGGGCGTAGCCCACAGCGTCGTATCCGTCGTCCCATCTTACCGGCTGCCACGTTCCGGCCATCGTGTTGGCCGAAATGTTGGCATAAACATCGCCGTCGGCAATCTCGCCGACATACGAATATCCCCCTATCAACGACTTAAAGTCAAAACTGCCCGTGGCATCGGGTATAAGCACTGTCGTAGCCATCAGCCTGTCTCCGGCAAAACGGTACGCAATGCTTATACCGTTACCCGGCGACTCAAACTGCAATACGTCGGCAGCCGTTCCCGAAACTTGCCGGAATCCCTGCATGTAAGAACGGATTTCACTTTGCGACGCGCCCCAGTCCTTCGAGGCTTTTTCCAATATATTGCCTACTTCCTCGGGGTCAATCGGGTTTCCCGTGCCTGCATCGGCATCGTCACTGTCACTGCATGATACAACCGACAAGCACAACACGGCTAAAAGGATATAATATCCATATAATATTTTTGCTTTCATATTCTTCTATTTTAACAAGTTATCCCATGCGTCTTTTGCGAGGTTCAGAAGTATGTCAACCTTTTGCTCGGTATTACGATAGTCCATACCTTCAGGCGCATCCTTGACAGTCACCTTGCATGATGCAGTCTTACCGTTCTCCGTCGTCACGGTAACAGTGGTCGTACCCTTTTTCAATCCGCGCACTTTGCCTTCCGCGTCGACGGTGGCAATAGCCTCATCAGCCGTTTTCCACTTATAAGTGGTGACGGCGTTTGTAGGTGTAAGCGTCGGTGTCAGCTTGAAACGATACCCTACAATAACATCCTGCGTGGCCGGAAGCGACACTGCTTCAGGAGCCGGTACAACGTCAACCGTGCCTGAAGCGGTAAGCCCGCCGTCAGTGGTTGCCGTTATGCGGGCCGTTCCTTCGCCAATGGCCGTAACCATACCGGTAGAGCTTACGCTTGCCACGCTCTCGTCTGACGACGACCATGTTACGTCGGCTGACGCTCCAGAAGGGGTGAATTCGCAAGTAAACCGGCCTTTATCACCGACTAGCAACGACATTGTTTCAGGTTCGAGGCTCATTCCCGTAGGCTCTATATAGCTAACCCTTACGTTGCAAAAGCATGGCGGGCCGACTACAGGGTCGAGCGTAATCCTCGCGTTGCCTGAAGCTATGGCTGTCACCCTGCCGTTTTCGTCAACAGTGGCTACACTCTCATTGCTGGACGTCCATGTGGGTGTGCCGTGGCTGTTGCGCCTCACAAACGACAGGCGGTGCGTCTCGCCGGGGTCAAGCAAGAGGTTTGTCTCGCTGAGAGTGACCGTCTCGCCGATGCATGTTATCCTGAAAGTGGCGTTACCCGTGCCTGCATGATAATTGTTGTCATACGAACCAAGGTACTCGTAAACGTACGAACAGGTGACGTAAGCCGCACCCTCGAAATAATGGTCGACCATCACTATGGCTCCCACTTCAGACTGGTCAGTGAATTTAAGTCCTTCGTCACAATGCCAGTTGGCACTTCTGACGTAGCCGGCCGGAGGCTCCAATTCGAGGTATTCCACAGAACCCACCTCGATGCTGTATTGCGCAAAAGAACTTATCTGCCACAACAACAGCGACAATGTAAACAATAATTTTCTCATTTATCAAATAATTTGTTCTTGTAAAAACATCTAAGCGCAAAGTCATCGGCAACAAGCTAATACAGCTTATCAGCATAAATAAATTCAGATTCTTACTTATATGCCTTAAAAGCACAAGCAGAAAGCATTACATGCTGTCGCCGTTTAGATTACATTCAAAGTTGTTTGCAATAATTAAAATTCGACAAGTGCAAAGTTAACAACTTTAAACTGGCAGGATGGTAACGGCGTATAAGGTAAAAATATACGGATGTGTAATATATTGTTTGTCATCCGTAATGAGAACAATAGCACTGTAAACCAACGGGTTACACCGTGTAACACGGAAGGGCGTAACGCATGGGAAAGTGCCGTAGGCGGGTTACCGCCCGGCCATGTCGGCCGAGAGATCCTTGAAGAAGTCGTGGGCAAGTATGCCGGAAATGCGGCGCAGGAGCGCGGTGTCGATACTCTCGCGCTTGAATATGTCGTAGACGTTCTGCCGGTTGCAGTACAGCTTGCGGGCGAACCACGCAACGCTGCGCTCTTGCCGGCGCAGTTCTTCCTCTATCTTGTTGCCGATATGTATCATGGCGGTTAGTATATAATGATGTAAGAGCCTAACCGCCCAAGGCCCAGACTTTACTAAATCCAAGACAGCCGACATACAGAAAGACGTGGGGTTCTGACCTTGCATATCACGTCTTTAGGCCTTCGCACTGCCCTCTACAAGTAGTATGCAATCCAGACAGCCCACGTCAATGCCTTATCTACCGCAGCATGGCAGTTAAGGTCTTGCCGTCCTGTGCGGACGGCAAGAGCCTTCTGCGCGTGCTTAGGTACGCACTTGTGGGCGTTGCCGTGGCTGTTTCCTTCTTGTAGTTTTGAATGTGCGAAGTTCAAAGACGAAAGATAACGCGCTGGTAACGCCTTGTTTTACCCTGTATGTCGCCGGGCAGGGTGGCCTTAGGCCGTCTGCCGACGTTGCAAAAGTATAGTTTTTTTTCGAGAAACGCCCGGTTTGACCACTTAAAATTTACATTTCGGCGACAAGTCATACCCCCGGCCGGACTTCACAATAAAAGCTACAGGCAAACATCCGACTGTCAACCAGTATTAAAACGCCCGGAAAAGCGGTGTGGTTCCCTTCTGAATATTGTGCCTGAAAAACTGTCTTAGCCGTTTTATTTGTATAAGAACCGGCGGCCTGACATTTTCTTTATCCATTCTTTTTACAGACCGTTTTCTGTCTGAACGGCAACCTGTCTTTCATACATTCGCCGTCATGTTTCTCTGTTTTCAGAGTTTCCCGTTGCAGAAATCCATATCTTCAAGCTCCGGCCAGCCTGCATCCTTCACTTCCCTGAGGAACAGACGGGCGCACATCTCGGCGTCGTCACCGGCGCGGTGGTGCTGTCCGCAAGGTATCTCGAACCGGTCGCAGAGGTAGTCAAGCGTGTTGCAGCCGAAGTCGTAGAGTTTCCTTGCGGCGCGTAACGAGCAGTAATAAGCAACGTCGGGCTTCGGGAGGCCGTACAGTTCGAGCGAGTTGCGGATGCAGCTGATGTCGAACGCGGCGTTGTGGGCCACTAGCACGGGGCACTCGTCAAGGTATTCCGATATTTCGGCCCACACTTCCGGGAACTCGGGCGACAGCTCCGTGTCCTCCGGACGTATGCCGTGTATCAGCGTATTCTTATAATAGAATATGTTGCCTTGCGGACGCACGAGCCACGAGCGGGTTTCAACAATCCGCCCGTCGCGCACCACGCAGATGCCCGCCTCGCACACGGAGGAGCGCCAATAGGTCGCCGTCTCAAAGTCTATGGCTATGAAATCCAGTCCTTGCATCGGTCACTCATCCTTTCTTGTGTAATAGTTCAACATGCTTTGGGCGAAATTGCGCATCTCGCTGCGCACGTCTTCGGGTTCCAGCACCTCCATTTGGTCGCCTTGCGCCAGCACCGCCTGGTAAAAGTCGTAGGTCGGTTTAAGGCGGTATTCGAAGACCGTCGACCAGCCGTCGCTCTCAATCTCCCTCTGCGACTCGTGCAAAGGCAGCGTGCGCAGATAGTCGGCAAAGCCGCCGTAAGCCCGGATAACAACCCTGCGCAAAGGCCCGTCTGACGTTATAACGCCGCAACAGCCCTCGAAATAGCGGTCAACGTCGAAGTTCTTTTTCATCTTGAACGTCCTGCCCGCGTCCTGAATGTCAGATATGCGGTCGAGGGCGTACACCAAGTAAACGTCACTGGGCTTTACGCCCTTCGCCACGTTGCGCTCCGAGAAATAAGGACTGCGCGCCACGACGTACCACCGCCGCTTCACCACTTTCAGGAAATACGGCTCTATCTCGAACGTGGTAGGCTCAGACCTGCCGAAACCTTGGTGCGTTATGCTCAGCACGCGGCCCGCCCTCATGGCCTCGGCTATGAGCGTGAGCCACGTGTTTCCCGACGGTATGTCCTCAAAAATGATGCGCTCCTCCAAGCGGCTGTCAACCTGTATCTGGTTCAGCGTGGCGTATGAACTTATCAGCCAGCTGCGCAGGTTGTTGCCGCGCAGGCGTTCGGGTTCGGCTATGTAGTAACGGTAACCGTCGCCCGCGTCGCATTTTATGTCAACGCCGAAGATGTCGGCCACCGCCTTCTGATGGTTGTGGAACGTGCGCAGGGGCAGCGGCTCGCCGTAACCCAGTCCGCACTCCCGCCACAAGTCGCTGATTTCCTGAAACGTAAGCCGCCTGTATCTCAGCAGGATGTCAACCAGCCATACGTACCTTCCGAAAAGATTTGCCGCCATATTATCATTGTATTGATTGTTTCTGCAAAGATAATGTAAACGAGCGCAATGTGAGCTTGCTCACAAATTGCCGAGTGCAGTTTATCTTATGCAAAGATAATAACCAACCTGTGAAAAATCAAGGCAGAGCTGAATATTTTATGAATGGAAACAAAATTTTTCTTATTCTGCCATAATTCGGCATTGCAGGCATGTTTCTTTGCAACCGAAAACAATGTCAAACCAAAAACAAAACGATTATGGAAACAACTAATTTAAGCAACGAATTCATGGCGAAAGTGTTGGAAGAAAAAGCGTGGAAGGAACTGTCGGGCGAGCTGGCGTGGACGGAACAGCTGCTCGAAAAGTACAAGGACAAGGTTGACTGGAAGGAAATCTCGACCAACCGCAACATTGTTTGGACGGTGTCGATGATTGAGAAGTTCAAAAGACACATCGACTGGGACTGTCTGTCAGACTCAGACAACGACCATCTGTTCACGGCCGAGCTGCTTGAAAGATACAAGGACAGGTGGAACTGGCAGGAGTTGTCGCGCAACTCGTCGCTGCCGCTTACAGACAAGCTGCTCGAACAGTTTGCCGACCTCTGGGACTGGAGCGAAATAATAGACTGTCGCTGGCGTAATGACATGTACGGCGCGGCATTCTATGAGAAGTACAAGGAACGCATACCCGCGTCGGCGCTGCAAAACTCGAGCCTTTGGGACAAGATGGTTGAGGACGAGAAGAAGCAGCTGAAGATACGCATGTATTCGTAAAAGGTTGCCAACGGCTTTACAAAAGACCATGTCTTGCATTG
>CAJMAO010000065.1 GCA_905211345.1 uncultured Prevotella sp.
CGTGACACGCCTCACCGAGAGCATCACGCGCCACGGCATAACCGCCGGACGCATGAAGACCGGCACGCCCGTAAGGATAGACAAGCGGAGCGTTCACTTCGAGGACATGGAGATACAGGAGGGCGAGCAGGGCTTCCACTCGTTCAGTTTCATGCCCGCAGGACGGCCGCTGAAACAGCTTACATGCTGGACTTGCTACACCAACCCCGACGTACACGCCACGCTACGGGCCGGACTGGCCGACTCGCCGCTGTACAACGGACAGATACAGAGCATCGGGCCGCGCTACTGCCCGTCGATAGAAACCAAGCTCGTAACCTTTCCCGACAAGCAGCAACACCCCCTATTCCTCGAACCCGAAGGCGAAGACACCAATGAGATGTACCTCAACGGCTTCTCATCGTCAATGCCGATGGACGTGCAGATCAACGCTCTCAGGAAGATACCAGCCCTGCGCGACGCCCGGGTGTACCGTCCGGGCTATGCCATAGAGTACGATTTCTTCGACCCGACGCAACTGCGCCACTCGCTCGAATCGAAGATTGTGCCCGGCCTGTTCCTTGCCGGACAGGTGAACGGAACCACCGGCTACGAGGAGGCAGCCGGCCAAGGACTCGTGGCCGGGGTGAACGCCGCGCTGCGATGCGCAGGTTCACAAAACTTCACACTCGACCGCGACGAGGCTTATATCGGCGTACTCATCGACGATCTCGTGACCAAAGGCGTTGACGAGCCTTACCGCATGTTCACCAGCCGCGCCGAATACCGCATACTTCTGAGGCAAGACGATGCCGACGCACGCCTCACAGAGCGTGCCTACTCGCTGGGTCTTGCCACGCGCGAACGGTATGACTGGTGGATTGAGAAAAAAGAAGCCGTGCGGCGGCTCATCGACTTTTGCACGACGGCTCCGGTGAAACCGCACGACATAAACTCCGCGCTCGAAGCACTTGGCACCACTCCACTGCGCGAGGGCTGCAAGATTGCAGACCTGATAGCAAGGCCGCAACTCACAATGCAGAACCTGTCAGAGATACTGCCGGAACTGGGACAGGCATTGGAATCGCTGCCAAACCGAAAGGAAGAAATAACCGAAGCCGCCGAAATAAAAATGAAATACAAAGGCTACATAGAGCGCGAACGCCTCGTGGCCGACAAGATGCACCGCCTTGAAAGCATAAAGATACGCGGGCGTTTCCGTTACACAGAGATGCAGCAGCTGTCGACCGAGGCGCGGCAAAAGCTCCAAAAAATCGATCCCGAAACACTGGCGCAAGCCAGCCGCATACCGGGAGTATCGCCAAGCGACATCAACATCATGCTGGTGCTGATGAAGCGGTAAGGCACTACAATGTTTCACGTGAAACAATTTAAGGATTTTCTGTTAAACAAAAACGTTGGAACGGGCTGAAACTTAACAACATACAGGTTTCATCCACAACTTTGATTAAAAGTGAAAAATGTCAAGTTTTACGATGAAACGGAGCAAACAGCAAGCCCCTACTCCACCATGGCGGCAACGGCGAGACACCGTCCTCGCAACCGCCTGATGCCGAGGGTGTTGCAAAAGGCCGCATTTCGCCTTGCGAAAGGCCACCTTTCATAATGCGAAAGGCCACCTTTTACAAAGCAAAAGACCGCAAACAGGAAAATGAAGGAAAAAGAAATAAATAACATGAGGCGACAGAACATCCTCATATCTGACGAACGAGGCATATTATCATATTATTAAATAAATACAAACCAAAAAGAAAATGAACAACAAGACACTGCTGGAAAATCTGAGGTGCATACCCGATTTTCCGAAAAAAGGAGTAAACTTCAGAGACGTAACAACGCTGTTCGCCAATCCTGAATGTCTGCAAATAATGGAGGACGAACTGTACGATCTCTACAAGAACTGCGGCATAACCAAGATTGTAGGCATAGAGAGCCGCGGCTTTATCATGTCGTCAGCCTTGGCTATAAGGCTCAACGCGGGCGTAGTGCTTTGCCGCAAGCCGGGCAAACTGCCATGCGACACCATTCAGGAGACCTACACCAAGGAATACGGAACGGACACCATCGAAATACACAAGGACGCCATCACGAGCGACGACATCGTCCTGCTGCACGACGACCTGCTGGCAACCGGCGGCACGATGCGCGCCGCCTACGACCTCGTAAAGAAGTTCAACCCCAAGAAAATATACGTAAACTTCATCATAGAGCTTACGCGCGAAGGACTGCACGGGCGTGAGAACTTCGAGCCGGGAACAGAGATTACGAGCCTGCTGAAAGTGTAGAAGATACAAGCCCCCTCCCAGCCCTCCCCGGGGGGGGGGGGGGAGGGAGATATGGATGCCAAAGTAAAAGTTAAAGTCTTCATTTGAAGAAACAACCGCCCTGCGGCATCAGCTCTCCCGCCCCTCGGGGAGGGCCGGGGAGGGGGCCGTTTCACGTGAAACATTATTTCTTGAAACCCTTATAAACAAAGCACTTACGCCTTATGACTAAAGAAGAAAACGAGAAGCGGCTGACTCGCCTGAAAGCTATCGTAAGCAACATGCCCGCCAAGCCGGGCAGCTATCAGTATTACGACGAGGACGGCACGATAATCTACGTGGGCAAGGCCAAGAACCTTAAGGCGCGCGTGTCGTCCTACTTCCACAAGGAGGTTGACCGCTTCAAGACGAAAGTGCTTGTCAGCAAGATTCACGACATAACCTACACGGTGGTCAACACCGAGGAAGACGCCCTGCTCTTGGAGAACAGCCTCATAAAGAAATACCAGCCGCGATACAACATCCTGCTGAAAGACGGCAAGACGTATCCCTCAATCTGCGTCACCAATGAATACTTTCCGCGCATATTCAAGACGCGCACCATAAACAAGAAATGGGGCACCTACTACGGCCCTTACAGCCATATAGGTTCCATGTACGCCGTGCTTGAGCTGATAAAGAAACTCTACCGCCCGCGCACGTGCCGCCAGCCCATCACAAAGGAGGGCATAGAGCAAGGCAAATACCGCCCTTGCCTTGAGTACCACATACATAACTGCGGCGCGCCGTGCATAGCCAAGCAGAACTACGAAGACTATCAGGCAAACATCGCACAGGCGCGCGAGATATTGAAAGGGAACACGCGCGAGGTACAGCGCAGGCTCTACACGCAGATGCAACAGCTGGCCGAGGAAATGCGCTTTGAGGAGGCCGAGGCCGTGAAGCAACGCTACTTGGCTCTCGAGGGCTTCTGCGCCAAGAGCGAGGTGGTGAGCCACACGATAACGAACGTCGACGTGTTCAGCGTGACCGACGACGAACGGGCGGCCTTCGTGAACTACATGCACGTGACAAACGGCTCGATAAACCAAGCGCAGACGTTCGAAATGAAGAAGAAACTGGGCGAAACGGCGCTCGAGATACTGCAGCTCGCCATCCTGCAGATACGTGAGCGGATGGGCAGCACGTCGCGCGAGGTAATCGTGCCGTTTCCAGTCGAAATGACGCTCGACAGCGTAACGTTCACCGTGCCGCAGCGGGGCGACAAGCGCACGCTGCTGGAGCTGTCGGAGATGAACGGCAAGCAGTACCGTTTCGACCGCCTTAAGCAGGCCGAAAAGCTGAACCCTGAGCAAAAACAAGTGCGCCTGATGAAGGAAATACAGGCCGCGCTGAAGCTGCCCAAGATGCCTTACCAGATAGAGATGTTCGACAACTCTAACATCTCGGGCACCGATGCCGTGGCTGCCTGCGTGGTGTTCAAGAAGATGAAACCCAGCAAGAAGGACTACCGCAAGTATATTATAAAAACGGTGACGGGGCCTGACGACTACGCATCGATGCAGGAGGTGGTGCGCCGCCGCTACTCGCGCATGGTGGACGAAGGCCAGCCCCTGCCCGACCTTATCATAACCGACGGCGGACAGGGACAGATGAGCGTTGTGCGCAGCGTGGTCGAGGGCGAGCTTGGTCTTGACATTCCCATCGCCGGACTGGCCAAGGACGACCGCCACCGCACTAACGAACTGCTGTACGGACAGCCGCCCGTCATCGTCGGCATGAAGACCGACAGCGAGCTGTTCCGCCTGCTGACGCACATGCAGGACGAGGTGCACCGCTTCGCCATAACCTTCCACCGCGACAAGCGCTCGAAGCATGCGCTGCACTCGGAGCTTGACGACATACGCGGCATAGGCCCCAAGACGAAGGACGCATTGCTGCAAGCGTTCAAGTCGGTGAAGCGTATTAAAGAAGCTGATTCACAGCAACTTACAGACGTTATAGGACAAGCGAAGGCCAAAATCGTGTGGGAACACTTTAACACCCGAACACAGACAACCTGACACCCAATAGCAAACGACCCGACACCCACCCCAACCCTCCCGAAGGGAGGGAGCTTGGTATGCCTAAAACGTATAAGCAAGACGGTTTTGAACAATAAAATCAAACATGATGACGTTTTATAAACATAAGTTGGAAAATAAACTGGCATCATAAACCAAAGCACTTCAAGCCCCCTCCCTTCGGGATGGTTGAGGTGGGTGTCGGGATGCTTGGTGTAAGTTTTAATATTTATATAGATGAAGACAGTTATCCAGCGCGTCAGCCGCGCGTCAGTAACAATAGGCGGAGAGGTGAAGTCGGCCATAGGCAAAGGCTACATGATACTACTCGGAGTGGCCGAGGGCGACACCGAGGAGGACGTTGACTGGCTGGTGAAGAAGACCGCCTCGCTGCGCGTTTTCGACGATGCGGAGGGCGTGATGAACCTGCCCGTGACGGCCGTAGACGGCGAAATATTAGTAGTAAGCCAGTTTACGCTGCTGGCATCGTACAAGAAAGGCAACCGCCCGTCATGGATTCACGCCGCCCGCCACGAGGTTTCAATACCTCTGTACGAGAGCTTTTGCGAGAAGCTGCGCCGCGAAACGGGACTCACGGTGCTCACGGGCGAGTTCGGCGCGGACATGAAGGTGGAGCTTGTCAACGACGGTCCTGTGACTATCTGCATGGACACGAGGCACAAGGAGTGAAGCCCCTACCAACCCTCCCCGAGGGGAGGAAACCGACAGGTAAACCTTACAGCATACATAAAACAACAATTTGCCCCTATCTTGTCACCTCCCCTCGGGGAGGCCGGGAGGGGGCTTACAATCATAAGACTATGGACGGAGAGATAACCTTGCGCGAAGCGCAACAGCTTGTAGACCAATGGATTAGGCAATACGGTGTGCGCTACTTCAGCGAACTTACCAACATGGCGTGCCTAACGGAGGAGGTTGGCGAACTAGCCCGCGTCATGGCGCGCAAGTACGGCGACCAGAGCTTCAAGAAGGGCGAGCCGACAGACCCGGCCGACGAGATGGCCGACGTGCTGTGGGTGCTGCTCTGCCTGGCCAACCAGACGGGCACGGACCTGACGGAGGCGCTCAAGAGGAACATGGAGAAGAAGACTAAGCGCGACGCCTTACGGCATGTCGCGAATGAAAAATTAAAAAATAACAATTAAACAACTTGGATATATGGCAACAGAAAACGACAAGAAGGCCTGCGCGTGCGGGCATGAGCACAAGCATGAGGCGGAGTTCCCGAAGATGAGCAAGTATGACGAGGCTCTGAGCAAATATAAAACGGACATAGACGATGCCGAGGTGCGCGAGGCTGTAAGGAAGATAATAGCCGAGAAAGTACACGAGAACGACACGCCGGAGGTAAAGAAATTCCTTTTCGGCAGCATCGAGCTGACATCGCTCAAGACGACGGACAGCGACGAGTCTATACTGGCCTTCACCGAGCGCGTCAACCAGTTTGACGCCACCTACCCCGACCTGCCCCACGTGGCGACCATCTGCGTCTACCCGTGTTTCGCGCGGACGGTGGCCGAATCGCTGGAGGTTGACGGCGTTGAAATAGCCTGCGTGTCGGGCAGTTTCCCCTCGTCGCAGGCTCTTATCGAGGTGAAAATCGCCGAGACGGCGCTCGCCGTGAAGGACGGCGCGACGGAGATAGACATCGTGATGCCCGTGGGCAAGTTCCTAAGCGGCGACTACGAGGGCGTTTGTGACGACATAGCCGAGCTGAAACAGGCGTGCGGCGACGCCCCGATGAAGGTTATCTTGGAGACAGGATGCCTCAAGACGGCGCAAAACATCAAGAAGGCGTCAATACTGGCGATGTACGCCGGGGCCGACTACATCAAGACGTCTACGGGCAAGCTCGAGCCGGCCGCTACGCCCGAGGCGGCTTACGTGATGTGCCAAGCCATCAAGGAATATTACGACGAAACGGGCATACAGATAGGTTTTAAGCCCGCTGGCGGCCTTAACTCGGTGATGGACGCACTTATCTACTACACGATAGTTAAAGAGGTCCTGGGCGAAAAATGGCTCACCAACAAGTGGTTCCGCCTCGGCACCAGCCGACTGGCCAACATGCTGCTTAGCGAGATTGTGGGCGAGGAAACCAAATTCTTCTGAAATTAGGGCGATAAGGCTGATGGAAGGATGAGCATGATGGGGCCTGATAGCCCTAAATAGGAATATAAGTCCAATGAGCCTAATGGGCCAGATACGCCGTGGGTGACGCAGCTTGGGCGTATTTGGCATATTTGGCCCATTGGGCTTATTTCCCCATAAAGCCTATTTGGCCCATTGGGCTTATCTCCTCATTATCGCCAACTAACAACCAAATCTTAACCAATAACCTAAAAACAAAGAATACCATGACTGACGACAATCACCCGTTCATGCCCCAGCGCGGCAATTACCGCAACCTGATTGTCTACCAAAAGGCGGAGTGCATCTACGACATCACGTACTACTTCGCCCACAAGTTCCTCGAGAAGGGCGACAGGACAATCGACCAAATGGTGCAGGCGGCGCGGTCATGCAAGCAGAACATAGCCGAGGGTAGTGCGGCCAGCACCACCTCGAAGGAAACCGAACTGAAGCTCACCAACGTTGGACGGGCAAGCCTGCAGGAGCTGCTGGCCGACTATGAGGACTACCTGCGCGTGCGCGGCCTGACGACGTGGGAGCTTAACAGCGACAAGGCCGCCAAGACGCGCGCCGTGTGCAGCAAGCACAACGACAGCGCATACTACCGCGAGGCCGTAACGCTAAGGAGCGACGAAACCGTGGCCAACATCGCCATCACGCTAATCCACCAGACCGACGCCTTGCTGAGGAAATTCATCGAAAGGCTGAAACGCGACTTCGTCGAGGGCGGCGGCCTGCGCGAGGAGATGTATAGGGCAAGGACAGAGTGGCTGAAAAGGAACAAAGGAAGAAGATGAGAAAACCAATAAGATAATCGGCCCGATGGGTATGATGAGCATGATGGGAGATAGGGCCAATGAGCCGAATAAGCCGAATAAGCCGAATAAGCCAAATACGCCGTGGATGGCAGCAGTTTGGGCGTATTTGGCATATTTGGCTCATTGGGCTTATTTCCCATCAGGCTTATCCGACCCATTGGGCTTATCTCCAGCAAGCCTCTCAAGGCTTACCTTTTGGCAGCCGGTTCGCCGCCTATTGTAACGCAAAACGCCGCCTTCTGCAATGCAGGAGGCGGCGTTTTGCAACTTATTGGTTGTCAGACAATTATAAAGCTTCAGCTGTTGCGCTTCACGACAAAGTCGAGATATGCCGTGAGGCTCTTCTTAAGGGCGGGGTCGCCCACCTCGATCCTGATGAAGGCCATGGCCTCGTCGTGCAGTTCCTGCATACGGCGTTCGGCGTATTCTATGCCGCCGTTGGCCTTGGTGAACGCCACAAGGCGGGCTATTTCGTCAGTCGCCACCGTGCCGTCCTTGACCTTGCGGGCTATAGCAAGCATCTCCTTGTCGCCAGTGGAGCGCAGGGCGTAAATGGCGGGCAGGGTGAGTTTGCCTTCGGCCATGTCGTTGCCGGTAGGCTTGCCTATCTCAGCGGAGTCGTAATAATCGAAGATGTCGTCGCGTATCTGGAATATGATGCCAAGGGTGCGGCCGAACTTCTTGGCCTCCCCCACCCTGTCCTCGGGCACTCCGGCCGATATTGCGCCTATGGCGCAGCAGGCTTCAAAGAGGGCGGCGGTCTTGCGGCTTATGATTTTATAGTATGTCTCCTCTGATATTTCGCTGTCGGCGATGCTCGTAAGCTGAAGTATCTCGCCGTCGGAAAGCGTGCGGCCAAGCTCGGCCAAGTATCTCACAATCACCTCGTTGTGAGTTATCGAGACGTGCAGCAGGGCCGTTGAGAGGATGTAGTCGCCCACGAGCACGGCCACCTTGTTGTCGTACAGCGCGTTGACCGACGCCTGCCCGCGGCGCTCGCGGCTCTCGTCAACCACGTCGTCGTGCACGAGCGATGCCGTGTGGAGCAGCTCAAGACCGACCGCGGCGTGCAGCGTGGCATCGTTTACCGTGCCGTAATTCTTCGCCATAAGCATGATGAGCATGGGGCGCATACGCTTTCCGGCGCGGTTGCGGATGCGCGCGAAGATTTCCTCCTGCAGCTGCCCGTCATGCGTAAGCGACGCGTTGAACAAGGCGATGAACTGCTCCAGCTCGTTTGCTATCGGTGATTTTATAATAGGTAAATAGTCAGTCATGCTACGAAATTTGTTACAAAAGTAGTTATTTTCTCCGATTTCTTGCAAAAAAACAGTAACTTTACACGTAAAAAACCGACAAAACATGGACAAACTTTTTCTTTTGGACGCTTACGCCTTGATATACAGGGCGTATTACGCGTTCATCAAGAACCCCCGCATAAACTCCAAGGGCATGAACACGTCGGCCGTGCTGGGCTTCTGCAACACGCTGCACGAGGTGCTCACGAAGGAGCGCCCGACGTATCTGGGCGTGGCTTTCGACCCCCACGGCCCCACCTTCCGCAGCGAGGCTTATGCCCAGTATAAGGCGCAGCGCGAGGAAACGCCCGAGGACATACGCCGCTCCGTGCCGATAATCAAAGAGGTGCTGGCGGCCATGCGCATACCGGTGCTCGAGGCCGAGGGCTTCGAGGCCGACGACGTAATCGGCACCCTTGCAGGTCAGGCCGGCCGGGAGGGCATCAGGACTTACATGCTTACGCCCGACAAGGACTACGGCCAGCTGGTGGGCGGCAACGTGGTGATGTACCGTCCGCGC
>CAJMAO010000066.1 GCA_905211345.1 uncultured Prevotella sp.
TAGGGCGAACTTTAAACATCGAATTTATTGATTGGCAACTTGCGGACATTCATTATTTTATTGGGTCTATCATCAATCTACGATATATGAGTTTCCCGATTCCGTCATTCGCCCTTTTCCTTTGCTCGTCTGCGAAAGTAGTACAATAGCCCTTGAAAGTTGAAAGGTCCAGCGGCAAGCCGTTTCGGTCGGAATCTTCCTCCTTTGGAGAGTATTCAGCCAGAAAACCTTTCCCCTTTCAATGTCTGTACTTAGAAATGCAGACGGCAACGGAAATGAACGACTGACGAAAATGTAGAATTAAGGAGCCATCAACGGAAACAACAACACCTCAACACTGTTCAACCGTTATTCCGTGTTTGCTTTTCAATATATCTATGAACTTTGAGAACTCAGCAGGCTTGCCTTGGTTGGTCGTAGGCCAGTTTGTGCTTATCAGAATGTTCTTGTCGGCCAGGGCTATGGTGTCATCAATGGTCTTGTTGCCGAAAAATTCTACCTTGCCTTTCTCCTCCTTTATGGCTTCGTAACGCTCAAAGTCCATGAAAATAACATCCATGTTGCGCTTTATCGGGAAGTCGGCTTTAAGTTGTTCGTGAGTCATGCCTGGATGCGCGGCCACGTAATCTGCGATAACGGCACGCACAAGTTCTGTCTTCTTCTGGTATACCTTCCCTGCATACCGGTAATTGTTGGTGTCACGGTTTAACTTGCCAACTTTCTTCAACGGGCCGTCATAAGCCTTCAAGTTAGTGACGGCTGAAAGTTCGAGCGTCTGCGAGATAATGCTACCGAGTTCATCGTCATTGCTGATGATTTCGGCTATCTTGTTCAACAACCCCGACACGCTGAACGTCCTACTGCTAAGGTAAGTCTCCTTCTGGCACATACGAAACAACACCTTCTCCCATTCCTCGTCAAACTCTTCAACGCTGTCAAGGCTTTCCTTCTCCTCTTCTGTCAACGGGCGCAGCTTCAAGCGTGACGCCGTGCGGTCACTCCATTTCTTGAAGTCAGGCTCTTCCGTAAGCTGGTTGTATATGTAAGGATAAGCAATCTGCATACAGACGAGCGCGAAGTTAAGTTCCTTACGTAGCACTGTCTGCCGGTCGCCGACACCTTGACTCGATTGCATCTCGTTGATTATCGATATTAGGGCGAGCGTGTTCGTCAGACGTTTCAGCGAACGGGGGTTCGAGCCTACCGAGAGGCGCGTTATATCGCTCAGGGTTTCGGCAAGATGCTGGTCGGCAAGTTCTTCCTTCGTAAAAAACTCTATGTTACCCAAAGCCTCAACAAGGAACGTGTCAACGCTGTAAGAAGCGACTGGCATAGAGAACGGCAACTGAATTATCTTGTCGAAAAACGAACGGAACTCGCGCTCGTTGCTTTCCGTCAATTCGCCGAACTTAGGTTTCAAGCCTTTTATCACAACATCATAATCAATGGCAAGGATAAAGATGCACCTTTCAAGGTCGAAGATGTTTTTCAGAAGCTCAAGTATCTCGACAGCCACGGGCGGGTCTATGCGGTCGAGGTCGTCGATGTAGAAGTTGAAGCCGCTCTTTGCCGGGTTGTGCTCCAAGGCGTCCTCTATCAGCCGTGCTATCTCCTCTTTAAGCTGGGCAATGTCAGACGTAGGCTCGTCGGTAGAGAAGATGTCGTCAACCACACCGCCCTCTACACCTACCATCCCTGCCGCAACCTTGGTTCCTACGGTAGCCATTTTCTTAAACAGACCGCCTATCTTCCTCTTGCTTTCCTCCCACTTGTGCGTGCTGGGATTAAGCTGGCCTATCTGGTTTATGATGGCTTCAAGAATGCTTATGATAGCCTGCTGCGGCGTTTTCATCAACGAAAACTGCCACGTGTTTATCCAAATGGAATAATACGGCGCGCCGTCCTTCTCGCAAAGAGCGTAGCACAGTTGGTTCATCAGCGACGTCTTACCGCTGCCCCATTCTCCTTGCAAGGCTATGGTCATCGGCGTATCGGTCAACTCGATATATCTTGTCAGCGCGTCCTGGTAAACCTGTATGCCGAACAAGTCCGCCTGTGACGGCTTGCGGGGAACGTCAATAATGCTTGATTTCATGTATCTTTTTTATATTTATTACCCGTCGGCGGAATTATCTTGAGTGTCACAGCGATGGTTACCATTTCAAACGATGGCATTTCTGCCCACAAGATACGGCTTTCCACCTTTTAAAAGATAACCTTTCACGCCATGAAATGACGCCTCTTGCAAACTTGCCGTGAGCAAGTGAAAATCGTAAGCGAAAGCCTCCGAAACACAACAAGCCGTAAGCATCCAGTCAGTGGGGGCACTAACAATTCCACAAGCGGGTATTTATTGGGGTTAATACGAATATTATTTAGACTTTGCCTTATTAATTTTATTTTTCACCAACGCCTTTACCAAGCCGTCGTTCTTGACATCCGAGACATAATCCGCAGCCGCCGTAAGTTGTTTGTCTGAAATACTGTTGACATCGGGCAAATCCATACCGCCGACATCGCCAAACCATTCTGACAGTTTGTTTTGCGCACGCTCTACACTGTTCGGGCTGATGCCAGACTTCAATCCTTTGAATACGGCAAGCAGGGCGGCCAAGTCGTCAGAGAAACCTACGCCCGGCAACAAATCAGGTACGGCATCTGCCGGAAATATAAAGTAGCCGAGAGCACCCGTTACAATAAGTTTTTCCTTTACCGGCAACGTATCCAAGGCATAGAACAGGCACAATACGATATAAACAAGTTTAGCCCCGGCTTTCATGGCAAAATCGCCTAATTTCGCCCACAGGTCAGACTCTGAAAACTGTTTGGCGTAATCGCTTATGTTATCGACGACGCCGGTCTTAAACTCATCCATGTTCTTGCCGCACGCCTCAAGTGCCGTCTTGACATTGGCCGACGCTGCGTCAAAGGCTTGGTTTACCGTCTCAGTGGCTTTACCTGCCTGCGCCTTCAAACCGTCAATCCCTTTGCCAACGCCTTCGGCAACCTTCGCACCCAGCCCTAAAGCACTGTCGCCTAAACCTTCCGCCATTGCCTTCGCATTACATAGTTTCTCATCCACTTGCCGCTTAAAGGCATCGGTGTCTATTTGCTGCATCTTGCTTTTGGCAGAGTCAACGCCATCTTGCAGCTTCTTCTTAAACTTATTGAAATCCATAATACCTTTTTAACGCCGCAATTTTATCACCGCCTACGCCGCCTCTTCCCAAACAACGCACCCAAAACCAAGCCGCCGACTTTACGTTCAAGTCCGCCGCGTGTGGTTGGTATCCCTGTAGTTCGTGCAATCTTCTGCTTCACTTTTGTTATGCCCAAAGCACGTTTCCATGAAAATGACAATCCAGGTATCTTCATATTTTACAGCCTAAAATTTATGATTGACAGACAGGGAAGATGTTTGCGTCAACATACAACTTACCTGTCTGCCATTTTATTCAACAATAAAATCATTCTTTACCTGCTGCTGCCAACGTGATGTCGTTCTTGGCAAGTTTGGAATCGTCTGGTGTGGCCACTTGTACGTAAACGCCAAACACCTCTTCCATCTTCTTCTCGAAGTTTCCTACACGCAGGTTGCTGCCGACGGTCAGCTCGCCGCCTTTGGCACCTTCTGCACGGATTGAAGCCAACGTGGCGTCGTCCTTGGCGTATGACTTGCACGTAGACGTAGTGTAAACACGGAGCGAACAGCCGAAAGTGGCCTTGAAACGCTTTTTCAAACCGGCAACAGTCAGATTGCCTGAAACTTTTAAATCTGACATAATCTTAATTTGTTTAATGTGTTAATATTCAGTTATTATCATTTCCAATTTTAGGCCATGCCCGGCTTACGATGAGATGGCCTGTGTGAGCAGCATGATGATGAACAGCCCCAAAAGGATAGCCCAACCGAAAGGCAAGTCCAAAATACGCTTTACCACGTATGCCACGCCCAATGCCATGTAACGAAGCATATTGTAGATAAGCATGAAGCTGAACTTGATTACCCAGAAAAAGCCGTAAAATATGCTCCATATCAGGCCACCTATGGCAAGGAATAAAGCCCACATCGCTATCCCTACACTGGTTATCGTATGAGCTTGAACTCCGTGCGGCGGTTAGCCTCGGGGCTGTTCGGGTCAACTGGCTCTGTAGAACCTTTGCCCACGGCTTGCAGGCGTGTGGAGTCGATGCCCTCGTGATGCACAAGGAAATCAACCGCAGCCTTCGCCCTTTGCTCAGACAACAGTTGGTTATGGGCGGCGTCGCCCTCGCTTGACGTGTGTCCCTCTATGCTCAACTTTATGTCCTTGTTCTGTTTCATAAGGGTTGCAAGGTCGTGCAGCGCAATCTTCGCGTCGTCGTTCAGCTCGGCCTTGTCTTTCTCAAACTGGGCGGCGTTGAAGTTTTCCTGTATCTGGGCTATTTTCTCAACAAACACAGTGTCACGCACAACGACTTTCTTCTCCACAACCTTTTCCACCACTTTCACTTCAGGCTCTTTCTTCATGGCGAACAACGCGGCCAAGGCTGCGGCGATGATTATGATTACAAGGATTATCCATAGCCATGCCTTCGACTTCTTTTTGGGCTCTTCACGCACAGGTTCTTCACGCACAGGTTCTTCTTTTTCCGTGGGCGGCATCCATCCGTTGAGGTATTCAAGGCGGTATCCACCCTTGCGGCCAAAGCCTTTCTCGGCCTCATCAAACTGTGCCACCTCTATGCCATATTGTGCGGCATGGGCGACAAGCCGCTCAAACGAGGGCTTAGTCCACATCTTCACCACGGCCACTTGCCTGCCGTCGCCCGTATGCAACACCTCGTCGTCAGCCTTAAAGAAACCTTCCCAGTTGGCATCCGTGCCTTTCTCTTCGGCGTAGATAAAGTTTTTCTTCACGCCTGAGTCGGGATTGAGGCTGTCGGGGAATGCCTCGCGCAGGTCTTCAAGCGTGGCGTCGGGGTTCATCAGCATATAAGCGTGCATGATGCCCAGCGCAGTACGGTTTTGCGCTTTTCCGTAAACTCTGATTTTATTTTCCATCGTCAATGATGTTTTTAATGTTCGTATCGGTTACTTTGCGTATTTAAGTTGCTCACGTAGCGAGACGATATTTCGCTGTAGAGAAGCGATGCGCGTCTGGTATGAACGGATATTGGCCTCATAGTGCGCCATGACCGAGGCCTTCTCGCGCCGGTAAGAGTCCTTGGTCGGCTTGCTGCTTGCCGTCTTAATCCTTGCGCTATACCGTTCGCTCGCCTCCTTCTTGCGTGAACGCTCTTGGGCTATGCTCGTCCTTATGCGTGCTATCTCGGCTTTCTTCACGTTGATTGAAGCCCTGATTGATTCTTTGCTCATGATTATTCTTGTTTTAGGTTAATAAACCCGGCCTAACACTCTACCACCGACAACATATATCTGAAGGGCGCCTTCTCCCTGCCTACGGCGGAACGGGCGTTGACGGCCGTATCAGCCCAACGGCAGGGGTAAGTACCCCGCAGTTCAAAGTCGGAATGCGTGCGGCGGACGCTTTCCGCAATGTCCGTGTCCCATTGCAAGAGGCCGGGGCTACGGGTGTTGCCATCATAGGTGGAGAAAGCCCTGTAACCCGAATCCGTGCGTGGCTCACGCCAGTAAGTCACGTTGTTGGTTACTATCAAGGCCACACCGCCTTTTACGGCGGGGTAACATTGGGTTAACGCCTCTATGCGGCGCACGTCTTTCCAGTAGTTATACATGATTAAGTCGCTGGCGGCCTGGTTCTTCACGATGAGGCAATGGGTTCTCAACGGTTCGCCGAAGCGGTCTATCTTCACATCCACGGGGCGCGTGGCGTATTTCAGCTCCACGGCGGCAAACTCACCCAGCCTCTCCACCACAACGTCGATTGACAGGTCGTTGTTCCAAGGGAACGACAGGGTTTTCAACTCCAGCCCACGTGCTTCCAGTTCCTCCTTTGGCACGGCATACTCCATGTCCACCTTGTCGTAGTGGCCACTGTCACGCAGCCAAGTGGCTACCCTTACTTGCAGGTCGCGCTCGTTGAACATCAGCTCCGTGTTCGTGTTCAGGAAGCGCTCAATATCGCCACGCAACACGCTTACCAACAGGTTATTCTTCAACGCCCCCATTCACTTCGACGTCCAGCTCCGGTTCAGTCTTCACCATGTCACAGAGCAACATTACGGCCTGCGCCGGCTCCATGCCCAATGCGTCGGCTATGGCCAGCAGGTTGTTCACCTCGCCCTCGGCCAGCACGCCGTCGGCCAATACCATTTGGAGCACAGCCTCGAATACCTCGCCTATCTCTTCGGCGTCGATGTCTTGGGCGGCCTTCTCAAGGAAGGCGTTAATCTGTTCCTCGTTCATGGGGTTGATGCGTGACAGGGCCACGTCAACGGCCATACCGAACTTTATCGTGTTGAAGCCGAACGCATCGGCAATTTCCTCTACCGTTTCCTTTTCGGTTGCGTCATACTCACCATCGGCCCAGATTGCAAAGCCGATGAAGTTAGCTACCGCTTCTAATGATGATTTCATAAGTCAAGTTCCTCCTGTTTTTAATAACCGAAAAGTCGTTTCAGCCTGTTCTTCAGGCTACCCTTGGCGCGACGCGCCTTTGCCATGTTGGCAGCCATCTGCTTATACTCTTTCGTGCGTTTGTCCACTTTGCCTGCGGCTGTCTTCTTCAGCCTCGGCTTTGCCGGTGCCGCGCCTTTCGCCTTTGCCGCGCGAGCCTTGGCCAAGCGCGCCTTGAGTTCCTTATACTCCTTGGTGCGCTTATCCATCTTTCCTGATGCTGTTACCTTTACCATGTTTTTATTTTTTTATAAATACCCACAATTAGGAAACACCCGCCGTAGGGACATAATTCATTATGTCCGCACGCTCTGAAAGAGCGTTTAATCACCTGTATATCAGTGTAATACGTTTCTCGCGAAACGTGTGGACATAATGAATTATGTCCCTACAGTTGCAGTTTGCAGATATTATTTTTTTTGTCAGCAGACAAGCCTTGTCACTTGTCAACTTGTCACTCGTCTGCTTGTCTACTCGTTCCTCGTCTACTCGTCAACTTGTCAACTCGTCAACTAATCTCACTTATTCTCGTTAATAAAATCCACCAGCTTAGAGCCAAACGTTTGGGTGTTCCACGTCGGTTCATAGTTGAAGCCCACATTGCCGGCTATCTCACGCAGTACGGATATGGTGTTGCCATATATGCGGTAAGTTTCCACCGTGCCCGACGGACGTATGGCGATGGTATATTCGCCAATCGTGGCTTGCCTTGTACCTTGACCGTAAGCCTTGACAAGCGTCAGACCGAAACGGCGCGTGTTCCAGTCGGGGTCATACTGAAAACCGACCGTTTGGGCGGCCTCGCGCAGTGACGCGCGCACATTATCGTAAATGCGGAACACCTCAACAGAGTTGTTTGCCTTCACCGTGATGATATATTCGCCCGAAATGGCAGACTTCTTCGCCGGCACATACTTGTCGGCATCAGCCACTTCAGCCGGTGCCGCACCATCCACCTCCGCCTCGTCGGCGGCATACTGCTGTTCGAGCAAGGCCTGCATCTTGGCTTTCGTGGCATTTTTTGGTATGTCGCAAACGGTTGACAGAGTGTATTCGTCGAGGGCGAGCACCCAGTCGTCTGGCGAAGCTACCTGCACCTTTATGCCGAACTTGTCTGACATTTCCTGTTCAAATTCGCCCACGGTCATGTTCTCGGTGCATTCCACCTGCCCCGAAACCGTGTCGCCCGTGCGTATCGAAGCCAGCGTTGCTTCGTCGTCGGCTTTCTTGTTGCCGTTATAAACGCGAAGCGTCCCTCCGAATGTTTCCTTAAAGTGGTCTTTCAGGGTCTTGACCCTCAAACGACCGTCAATAGCAAAAGTCTTCATATCAAATAAGGTTTATTGTTTTGGTAAATCAATTGATTTTGGCAGAAAAAGGACGAGCAGAAAGCCTTGCCCCTTGCCTGCCGAAAGTTCAGCACACAACAATCCCTGCACCGACCGTAGCCGGCGCATACAAAACGGATGAAAGCAAAACGGAAAGTAACGTTGCAAAGACTTATTGCGCCTTTGCCGTAATGGATTAGTGTAAAAATACCCCCCCCGAAAAGTTTTTAAGCGATAAGACCAAGTTCCGCATAGATAACAATCATCACCTGCAAGCTCAAAAAGCCTACAAACAGTTAATTATTATCCTGCAAGACGGGACTCAGGACGTATGTGAATGTTTCGCTTTAAGGGGGAAGAGCCGTCCCATTACTTTCCTCCGCGGCGTTCAGTCAAGTGCCGCAGACGAATTGCCAAGGTAATGTAATCTCCCCATCAAGAAGCTACATTGCGTCTTGATTTGCGATGCAAATATATATAAAATATTTTTAAGCCACAACTTTTAACGTAAATATTTTTCTACGCGGATAATGCCATTCACGGATAGGGACGCTCGGTTGGAGCGTCCGGGTAACTATTTTAAAATATTAGTAGTTAAAGTAGTTAAGGAAGTTATCGCTCACTACGTTCGCTAAGTAGTTAAAGACAATAGCCTTTTTTCTTTAGGAGTTAAGGAGTTATGTAGTAAAGGAGTTAAGACATTAGCCTTTTCATTCCCCTCGGGGAGGTTGGGAGGGGGCTGCATTACACGGACACTCAAGCCGAACATCCATACACGTGGATGGCAACATGACGGAGGACGAATGCCGTGTTTCATCGGATTGTACGGAACGGAACTATGAATGTAATGCAGCGGATTATGCCGAACTCACGCTAAAAGGACACAAACGACTGCATAAAAGGATGCCAACGGGAACGCAAAAGGGCACCTTTCAGCGCGTGAAAGGTGCCATTGGCTCTAGTTAATTATACCGTTGCAAACTTGACATTATAATGGTTCATGTAAAGTCCAAGCAGTTCATCTGCCTGGTCATTGCAGAACTTCAGCACGGTCTCTTT
>CAJMAO010000067.1 GCA_905211345.1 uncultured Prevotella sp.
CCACGTCGGCTTACGGCGTAAGCTCGATACCGGCCAACGTGCTTCTCGACGGTAGCGGTAAGATTGTAGCCGTTGATTTGCGCGGCGAAGACCTCGGCGCGAAGCTCAAGGAGGTATATGGGTTTTAGAATTCAGTAATAAAGGAGTTAAGGAGTTAAAGGAGTAAAGGAGTTAAGACAAATGCCTTGTTGCAAACTATCAAGACGGCAACATCGGCTAATGTCTTAACTCCTTTACTCCTTTAACTCCTTAACTCCTAAGAAAAAATCATCCTACCGTTATCTGCCTAACCACGTTCTGCTCCTCTTTCTTTATCTTAGGAAGCACCACCGTGAGCACGCCATCGGCCACACGGGCTGATATGTTGTTCTTGTCAACGTCGTCGGGCAGTATCAGCGTCTGCTCGAACTTAGAGTAAGCGAACTCGCGGCGCAGGTAGTGGGCTTTCTTGTTGTCGTCGTTATGCTCCTTCTTGCTTTCCATTTTTATGTGCAAGTCGCCCTCTTGGTTGAGGTGAACGTTGAAGTCTTCCTTCGTCATTCCCGGAGCGGCAACCTCCACCTCATAATCTACCTCGCTTTCTTTGACGTTTATTGCCGGTGCCGTAGCATTTGTACGGGGCATAAAATCCGTGTCGAAAAAGTCGTTGAACACGTCGGGTAACCAAGAGTTTTTACGATTAACTGGTGCCATAATCATTATCTCCTATTCGTTTATTTGTTATTGAATTCAGTTTTATTAAAGTCCGCCGTATCTTCCACCGGGCTTCACTAGGGATAGTGCAAGATATGTACCAATACGCAACATGCGCCAAATTGTCTTACATATAAGACAATTTGGCGCATGTTATAATATCCGATTACCGCGCGTTATATCACAGGGCAGCGTCTGAAGCGGCGTATTTCGTCCTATAGAGGCCGTCGATTATGCTGTCGGCCAAGCTGATGTTAGGCACTTTTATGCTGTCGCAGTTGAGCGCTTCGGCCACTATCATGAATATCTCCGACGCAGGAATGATTACGTCGGCACGGTCGGCTTTCAGCCCGTATTGCTCGATACGCTCATCCACGCTCAACGCTTTCAGCTTCTCGTATACGGCTTTTATCTCGCTGACGGGCACCATGCGTGTGTCCTTATCAGAGTTTGTGAGCTTGAACAGCTTGTTGATGTTGCCTCCCGAGCCTATCATCCTCATGCCGGGCATTTCCTTGGCGAAGCGGCTCAGGTCGGCTTTCATTTGGTTTATGGCATCCTTAGACACCATGCCTCCCAGCATACGCAGCGTTCCGATGTTGTAGGAATGGCTGTGGGTGAGCACCCCGTCGTGCAGCAATGAAATCTCCGTGCTGCCTCCGCCCACGTCTATGTAGGCGTAGTTGCCCTTTGTGCTCTCGATGTTTTCCACTATGTTGTTGCACAACAGGCGCGCTTCCTCGCGGCCGTTGATTATCTCTATGTCGATGTCAGACTCCTCGCGCAGTTTCTTGAGCACCTTCTTGCCGTTCTCGGCATCGCGCATTGCCGACGTGGCGCAGGCACGATAGTCGTCGACGGCGTTGAGTTTCATCAACTGGCGGAAAGCCTTCAGCATGTGCTTCATCATCACCGCGCGCTCCTTTGATATTTTTCCGAGCGTGAACACGTCGGAACCGAGACGCAAGGGCACACGCATGTACATCACGCGTGAAATCTGCCGACTGCCGTCCTCGGCCGTCCTGAAGTTCTTGATGAGCAGTCGCGCTCCGTTTGAACCGATGTCTATTGCAGCTAATCTCATAGTTTTTAGGTTTTATGAGGGAAGTAGTAAGGAGAGATGGAGTAAGAATGTATGTCTTACAACTTGTTGTTCCGCCTTGCTTCCCTGTGTTTGTAATATACTTGAACAACGCTTTTCTGGCGTTTATATTTTGCCCGTTGCTTACAGATTGTTACTTCGTTGATAATCAGCACGTTACTGACAGCCTTGCAAAACATGGCCTTTTGTGCTGCGAAAGGTGGCCTTTCAGCGTTCGAAAGACGGCCTTTTACACGACGAAAGGCGGCATATCGCAAACCAGTCGTCAATCTGCGGTCACGCTTACAGTTTTCGCCTCGGCCTCGTAAGCGTTGCGCAGCTCCTCTTGCGAGCGGAAAGGGCGGTCGCATTCAACGGGCTGTATGGAGTTCGCCCCCGTGCCGTCTACTATCCGTCCGTTGGTAGTGTCGCGCAGTCCGTAGTCGACCGTGCGCATAAGGTCGCGCCGCATGTCCTCGTCGTAGACTGGAGCCATCACCTCGATGCGGTTCAGCAGGTTGCGCGGCATCCAGTCGGCGCTGCCAATGTAGTACTTCGGCGCGCCGCCGTTGCAGAAAATGAGTATGCGCGAATGTTCCAGGTAGCGGTCTATTATGCCTACGGCCTTGATGTTGTCGCTCACTCCGGGCACGCCCGTTACCAACGAACTGTTGCCGCGGAGCACGATGCCAATCTTCACCCCGGCAGCCGACGCTGCGTAAAGTTTGTTGACAACGTCCATCTCGGTGATATGGTTTATCTTCATCTTTATCCATGCTTCGCGGCCCGCGCGGGCGTTCTTTATCTCGTTGTTGATGAGCGAAAGCACGCGGTTCTTCATCGAATTGGGCGACACCATAAGCTCTTTGAACCTCACTTGCGAGAACGGGCGGTCGATGAAGTCGAACACTTTTTTCACTTCCTGCACAAGATTCTTCCGCGCGGTCATCATCAGGTAGTCGGTGTAAGTCTTGGCGTTGCCCTCATGGAAGTTGCCCGTGCCTATGCAGGCGATGTTGCCCTGCTTCGACTCTATGTACAACAGCTTCGAGTGAATCTTAAGCCCCTCAACGCCGAATATCACGTTGATGCCTTCTTCCTGCATACGCTTGCTCCACTTTATGTTGCTCTCCTCGTCGAAACGGGCCAGCAACTCGACCACGGCCGTCACCTTCTTACCGTTGCGGGCGGCGCAAATCAACGCCTTTACCACCTTGGAATCCTTGGCAAGGCGGTACAGCGTGGTCTTTATCGACTTCACCTCGGGCTTCAACGCAGCCTCGCGCAGCACGCGGATGTAGCCGTCGAACGAGTGGTAAGGCACGTGTATGAACAAGTCCTTGCGGCGTATCTGGTCGAGGATGCTCTCCTGCGAGAGAAACTCGGGCTTCAATATCGGCTTCCATTGGGGATATTTCAGCTCCTCATGGCCGCAGTCGGGAAAGCCCATCAGGTCCTTGTGGTTCTGGTAGCGGCTGCTTGCCAGCGACGCATCCAGCTTGCTTATGTCGATTTTCGACATGAGTTTCTTCCTCATGTCCTTAGGCATACGCTTGTCATATATCAGGCGCACGGGGTCGCCATGCCTGCGGCTGCTCACTCCCTTGGCTATCTTTTGCAGCACTCCGTACTCAAAGTCGTTCTCCATCTCCATCTCGGCATCCTTCGTGAACTTGAAGGAGTACGCCTCAAACGTGCCGGGCTTGAAGCCTATGAATATCAACGGGAGACAGTAACGCACAACGTCGTCAAGATACATTATATTGTCAAAGTCGTCGGAAGGCGGCAGTTTGACGAAGCGTCCGTGCTCCCTGTCGGGCACCTTTATCAGCGCAAGGCTGCTCTTAGGCAGCCGCAGCCCGTCGGAAGGCTCTGTACGCTTTACCAAAAGGTATATCCTGTTGTCCTCAAGCTGACCCACTTCGTCTATTTCGGAAAACCAAATGGGGTTGGTGTAGCCGTTAAGCCGCTCGTGATAGTAGGTCTTCAGGTATGCCTGCTGTTCGTCGTTGAGCTGCGTTTCGTCAATAAGGCGGATGCCATGCTCCTCCAACGCCCTGAACACTTCGTCTATGGCGGCGGTGTATTCTTGGCTGAACTGCGAGTTGAGCTTGTTTATCGTCTTTATGGTCTTGCGTATGTTGTCGTGCTGCTTGCGTATTTCCTTGTTGTCAGACTCGAGCAGGCGGTTGAGCGAAGCCATGCGCACACGGAAAAACTCGTCAAGGTTGTTGGAATATATGCCGAGAAACGACAGACGCTCAAGTAACGGGATACTGTCCTTGCGGGCTTCCTGCAATATGCGGTGGTTAAAGTACATCCAGCTCACGTCGCGCTCAACGTAAAGCAATTCTTTCTTTTTCTTGTTTACGGATTTTATGGCCATAACAGTGCTTTTATTCCTAATGGTTTATGCAAAAATAAGACTTATATATTATATTAAGGTGTAAGACGTATTAAAATATTGATAAAATTCAATTACATAACCGTTACCGGTTACACATTTTGCTACTGATTGAAAATATGGATGAAAAATACGGTTTTGCAATATGTGGTCTTTCGCCTTCCAAAAGGCCGTCTTTTACACGCTAAAAGGCCACCTTTCGCAAGCCCAAAGACGGCCTTTTATAAACATACTGATTATCAACGGATTACACAGACGGTGACATATTGGCATCAACAGCAGTCATTTTGACATAAAAAAGGCATGGGCACGCATTTTGACTTTACGTTTGCAAACGAAAGAAAGGAGATTAAAATATGACATTAGACAAGTTTACAATCAAGGCGCAAGAAGCCGTGCAGGAGGCGGTAAACACCGCTCAACGCGGCGGCCAACAGGCCATTGAGCCTGTACACCTGCTTAAAGGAGTGATGGCGAAGGCCAAAGACGTGGCCGGATTCATCTTCCAGAAACTCGGAGTGAACGCCGCACAGGTGGAGAACGTGCTCGACCGCGAAATCGCCCGGTTACCGCGCGTGCAGGGCGGACAGCCTTATTTGAGCAACGACGCTAACGAAGTGCTGCAGCGTGCGACGGACATTTCGGCCAAGATGGGCGACGAGTTTGTTTCTGTAGAACCGCTGTTGCTGGCACTGCTTACGGTCAACTCCACAGCATCGCGCATCATGAAGGATGCCGGATGCACGGAGAAGGAGATGCGCGCGGCCATAAACGAGCTGCGCCAAGGACAACGGGTGCAGTCGCAATCGGCCGACGACAACTACCAGAGTCTTGCGAAGTATGCCAAGAATTTGGTTGAGGAGGCCCGCCAAGGCAAGCTCGACCCCGTGATAGGACGCGACGACGAGATACGCCGCGTACTGCAAATCCTCTCACGACGGACTAAGAACAACCCTATACTTATAGGTGAGCCGGGTACGGGTAAGACGGCCATAGTGGAAGGATTGGCCGAGCGTATAGTGCGCGGCGACGTGCCCGAGAACCTGAAAGACAAGCAGCTCTACTCTCTCGACATGGGTGCGCTTGTGGCCGGAGCCAAGTACAAGGGCGAGTTTGAGGAGCGTCTGAAAAGCGTAATCAAGGAAGTTACCAACTCCGAAGGCCGCATCATCCTCTTCATCGACGAAATACACACCCTCGTGGGGGCAGGTGGCGGCGAGGGAGCGATGGACGCCGCCAACATACTGAAGCCGGCGTTGGCGCGTGGCGAACTGCGCTCGATAGGCGCGACGACGCTCAACGAATATCAGAAATACTTTGAGAAGGACAAGGCTTTGGAGCGTCGTTTCCAAACGGTAATGGTAGACGAGCCTGACGAACTTAGCGCGATAAGCATCCTCCGTGGCCTGAAGGAGCGCTACGAGAACCACCACAAGGTGCGTATACAGGACGACGCGTGCATAGCCGCCGTCAAGTTGTCGGAGCGTTACATATCAGACCGCTTCCTGCCCGACAAGGCCATCGACCTGATGGACGAGGCCGCGGCCAAGCTCCGCATGGAACGTGACTCCGTGCCGGAGGAACTTGACGAAATCACCCGCCGCCTGAAGCAGCTCGAGATAGAGCGCGAGGCCATAAAACGGGAGAACGACCAGCCCAAGATTGCACAGCTCGACAAGGACATTGCGGAGCTTCGCGACAAGGAAAAGGCGTTCCGCGCAAAATGGGAAGGCGAAAAGGCGCTTGTCAACAAAATTCAACAGGACAAGCAGCAAATGGAACAACTGCGCTTCGAAGCGGAACGCGCCGAACGCGAAGGCAATTATGAGCGCGTGGCGGAAATACGTTACAGCAAGCTGAAACAGCTCGAGGACGACATCAAGGGCATACAGGCGCAGCTGCGCTCTACGCAGGACGGCAACGCCATGATACGTGAGGAGGTGACTGCGGACGACATCGCCGAGGTGGTAAGCCGCTGGACCGGCATACCCGTTACGCGGATGATGCAGAGCGAGAAGGACAAGCTCCTGCACCTTGAAAAAGAACTTCACAAGCGCGTCATTGGACAAGACGAGGCCATAGAGGCCGTCAGCGACGCCGTAAGGCGCAGCCGCGCGGGCCTGCAAGACCCGAAAAGGCCGATTGCGTCGTTCATCTTCCTCGGCACGACCGGTGTCGGCAAGACCGAGCTGGCGAAGGCTTTGGCCGAGTATCTGTTCAACGACGAGACGATGATGACACGTATCGACATGAGCGAATACCAAGAGAAGTTCAGCGTGTCGAGGCTCATCGGCGCGCCTCCGGGATATGTTGGCTACGACGAGGGCGGACAACTTACCGAGGCGGTAAGGCGTAAACCTTACTCCGTCGTGCTGTTCGACGAGATCGAAAAGGCGCATCCCGACGTGTTCAACATTCTCTTGCAGGTATTGGACGACGGCCGACTGACCGACAACAAGGGGCGCACGGTGAACTTCAAGAACACCATCATCATAATGACCTCGAACCTCGGGAGCCAGTACATACAGTCGGAGTTCGAGCACATAACCGCCGCCAACCGCGACGCTGTTATCGAGAAGACCAAGAAAACGGTGATGGAAATGCTGAAGAAGACCATCCGTCCGGAGTTCCTGAACCGTATCGACGAGACCATAATGTTCCTTCCGCTGACACAGGAGCAGATTGCCGACGTGGTAAAACTTCAGGTAAACGGCGTGAAGAAGATGCTGGAGCAGCAAGACGTGACGCTCGATGTCACCCCGGCGGCCATCAGTTTCCTCGCATCGGCTGGCTTCGATCCCGAGTTTGGAGCGCGTCCCGTAAAGCGTGCCATACAGCGTTACATGCTCAACGACCTGAGCAAGCAGCTCCTTGGCGGCACGGTTGACAGGCAGAAGCCCATCGTAGTTGACGCAGGAGACGGCGGACTGACGTTCAGGAACTGATTTAAAGGTGAGAAGGTGAGAGAGTGAGAAGGTGAGAAATTTATGCTTTTGAAATATATTTGGCATGATTTCTCACCTTCTCACTCTCTCACCTTCTCACCTTTTAATTGTTTATCGCCGTCCACGCCACGCTCGCCGCCATCCATCCAACAAGCAGCAGGAACAGCATGAGCCACCAGCCGACGAGCACTTTCATGGTGTACCAAGCCGTGCGCAACAGGCTGAAACCATACAACTGCTTGTAATCGTAAAGAAGGACGAGCAATAAAAGCCACGTGGGCATGACGTATAGGTTATCCAACCACATGGTGCCGCCAGTGGCGACGATGCACACAGCCGACACCATTAACAACTGGCAGGCGATGAAAACCTGCGAAAAAAAGCACTCGGTGAGGTTCATCTTCGGACGCAACGGCGACCGACGGAACACACGCATGGCAAGCAATGCGAAAAGACTATGGGCCAGAATGAGTTCAACGGCTTGATTGTGTTGGAAGAAAACGGTTGCTTTCTTGAAAGAATCGATAAAGAATTTCATCCCCATAAGCATATATTGCTTACCGGCATAAGCACCATCGGCCACTTCGACATGCCCTATCCTTTCATCAACTTGCAGCATAGCGTCGGAATAAGTCTGCTCCATCACATCAGGGGCTACTAAATGCTGTACAAGGATATACGCCGCCGTGACGAGGAAAAGCATCTTGACTGGAGGAAAATACGGTGTCTGTCGACCGTCGAGATAGTCGCCAATCATATAGCCCGGGCGGCAGATGAGATGCCAAAGGGTGCGCGGCATACTGCGGTTGCCAAGTCCCCACACTTCCAAAGTTTTGCTCAACGCATGGCGTAAGGTGAAGCGCGCCACACCGGCCGACTGTCCGCAGCGCGGGCAGAAGTTGCCGGTGAAAGCCTCATGGCAATTAAGACATTCATGCGTTTCAACAGAAAGCGGCTGAGCATCCACGCCCTTGCGCTGCCAAGCGTCAAAACGCGAAGCGGCACGCCGCACGCCCCGAAATGCCGACTGGGCCACGCAGGCCATTCGCTTGAAAGGATTTTGCATATATCAAAAAAACTAACGTTATAAAAAAACGGATGCAAATATACAAAAAATAAAAAACGTCCTGTCATCACGACAGGACGATTCCTTACTTTTTGAATGTCTTAGTCTTTAGTATCAATGTAGCATGTAATTCTGAAAATCTCTTTGTTACGCCAACAAAAGTAGACAAAAAAAACGAGCCTTTGTCAAAAACATAAGTTTTTTGGCCAAAAAACTACGTAAACGTTTACGAAAAACATTCGGCAACTTAGGCTATGGCAACAGGCATGGCGATAACAAAATGTAAGTCTTTGCCATAGTAATTTGTCGTGTTTCTATATCTATTTAATAACACACTGATACTCAACCTCTTACAAAAAGTTATCACTTGCCGTTGTAAAAGGCCGTCTTTTAGCTTGCAAAAGGTGGCCTTTTAGCGTGTAAAAGACGGCCTTTCGGGTTCATCCGCAAATCTGTTGGATGGCGCAGTCGTGCAGTGCGAACAGCCTAAGC
>CAJMAO010000068.1 GCA_905211345.1 uncultured Prevotella sp.
CCAGACGCTGGAAACCGACATGGGCGCCATGTTCGTCCCGTCGGATGATGTGCTGGCCGCTTACTTCCTCCCCGGCGGTGCGGGCGAGTTCCTCATGGAAGCATACGCAAAGAAAGACAACACACGTGAGAACCTCATATATAATATAGACCAGATTCCCCTCAGCGTTATCCATGCGTTCGTGTGGAACCTCATGAAGACTTCGTTCATAGGTACCGTTCCCAGCAAGTACATAACCATTATGAACGATGCCAAGGACCCCATGTTCGGTACGCTCGACGGAGGCCTTGAAGGATACAAGGCTACAATCGACACCACCTTGCTTGCCAACAACGGTGTCGTATATATAATGAACCAGGTAATAGCCCCGGCAAAGTATGCGGCCGTATCGTCTCCCGCACTTGTGGGCCAGGACATGAAGATCTTCAAATGGGCTATCCAGGCCGACGACAGCTATATTACAAACCCGAACAACGCTCCTCTGAACGCGTTCTTCAGCTACTACCTTTTGGCAATGAGCTCGCGCTTCAGTTTCTTCGTTCCTACCGACGAAGCTCTTGGAACTTATTATGACGAGGTTTCCAGCCAGAGCCAGCAGCCCCGCGTTTTGTCGTTCTACTACAGTACGCGTCTGCAAGACCGTGCAGCGCCTGTAAAGGCACGCGCTTACAGTTGGGACCCGGTTACCAACGAAATCGGTAACTCTGTTCCCGGTACTGTATCTGCCTCGATTATCAACAACCGTCTGAAAGACCTTTTGGATTCGCACACTATAGTTCACTCCGACGCTGAGTCTGCAACGGGCTTCGGCAGCTTGAACCAGTACTACGTAACCAAAGGCGGTAGTGCAGTGAAGATTTCCAACACTACCGACGGCCGCCTCACCAGCGACTTCGACCAGACAAGCACCGGCTTCTACGTACAGGGCGGTTTCCAGGTTGACAACGACTCACTTATTAATGTACTTCGTACTTACGACCGTCGCCAGGAAACCACCGGCTACGGTAACGGTATGACATACGTAATCGACCGTCCTATCCAGACCACGATGAAGTCTGTTTACAGCGTGCTTGCCGACGGAGCTGAGGCTTCGCCTTTCTACCAGTTCTTCAACCTTTGCCAAATCGACGCCGACATCCTTGACCGCGCCGGTCTTGCCGACAGCGTTGACAACGACGAGGTAGAGTCTGAATTGGAGAAATACACCATATTCACTTCTTCGCAGAACGGTCTTACCGATAACGTTCGATTCTTCAATACTTTCCGTTACACAGTATATGTTCCTACGAACGAGGCTATACAGGAAGCGTTCAACCAGGGACTTCCCACATGGGATGAGATTACGGAAGTAATCACCAGCGGCGAGGCCGAGGTTAACGCAGCAACCGAAGCAGGACGTCCCGAATCGGAGATACTCGATATTACCCGCAGGTACAAATTCAAGGCTCAGGCTATGATTACCTGCCTTGTGAACTTCTTGAAATATCACTTCCAGGATAATTCAATATTTGCAGACCATGCTGCAATAGAGCCTACCAAATACGAAACGGCCTGCATTAACGACTCTACCAACCGTTACCGTTCGGTTCAGGTTTCGTCTACAGGCAACGGAACCCTCTTCGTAAGGTCGGTTTACGGCACTAACGCTACCGACGGTTCCGACATCCTCGGCCCGCAGCGTACTGTGGTAGACGACGAGAGCCGCAAGAACATCCTGACTCGCGACTACACTTTAAGTACAATAGCAACCAGTGCTAATAACGCCACTATAGAAACGTCATCTTACGCAGTGGTTCACCAGATTGACGGTGTATTGAATTTCAAAGAGCTCGACGGCGGCCGGTATGATACCGATTGGGCTACAACAGCCGCAGCCAAGAGGTTCCTGGCCAAATATCGTATCAAGGAATAAAAATTAATACTATGAATAAGATAAAATATTTATTGCTCATTGCGATGTGCTTATGCCTTTCGTCGGTTGCGGCACAAGATCGTATTTCCGGGCATGTATGGAATCGTACCGATGGGCCGGTGATGATGGCGAATGTGGTTGAGCTCGACCAGAACAACCGTATCGTTGAAGCTACCACTACCGATATTAACGGTAACTTCTCCATGCCTATTAAAAACAGGAAAGACAGACTGCAGATTTCTTACGTAGGATACCAGACTCACACGCAGGTGATAGGCGACAGCAAGGTGTTCCGTATAGAAATGCGCAGTAGAACCCAGCTGAAAGGCGTTACGGTAAAAGCCCAGCAAAGGGTAAAGACCAACGGCCTTACCATACCGGCAAAAGAAGTGTCGGTTGCTACCCAGACCCTGAACATGGACGAAATGAAAGGTCTCTCGTTCGAGACGGCCGACCAGGCTCTGCAGGGACAGATTGCAGGTTTGGATATTGTGATGAATTCAGGTAACCTCGGTTCCGGTACAACAATGCGTTTGCGTGGTGTTACCACCATTAACGGTGACCAGGAGCCTCTGATTGTCGTTGACGGCAACGTGTTGGAAAATTACAACACCACCGATATCGACCTTCAGGATATGGAACAGTTCGCCCGCCTGCTTTCAGTCAATCCCGAAGATATCCAGAGTATCGATGTCCTCAAGGACGCGGCAGCTACGGCTATCTGGGGTTCGCGCGGTGCAAACGGTGTAATCGAAATTAAGACCCGTCGCGGACGCCGCGGTAAGACACGTATCGACTTCTCGTACCGCTTTACCGGCTCTTGGCAGCCTAAGGGTATGAAGATGTTGAACGGTGACGAGTACACCATGATGTTGAAGGAGGCATACTTCAATCCTGCGCAGAGCAGCGTTGCCTCAGACATAGTTGAAATCTCGTATGACGATTCCCGTCCTATGTATTTCAGGAACTTCAACAACAACACCGATTGGCGTGACGAAGTTACACAGTTCGGACAGACCCACAACTACAACCTCGTTCTCAATGGTGGTGGTGAAAAGGCAACGTTCCGTATATCGAGCAACTACGACCACGAAACCGGTACTATTATAGAGCAGCAGCTCGACCGTTTCTCGACACGTATGGCACTCGACTACTATGTGTCCGACCGAATCAAGTTCTCATCGAACTTCTCACTTACGTACACCAACAACAAGAAGAACTACGTTGAAAGTCTTCTCGACAAGGCATACAACGCAATGCCTAACATGTCGGTTTACAACTATAACTACGACCCGATTAACCAGCGTTACTACAGGACTAACGAGTATATGAAGATGTTCCCGGCTGCCGGTGCTGCCGGCCCTGTTCAGGACGGGCAGTCTTCCTACTACCTCCGCGACATGGTTTCCAACGGTAACCCCGTGGCAATAGGACGCCTCTCGTGGTATCGCGAAAGTACGTATGCTATCGACCCGCAGTTCCAGATAGAGTACAAGCTTTTGGGCAAGGACGAAACTTCTACACAGTTGAACTATAACGGTGAGGTTTACATGTACGCTTTCACAAATACTCAAAAGGGTTATTATCCTGCTTCTTTGACCAGTAACAGCTGGGACGTTGACGGCGGTATAAACCTTACGAGCGACAGCGAGAGCAAGAACCTCAAGTTCAACACCAAGCACACCCTTATCTTTACTCCTAAGTTCAGCAATGAAGACCACTACTTCACAGGTCTTGCACGTTGGGAGATGGAAACGACCAATTCGAATTCGCAGTATTTGAAGTCGAGCGGTGTTGTTGGTGGTGTTACCGACCCGAGCGTGGAAGCTTACTTGCGTGACGCTAACACCAGTCTTGGTAAAGCACATCGTATGAGTGCACTCGGTAGTTTCCACTATTCTTACAAGAGTAAATATGTATTGGACTTCACGCTCCGTGCCGACGGTAGCACCAAGTTCGGTAAGAACAACCGTTGGGGTTTCTTCCCCGGCGTTTCCGGCCGTTGGAACATCAGCGACGAGCCTTTCATGAAGCCAATCAGCAAATATGTCAGCATGTTGGCATTCCGTCCCAGCTGGGGTGTCGTAGGTGGTGAGCCTCGCCATGAAGGCCTTATTTACAACAAGTACGGCAATACCGGTAACTACGGCGGCGGTACGGCTATTGCGCCGAGTAACCTTCGTCTTACCGACCTGAAGTGGGAGCGCACCTCGTCGTGGAACTTAGGTTTCAACCTCGGTTTGTTCGAAGACTTGCTCTCGTTCGAGTTGAACGTTTACCACAAGTACACTAAAAACCTTTTGATGGAGAATGTAAGTATTCCTTCGTCTACCGGTTTCAGCTCTCTTGCTTGGGGTAACGTAGGTAACATGGAGAACGAAGGTTGGGAATTGAACTTCACCACCAAACGTATCAAGATTACCCCCGACCTCCAGGTTCTCGGTAAGTTCAACATCGCACAGAACATCAACCAGATTACCAAGATGGACGCCAGCGTGCTCTCGAGCCTTAACGGCGACTTCAACTACGATAATGAAAACTATATGAGCCGCGTTCAGATAGGCAACGCCCTCGGCGGTATCTACGGTTTCCGTTACAAAGGTGTTTACCGTTTCGACTACGACCACTGCGGTTACTTTGCCGACGCCAAGAAGAACGACATCTATGCCGGCAACACAGCAGCCTGGGCTGAAAAGTACGGTGTGAACGGCAGCTACAACGCTACCTGCCCCGTTGCCCGCGACGCTAACGGCAATATCATCTACGACGCTAAGGGTAACCCCCTCCAGATGTATTACAACTACGGCGGACGTAACTACAAGTTCGAAGGTGGTGACGTAATATACGAAGACATCAACCACGACGGTCAGATCAACGAGCTCGACATGGTGTATCTCGGCAGCTCCAATCCTAAGCTGAACGGTGGTTTCGGTTTCGATATCTACTACAAGCGCTGGTCGCTCAAAACCAGCTTCAACTTCCGTGTGGGCAACAAGATTGTCAACATGGCCCGCATGAAAGCAGAGGATATGCGCACCAACCGTAACCAGAGCACGGCTACCCGCTGGCGCTGGCGCAAGAACGGCGACATAACCACTATACCTCGTGCAATGAGCGCAGAAGTAGGTGCTTCCTACAACGCACTTTGCAGCGACCGCTACGTAGAACCGGGCGACTATGTACGCTTCCAGTATGTACAGCTTGCTTACGATTTTGCACCCGAGAAACTGAAGCGCCTCGGCCTTCGTTCGCTCCGTCTTGCATTGTCGGGTAACAACCTTATATTCTGGTCGAAGTATTCAGGCGTAGACCCCGAACACTCACAGTCCGGATGGGCACCGTGTATGGATAATTCGCAAACCCCGCGTTCACGTTCGTTTACGTTTAGTTTAAATATTGGATTCTAATACCGCAGCAATATGAAAAAAATAAATATATATAAGACTTTGCTTGTATCGGCCTGCGCGTTCATTACTTTGGGTACCACGTCGTGCGATGACTTCCTCACGATATATCCTTCGAATGAAATTACCGAGGAGCAGTTCTGGGAGGACCGAACCGACTTGGAGAGCGGTATACGCGGCTGCTGGAAGCAGTTCATCAGCCAGGACATAATGGAGCGTATGGTTGTGTGGGGCGAATGCCGTTCCGACAACTTCGACCTTATGACGGAGAGCTGGGATGACATGAAAGACCTTATGAACGCCAACCTCCTTGAAACGAACAGCCTGTTTAACTGGAGTGCGTTCTACAAGACCATAAACTTCTGCAACAAAGTGCTTCAGTACGGTCCGTTGGTAGTAGAACGCGACAAGAGCTTCACTTCCGAGGACTGGAAACCCGTTGAGGCTGAAATGAAGGCACTGCGTGCGCTGAACTATTTTTACCTCGTGCGTACATTCCGTGAGATTCCGTTTGAATTCAACCCCATAGGTTCGGAGCACGATGTCAAGGAACATTCCGGACGCCAGTTTATGGCCGAGGTAGTGCTCGACTCAATAATCAATGATGTCGAAGCCGTTAAGGACAACGGTATGCGCCAGTACACCAACGAACTCGACAACAAGGGACGTTTCACGCGCGAGTCTATCTACACCCTTCTTGCCGACATGTACCTGTGGCGTGCAGCCAAGAACGCTTCGCCCGACTCTGTGGCCAAGTATGGCAGTAAATCGCAGGATGACTATCAGAAGGTAATAGAGTATTGCGATGCTGTGCTCGACATGTACATGGAGCGTTACGACCGCGATAACCCCATGGGTGGTGGTACAAGCTCCGAGAACAACGAGAATCCCTATCACCTCATCAGAATGAATGCCAATGGTGGTACACAGGACGTTGTAGACGATGTTTACGATGAAATATTCGTACAGAAGAACAGCCGCGAGAGTATTCTCGAACTTCAGTTCGATGGTTCTACGAATAGCAATACCTGCCTTTACAATTACAGGGACTATAACGGATTATATCGTCATCGCGATAACAACACCGGTCTCCTGCAAGCTTCCGCACCTTGCCAGACTGTTACGAGGAACATTGACAACACAAGCGGCCTTTTCAGCCAAAGCGACATACGCCGCTGGCAGTCGCTGGTGTACACCGAGGCAGGGCAGCGTGTATATAGCATAGGCAAGTACACCTACCAGAGTATTACGCACGATAACCTCGAGGATAACAGCGAAGGAACGGAGAATACGTTCATATCGACCGGTTCATTCAATTCCAACTGGATTATCTATCGTCTAAGCGACGTGCTTTTGATGAAAGCCGAGGCCATCACACGCCTTGATGCTCCTACAACCGAGCAGCTCCAGGATGCTTTCAATTGCGTAACGATGATACTTTACCGCTCTAATCCTTCCGTAACAACCAACCGCGACAAGCTTTCGTTCACCGATTACCAGGAACCGTCGCAGTTGTTCGACCTCGTAATGCGCGAGCGTCGCAGGGAATTCTTCGGCGAGGGCAAACGTTGGTTCGACCTTGTACGCATGGCCGAGCACGACGGAACTACAACGAACATGCTGACGCTCCTGCTTACCAAGTATGCAACCAACACCAATGCGGTAAGGGCAAAACTGGCGTCGATGAATTCATTGTACAGCCCCGTATATGAAAACGAACTAAAAGTAAATCCGAATCTCCACCAGAATCCGGCTTGGGAGAAGGAAGAGACTATAGAGAGGAATTAAAAATGCGCGGCGAACCGTAAGTATGCTCCCGGCTCTTGAAAAATACAAGGCTCGTGTTTTAAAATAGGTCAGACATATTTTAAAATAGGTCAGACATATTTCAAAATACCTCAGACATATTTCAGAATACATGGCTTGTATTTTTCAAGGCAAAGGATACCCGGAACGCAGAACGTATTTCCAATAAAAACGAAATAAAAAAACTAAGATATGAATAGCAGATATTTCAAATGGCTCAAATCCGGCCTGCTGGGCACTCTGGCGTTGCTTGGCTTAAATGCTTGTTCAGACGACCATTTTGATATTTCTCCCTCGACTGCCAAAGAGTCGTTGTGGACTCAAATAGCGTCGAATCCCGGGCTGGATTCCCTGAAGCAGATTCTTGAAAGGACCACGTTCACCCTCGACGAATACTCTCCGACCAGCGAGGTGCTGACGTATGACAAACTCCTGCAGAGCGCGCAGACCTTTACGGTGTGGGCTCCAAAGGACGGCACGTACAACGCACAATACTGGCTCGACATGTTGAACGCCGAAGGTGGCAACCGTCAGGTGGAGAAACAGTTCGTGCGCAACCATATTGCACGTTATAACTTTTCGGGAGTTAACGGCGGCGACACTATACGTGTAACCATGCTTAACTCTAAGGTTAACGAATACAACCTTATCGATAATACATTCAAGGATGTGGCTATCGAAGGTGCAACTCAGCCGGCTTCGAACGGCTCGCTCCACGTGTTGAGCGGTGAGGCTGCTTTCGATCCCAACCTTTACGAGGTAATAGAAGTTACTGGAGGGCTTGACTCGCTCTACAATTTCCTGCATGAGGACGATACCCTTATGTTCGACCAGGGCGCGAGTACTCCGGGTGCAACCGTTGACGGCGAAGTGCAGTATGTTGACTCGGTATTCCACATCTCGAACACCATTATCGGCAGTTTGAACAGCTGGCAGAACGAAGACTCCATCATGCTCGGCGTATTGCCAAGCAATGAGGCGTGGGAAGAGGCTTTGGCCAAGGTAAGCAAGTACTTCAATTATAAGGAAAGTTATCCTTACCGTAACGACGGAAGCACACAGATACTCTACAACAGTTTCAATGTTGACTCCATGCGCGACGTGCGGATGAAGAATGTCATACTGTCGAACGTTATCACCAGTCTTGGACAGCAGCCCACGTATGACGAAACACAGTCGTCGCTCGAATACTTCAAGAACTGGATTTCCAGCACCGACTCTTTGGTACGCGGCGGTTATGCAAGCCTTGACAACCCCAACATCTACCAGCCTTATCTTTCGCAGATATTCGACGGCGGTGAACCCATGGAGGTGTCCAACGGTTTTGCTTACATCGTGAACAATTACAACTACCTGCCCAGCAAGTCGTGGCACACCACGATACGCGTGGAAGCCGAGTCTACTTATTGGCAGAACGTTAACGGCTTTGCCAGCGCTGCAAAGGAAAACAGCGAGAGCCTGTATTATGGACAGTCGGTTTACCTTACCTCGCTCAACCGCAACGACTCGGTGAA
>CAJMAO010000069.1 GCA_905211345.1 uncultured Prevotella sp.
CCCTCTTCGAGGACGGGCGGGTTAGTTTTGACTTACCGCAAGTTCCGTTCCCTTCAGTCACTCCACATGCGGTTAAGCATAGTTCACCCCCTTCAGGGACGGGGTTGGCACCTATACGTTATACAACAAAACTGCGGACGATCCCCTTTCACAAAACCGACAGTATGTTAAACATACCATATTTATGACGCATCACGCCCGAAATGACAAAAAAATGAGTAATTTTGCATTCACGTACGCCAATAAACTCAATACAAAACACATTATGACACCTAAAGAAATACGCAACAACCGACTTGCGGAAAAAATGATAAAGAACCTGAAGCGACGCAACTTCGAGGCCATATACTGCCCTACTGCGGCCGAGGCCGTTGAGAAAATATCGGCCATGATACCCGACGGCAGCACCGTGACATGGGGCGGCTCGATGACAATACGCGACATGGGGCTGACCGCCGCGCTGCACAAACGCGCCCTGAAGGTGCTCGACCGCGACCTTGCCGCCGACCGCGACGAAGCGCAACGCATATACCGCGAGGCGTTCTCGGCCGACTTCTACCTGTCGAGCGTGAACGCGATAAGCGAAGACGGCGTGATAGTGAACATCGACGGCAACGGCAACCGCGTAGCCGCGATAACCTTCGGGCCTAAGAAGGTGATATTCGTAGTGGGACTGAACAAGGTGGCGCAAGACGTCAGCGCCGCACTCGCGCGCGCCCGCTCGACCGCCAGCCCGATTAACGCCGCCCGCTTCGACATAAAAACCCCGTGCCAAGTTGACGGCGTATGCCACAACTGCAACTCGCCCGAGAGTATCTGCAACTACATACACTTCATGCGCAACTCGCACCCCGCAGGCCGCCACACCGTAGTGCTGGTGGGCGAAGAACTGGGGTATTGACCAGTCAAAGCACTAAACACCCACCCCAGCCCTCCCAAAGGGAGGGAGTTGGAAATGACTTGCCAATCAACCAATAGCAAAAAAATAACTTTTTAATAGTACATTACAACACCTTGCCCTACTGGCTTAGGCTATTCAAGCTCCCTCCCTTCGGGAGGGGTGGGGTGGGTGTTTAGTTTTTCCAATTATGATTGTCTGCATAGCCGAGAAACCGAGCGTGGCGCGCGACATAGCGCGGATACTGGGGGCGACAGCCTCGCACGAGGGATACATGGAGGGCAACGGCTACCAAGTGACATGGACTTTCGGCCACCTGTGCACGCTGAAAGAACCCGACGACTACACCCCGATGTGGAAGCGGTGGAGCCTTGCCGCGCTGCCGATGATACCACAACGCTTCGGCATAAAGCTGATTGACGACAAAGGAATAATAAAACAGTTTTCCGTCATAGAGCGCCTCATGCAGGCCGCCGACGGCATAATAAACTGCGGCGACGCCGGACAGGAGGGTGAACTGATACAGCGGTGGGTGATGCAGAAAGCTCAGGCGAAGTGCCCGGTGAAGCGTCTGTGGATTTCGTCGATGACCGACGAGGCCATACGCGAAGGCTTCAGCACGCTGAAAGACCAAGAGGAGTACAAGCCCCTGTACCTTGCCGGACTGAGCCGGGCCATCGGCGACTGGCTGCTAGGCATGAACGCCACTCGCCTGTACACGCTGAAATACGGGCAGGATAGGCAGGTGCTGTCGGTTGGGCGCGTGCAGACACCTACCCTCGCACTCATAGTGAACCGCCAAAAGGAAATAGACAACTTCAAGCCCGAACCTTACTGGGTGCTCTCCACGGTGTACCGCGACACGCTGTTCACCGCCACAAAAGGCAAATTCACGAGCAAAGAGGAAGGCGAGCAGTCGTTCGCGAAGATAGCTGACAAGCCGTTCACCGTGACCGACGTGCAGAAAAAGGCCGGACGCGAAGCCCCGCCCCACCTCTACGACCTGACATCGCTGCAGGTTGACTGCAACAAAAAATACTCCATGAGCGCCGAGACTACGCTCAACGTGATACAGTCGCTCTATGAGAAAAAACTGACAACGTACCCCCGTGTGGATACTCAGTACCTCAGCGACGACATCTATCCCAAGTGCCCCGCAACCCTGCGCGGGCTACGTGGATATGAGACATTTACGCAACCGCTCTTAGGCAAGCCTCTGCCAAAGAGCAAAAAGGTATTCGACACGTCGAAAGTGACCGACCACCACGCAATAATCCCTACGGGCGTTCCGGCCCAAAACCTTACAGATTTAGAGCGCAACGTTTACGACCTGATAGCAAGACGCTTTATCAGCGCGTTCTATCCCGACTGTAAGTTCTCTACGACGACGGTCATGGGCAAGGTTGACGACGTGGAATTCAAAGTCTCAGGCAAGCAAATTCTTGACCCGGGCTGGCGTCTGCTGTACGCCAAGGACGCGCCAATGGCCGACGGCGACAACACGAAACAGCAGGACGAGGAACGTACATTGCCAGCCTTCACCAAAGGAGAAAGCGGCCCACACACGCCAACGCTTACCGAAAAGTGGACCACTCCGCCCCCATACTACACCGAAGCGACGCTGCTACGCGCCATGGAGACGGCGGGAAAGTTCGTCGATGACGAAGAACTGCGCGCCGCCCTGAAGGAAAACGGCATCGGGCGGCCGTCGTCGAGGGCGAACATAATCGAGACTTTGTTTAAAAGACACTACATTAAGCGCGAACGCAAGCGGATTGTGGCCACGCCGACAGGCATCGAACTAATAGGAATAATAAAGGAGGAACTGCTTAAAAGCTGCGAACTGACAGGCATTTGGGAAAAGAAACTGCGCGACATAGAGCACAAGAAATATGACGCCGGGCAATTCATTGACGAGCTAAAGCAGCAAATCACCACGATAGTAAACGACGTGCTGGCCGACAACAGCAACCGCCACGTGACAGTAATGACCGAAGATGACCTGAAGAAAAAGGCAAAGAAAAAAGCCACGGCACCTAAACCAAAGGTGCAGACCACGGCCAAAACAACCACGACAAAAACCGGAAAAGCAAAAGAAACACTGCCTGCCGACGACTCGATCGTAGGCAGCAACTGTCCCGTATGCGGCAAAGGGCGCATAATAAAGGGCAAAACCGCCTACGGATGCGACCGCTGGCGCGAGGGTTGCACATTCAGATTGCCTTTTAAGCAATAAACAACAGATTTTTAAGTTATTATAAATGTGAAGACATACGCATATATAATAATATGTGTAATGGCCGCCGCCATAACGTCATGCGGTGCCGACCATTATATGAAAAAAGGCGAGAAATACCTCGCCGTAGGCGAATATTACGACGCTGCGGCGGAGTTTAAGGTGGCCTACAACAAAACAGCGGCAAAAGAAAGGACTAAACGCGGACAGCGCGCGGCAAAGCTTGCCCACTGCTACGACCGCATAAACTCTAACGCCAAAGCCATAGCGGCCTACCGCAACGTAATCCGTTACAAGCAGGACAGCATCGACACACACCTCAATTTGGCGCGACTGCTGATGAAAGCGGGCAGCTACAAGGAGGCGGCAAAGGAATACCAACTGGTTTTAGACACGCTGCCCGACAACGAACTGGCCAAGACCGGGCTGTCATCGGCACTGTCGGCACAGGCTGAAAAGGACGCAGGCTCACGCTACATCGTGAAGAAGATGGACATATTCAACTCGCGCCGGGCCGATTATTCGCCTATGCTTTTCGGCGACGAGTATGACCAACTGTACTTCACTTCCACCCGCAACGAAGCCCAAGGCGACGAACTGAGCGGCATAACCGGCACAAAAAACGGCGACATCTTTTTCTCACAGAAAGACGAAACAGGCAAATGGCAACGCCCGGAGACAATAGAATCGGGCCTCAACACCGAGTATGACGAAGGCGCTTGCTGCTTTACGACAGACCAGCGCGAAATGTATCTAACGCAATGTGTCACCGACCCGAATTATCCCCGATACGCTACAATCGTGACATCCAGCCGTTCAGACGCGGCGTGGGGCAAGCCTACGCCGCTGGAGATAACGCGCGACACACTGTCAAGCTACGCCCATCCGGCAATATCTCCCGACGGCGAATGGCTTTACTTTACGTCAGACATGCCCGGAGGCAAGGGCGGCTACGACATCTGGCGCATACGAATGACGGCCGCCGGGCTTGGAGGAGTCGAGAATCTGGGCGAGCCCATCAATACGCCGGGCGACGAGATGTTCCCTACATTCAGGCCGAACGGAGACCTATATTTCTCGTCAAACGGGCATAAAGGACTGGGCGGACTTGACATTTACATCGCTACAGTTGACCCGAAGACAAAGCATTTCGTGCTGGAACATCCCGGATACCCGCTCAACTCGCAGGCCGACGACTTCGGGATGACGTTTGAAGGGCCGCACAACCGAGGTTTCTTCTCGTCAAACCGGGGTGACGCGCGCGGCTACGACCACATCTACAGCTTCGAGAAACCCGAAGTAATACAGACCGTGAAAGGCTGGGTTTACGAAATGGAAGGCTACGAACTGCCTGAAGCCCAAGTGTATATGGTGGGCAGCGACGGCACCAACCTTAAGCTCGGAGTAAAGCTGGACGGCTCGTTCACGCAGGTAATCCAGCCGGGTGTCGACTATGTAATGCTGGCCACATGCAAAGGTTTCCTTAACCATAAGGAAGAACTTCGCGTCGAGCCTGTAACCGAATCAAAGGAATATGTGCTGCAATTCCCGTTAGCGTCGATACGCGTTCCTGTGCTGATTGACAACATTTTCTACGACTTTGACAAGTATTCGTTGCGGCCGGAGTCGAAAACCGCGCTCGACGAGCTGGTGAAACTGCTGAACGAGAATCCCAACGTCACGATAGAACTGAGCGCGCACTGCGACTATAAAGGCAGCGAGGAGTACAACAAAACACTGTCGCAAAACAGGGCGCAGGCCGTGGTCGACTATCTCATAGAGCACGGAATAGCAAAGGACAGGCTGTCGCCTGTGGGCTATGGAAAAGGAAAGCCCAAGACAATACGCAAGAAACTGACCGAGAAATATACGTGGCTGAAAGAAGGCGACGTGCTGACCGAGGACTTCATAAAGCAGCTTGACCCAGAGAAACAGGAAATATGCAACCAGCTGAACCGCCGAACCGAATTCATAGTGCTACGCATCACATACGGAATGTTTGACGAAAAAGGCAACCTGAAGAACCCTCCAAAAGCACAAGAGCCGGCAAGCGGCGACACCGGCGATGACGAGTTTTATTTCGAAATAGAATAAACCTTTTATAATGAGTTAAGGAGTTGAAGAAGTTAAGGAGTTAAGACAAGTGTTTTGTAACCAAAAACAAATAATAAGGGTATTGTCTTAACTCCTTAACTTCTTCAACTCCTTAACTCATTATACTATCCATACGCACAGCCATTACTCCCTCGCAATGGCCTTATATCCGCCCAAGAAAATGACAGAAAGCAGCAAAAGCCAAAGCATATAAGGCTTATCAAGAAGCAAATGGCCGGATGACACGAATGTGAAAAGATTGCTGACACATTCGGAAAGGCCGTCTATCCAGTCGAACTTGACGCAACACACCACTCCGACCACAACACATAAAGCCGTCCAAAGGCGGTTAAGCCTGCGCTCGCGGTCGGGCAACCTGCGCATGACACGGCGCGAAAAGCCATCATCGGGCAAGTCAATCCTGTTGCCTTCAAAAAACTTTTTGACCAAAAGCTCATCCTTATTATCAGTCATATCCGTTCTCCTTTAAATATGTTGCAAGTTTTGACTTACCGCGCGAGAGGTGTGATTTCACCGTGCCCGGCGACATGCCTGTTATCGCTGATATACGTTCTATGGGCTGTCCTTCGACCAACTGCAGCGTGACGCACATACGCTCGTCGGCCTTCAGCAGTTTTAAAGCCTCGTACAAGTCAACCTTCAGCCCGCCGTCGGCAGTCCTTGCGCTGACGCGCGTCACGCTCTCGTCAATATCAAATGTGGTCTTGCGTGACCTGACATGATCCAAGAACACACGGTAGGCGATGCCGAACAACCAAGTCTGAAAGCCCGCCACGCCCCGGAAAGAGCCTATATGCGTGTAAGCCTTGATGAACGTCTCCTGCGCAAGGTCGTCGCTCAACGGGGTGTCGCCGAGAGTCTGGTGCAGGAAGAACCTCCGCACCGCCTGCTGGTGCTTCCTCACAAGCGCGTCGAACGCCCGCTTGTCGCCCAACGCCACAACCCGGGCCACCAACGATATGTCGCCAAGAGACTTCATCGCTTACCTGTAATGAGCCGGCCGATACTATAAATCAACATCTTCGTCGTGCACGTCGGTGTCATTCTTCTTTCCCGAAGTGCGCGCTATAACGGCCTGTCCGGCACCGTAGAACGCCACTATAAGACCTATGCCGCCAACCCAGTTGGAACCTACGCACAGGGCGAACGCCACTATTCCGAGACCTATCGAGGCGTTGCGTATGCCCTTGCGGAAGAGCGCATCATTGCCTTCAAGCATATCGCCGCGCATGTCACGCGGCAATGGCCGCCCCGTCTCTATGGCCTTCTCTACTATCTTGTAACGCTCGTTCCTGCGCTTGAAAACGAGATAAAGTATAACCGCGATAAGAATAACCGGCGAAAACACGACAAGCAGGCACAGCAAGACGAAGAATATAGCCACGATGACACCGCCCACTCCCACCGAAGTAAGATAAGCGATGAGCGAAAAGGGATTGTCGTCTACCGCATTCCACGAACTTACAATATCGCGTTCACCGTCGTCGTCACCGTCATCAGCCGCAGGCGTCACGGCCGAAGCGCCAGTTCCCGCCGTATCAGAATAAGCCACTATACCACCCGTGTCTATAGTCGTTACCGGCTTTGGCTGACGTACCGTAAGTCCTTTATCGGGCGTCTGCGCCATTACCGGTAAACCAAACGCCGTGACCATTATCAATGACAAAATCAAATGCTTCATAATTTTTTAATTTTCCGTTTCTGTATGTATGACGCAATAAATAGCCGAAAAGTTGCAGCCACGGCATAAAAAATCACAAAATATCCGTTATTTTCATCCTTCAGCCCACCCGCCACGGCAACATGTGTAATGTAATATGCCATGTTTTGGCTTCCAAAAGGCCACCTTTCGCAGCGCAAAAGGCCACCTTTTGGAAGCCAAAACATGGCCTTTTGCGAAGCCATTGGAAATCAGGTAGTTAGAAACAGTGTAACATTGCGTCGAAAAAAGGCCGCAATCTTGCTCTCCATTAACAAAAAACGCAGGCACATACGATATGCGCCTGCGTTGCGAAGTGACCCCGTTGGGATTCAAACCCAAGACCTTCAGAACCGGAATCTGACGCTCTATTCAGCTAAGCTACGGGGCCTCCTTTGTGTAAACTGCGTGCAAAGATAACACTTTTTTCCGACAATCAAAGGTTTTCACCGCTTAAAGTGGACGAAGGTAGTTAAAGTAATTAAAACAAAAGATTGTGTTAATTAGTCGCCGATATAGGCCGTTTAATTAAAAAATAAGTATTTTTGCATTTGTAAAACTACATTTACCTTAAACAAACATCTTACAATGATTACTTTTACTTTAAGTTTGCTAGCCCTCATCGTGGGCTATATGGTTTACGGACGAGTGGTGGAACGCATATTCGCGCCCGACGACCGGCCCACCCCGGCAGTAAGCATGGCTGACGGAGTGGACTACGTAGTGCTGCCCGGCTGGAAGATTTTCATGATACAGTTTCTCAATATCGCAGGCACGGGACCTATCTTCGGCGCGATAATGGGCGCCAAGTTCGGCCCTTCGGCCTACCTTTGGATTGTGCTGGGGTGCATCTTCGCGGGCGCCGTGCACGACTACCTGAGCGGCATGCTGTCGGTACGCCACGGCGGGGCGGGCCTGCCCGAGCTTGTCGGAATATACCTAGGCAAGCGCACGAAAAAAGTGATGCTCGTGTTCTCGGTGTTCCTGCTGCTGATGGTGGGCGCGGTGTTCGTCTACAGTCCTGCCCTAATCTTAGGCAAGCTGTGCGGCGACTCGCTTACTTGGGTGTACGCTTGGTGCCTGATAATCTTTGCATATTACTTCCTCGCCACAATGCTGCCGATCGACAAGATTATAGGCAAGATATATCCGTTTTTCGCCATAGCCATGCTGTTTATGGCCGTAGCGCTAATGGCCGTGCTGTTTACTAAATGGCCGTCGCTGCCCGAACTTACCGACGGACTTGACAACCTCAGCCCACAGTCGGGCACGATATTCCCATGCCTGTTCATCACCATTGCCTGCGGAGCTATCAGCGGATTCCACGCAACGCAAAGCCCGCTCATGGCGCGATGCGTGAAAAGCGAGAAGCAAGGCCGCCCGCTATTCTACGGAGCGATGATAACGGAAGGTGTCGTAGCATTGATTTGGGCTACAGTGTCTTCATATTTCTTTTACGGAGGAGCGGCTGCCGAGCTTGGCGTTCCTGCCACGCTTCAGGCCCCTGA
>CAJMAO010000070.1 GCA_905211345.1 uncultured Prevotella sp.
CCACATGCGGTTAAGCATAGTTGGACCTCTTTGAGGCCCTATTACCACGAATGCCTATACTCCTGAACTGCGGATGAACCTAAAATGCGGCCTTTTATGTCGTAAAACATGGCCTTTTATGCTGTAAAAGACCGCGTTTTGCCGTGCCGTTTGCGGCTTTTTGTATCATTCGCCACCACCTTTAGGAATGTAAACAGACTTTTTATAGTTATGCGCCATACCTGCGTATGAACTATAAAGGCCGTCCAAACGCATTGTTTGGACGGCCTTTAAATGTCGGTTCTGCGGCTCTTGCGTCAGCTGCCGGTCAATAAGGTATTTATTTGATAATCTTATCGGTAGCCACGCGACCGTCGGTGTAGGTTATCTTGCGGATGCTGATGCCCCTTATCGGCGAGCTTACCTTTGCCCCGCCGAGGGTGTAGTATTCAATCTTGGCCACTTCAGACGATACCACGGGAGCGCCCTCTATGCCTGTGGTAGCCGGTACGCATTGTGGATAGTATTCGTCGACGGCGGTCAGAGCGTCGGCGTTCTGCGCCTTTACTATCGGCTCTACGAGCGAGTTGAGGTAAACCTCAATGTTGGTGTACCATCCGCGCTCGGTGTCTATAGTGTAAAGGTTGGCGTCAGAAGCGTCGTTAGGGTTAAGGCCGTTGGCCGTCTCCCAGTAGTCGGGCATACCGTCTTTGTCTGAGTCGAAGCCGTCCTCACGCTGGCCTGTGGGGAAGTTTGCCTCAGTATAGCCTTCAACATCAGAAACGAGGTCGATAAGTCCCGGTTTCTTTGTAACACTACCTGTATATGTTGCCGTACCCGTGCGAGCTTCTTCCATATAGCGTGCGTCAACGTCGTCGCGGTCGAGTGAGGCTCCGGCGTACGTCAACACTTTTTCGAATGCGATTGATGCAGAGTGTGTGGTAACTTCGCCTGCGGGGCCGGGTTCGTCCATTTTTATCCTTATGTACGACTCTCCGTTGAAAGTTTTGCGCGGAACGCTTGCGTCATAAAAGTTATTCACGTCTTTCGACCACCTTGAGCCGTCGGCGTTTTGTGTACCGCTATCGTAGCTTACGCCGTTCCAGTCTCTGTTTTCCGTTATTACGCTGCCGTCTGATGCGTTTGTTTCAGTCGTGTTTCCGCTGATGTAATAGCGGCTTGTCATGCCGTAGTACTCGGGATGCTCATCGTCAGAGTTGCTTTCGGTTGAAACCGTCACCAATGTCACACGTTGCGCCTTGCTCTTCGACGTTGCCGGGCCGCCTTTGTAGTAGTTGTTCACTATGTTTATCTGTCCTCCGCCGGGGCCGCCGTAGCAGTCGCCTGCGTTGTTGTACATCACGCAGTTACGGAAGTCAACGTTCTCGGCCTGCGTGGGGTTGGCCCACTGGTATTCGTCGTAAAGGTAATTGCTCCTGTATCCCGTCCATCCGTAACGTGCTCCGTTGAAGCGCGGCGAGCGGTTTGACGTGTGCGCTATCAGATTGTGATGGAAGCTCGCTAACTTGCCGCCCCATATTCCGCCATATCCGTGTGCGCCTTTGCCGTGTCCTGCGTTGTTAAGGCTTTCGGCGATGGTGCACCATTGCATCGTAAAATTATTGTTGTCATAGAATGATGCAACCTCGTCGATACTCCAGCTGAACGAGCAGTGGTCGAATATTACTCCTGTTTTTTCCCTGTCCCAAATGGCGTCGGCTCCGTCATTATGGTCTTTTTCCTGTCCGCGCCGGCTGCGGATGAAGCGTATTATGACGTTGTTGCTTATCCTCAATGTACGGTAACGCAGGGTTATTCCGGGAAATGGCGCAGTCTGTCCGGCAATGGTCGTGTTCGCGCCTATTGTCAGGTCAGACGTCAGTGGGATTACCCCCCCTACTTTGAATACGACAATCTTTTTTGTCGAACCGCTAACGGCAGCCCTGAACGAACCCGTACCACTGTTGTTAAGGTTTGTGACATAACGTATTTCTCCGCCGCGTCCGCCCGTAACATAGCGTCCGTGGCCTTCGGCTCCGGGAAAGGCAGGAGCTTCGCCTTGCGCAAAGGCAGCGGCTGCTCCCAGCACGGCCGCTGCAAAAAGTAAAATTCTCTTTTTCATTTGTATAAATTGTTTTAAGCTGTTCTTGTTTTTTACGAAAAGGTAGAGACTGCAAGCATGTGCGTCTCTACCTTAATTGTTATAATTTATGCTATTTGTTGAGCTTCGCAACGTCGTAGCCCATGCGCTCCATTTCGAGCGAAGCCCAGATGAACGGGCCTACGCCCTTGCCGTCGTTGTCACGTATCGGTTCGCTGATGTAATATTCGAACGAGCCGTCGCGTCGCGGGTTATTGTCGGGGCCGAGACCTGACACTGAGCAGCAGCGTGTGAGCGAGAGGGTCTTGTCGGCGTTCACCTTTACAAATTCTTTCAAGATGCCTTTATATGCTTTTAGGCCAGCCTGCTTGAGATCGTCGCCGAAGTAACCGAGGCGCGCGCCCTTGAGCAGCACGTAGGCGAACATTGACGAAGCCGTGGCCTCGAGATAGTTGCGCGGGTCGTTCACGTCCATCACGTCATACCATACGCCAGTCTTCTTGTCTTGGTATTTAACGGTGGCTTTCATCACGTTGTTAAGCATTTCGATTAGCTTGCCGCGGTTCTCGTAGTCTTGCGGCAGGGCATCGAGCACTTCAAGTATTGCCATGGCGAACCAGCCTTGCGCCCTTGCCCATGTGTGCTGTGACAGGCCGGTCTCGGGATTGGCCCAGAACATCTTTTGTGTCTCGTCCCACGCATGCTTCCACAGGCCGGTCTTCTCGTCGTATGTGCGGTTGTAAGTCTTGCTTATCTGCTCGAAAGCGTCGTCATAATATTTCTTTGCTTTCTTCTCGCCCTTGAGTATAGGGGCGGCCATCGTGTAGAACGGATGGCCCATGTAAACGCCGTCGAGCCATACTTGGTGGGCGTAGATGGCCTTGTGCCACCACACTCCGTCCTTGGTGCGCGGCTGTTTTTCAAGCTGCTTGAAGATTGTCTTCAACGCTTTCTCCATTTTCTTTTCAGGGAAAAGCTGGTACATGCGCAGAATGTAACGGCCGGGGCGGGTGTTGTCGAGGTTGAAGTCTTCATATTTATAACCCGTGATGTTGCCCTTTTCGTCAATCATCTTGGCGGGGTATTGCTTCAGGTAGTTTATTATGCTTTCGTCTTTGTAGGCAAGATATGTGTCGAGCATTGACTCCAGCTCGATGCCTGTAACGTAGCCCCACTTAGGCTTCTTGGTGAAATCTAGGTAGCATGGGTCGGGGTTACGCTGCATTTCAGAGTGGGTGAGCCATTCGCTATAATTTTTGTAAGGATATTCAGAGAGTGCGAGCGAGCCGTTGATGAACAGGTTGTCATAGTTCATGTCGCGGGTCTGGCCGGTTATGTAGACAGGTTTATCATATACTCCGTCGAACTTGCAGTTCTTCAAATTGATATTGTAAACGTTGGTGCGGTCGTCAAACGCTACGACCATTACGCCGTATTTGCTCTTTTGGCAGGTTACGTTTTCCATGTAGACGTTGCGCACGATGGGGTAGAAACCACGGCGACCCACCTCTTTGGGGTCATAGTCGAGGTTGATTTTCAGTACCGCTTCGGCGCACTGTCCTACGACGACGTTGCGCATGTAGATGTCTTCAATCACTCCGCCACGGCACGAGTTGGTCTTTATGCGCAGTATGCGGTCGAGGTTGGGACTGTCCATTTGGCAGTTCTCAACGAACACGTTGTTGCATCCGCCTGATATTTCAGAGCCTATCACAACGCCTCCGTGGCCGTCTTTCATCACGCAGTCGCGTACTATTATATTCTTGCTCGGTATGCCGGTGAACCGCCCTTTGCCGCCTTCGCGGCCGTCTTCGTTACGTCCGCTCTTTATGGCGATGCAGTCGTCGCCCGTGTCAAATACACAGCCCTCAATCAGTACGTTCTCGCATGATTCGGGATCGCAGCCGTCGCCGTTAGGCCCGTCGTTGTGTACGGTCACGTTTCTTACGGTGATATTCTTGCTGAGCAGCGGGTGCATCACCCAGAACGGCGAGCGCAGCATCGTCACGCCCTCAATCAGTATGCCGTCGCATTGGTTGAAGTTGACCATTTGCGGGCGCAAGCCTTTACCCGGACCAAATACGCGCTTTTCAAGCGGCACGCCGTCTTCAGCCATCTTCAGTAGGTCGGCGCGCCCGCCGGGATTCTGCTGTTTCTCCTTCACCACTATGTCTTTGCTTTTCGGGGTCTTGCCGCTCATCAGCCACCATGTGTCGTCCGAGCCGTTGCCGTCGATTGTTCCTTCGCCAGTAATGGCGATGTCAGTCTCTTTGTAAGCGTAAATCAGTGGCGAGTAGTTTATGCAGTCGAGTCCTTCCCAACGTGTCTCCACCAACGGATAGAGCGCACGGTCAAAGTGGAAGAACAGAGTGGCACCTTTCTCTATGACAAGGTTGACGTGGCTTTTCAGCCTTAATGCTCCTGTCTTCCATGTACCGGCAGGAATAACCACACGTCCGCCTCCGGCTTTCGAGCAAGCCTCAATGGCCTTGTTGATTGCTTTCTGGTTTTGCGCCGGAGTAGCTTCGAGCGAAGCTCCGTACTTTGTTATGTCGAAAGTACGGTCGGGAAATTCAGGCATTCTGATGCTGTTTTCAATCTGTTTGTACTTAGCGTCGTCCCACGCCGAGGCGCAAACCGCCAACGGAAACAGCAGGCAGAGCAATAATGTCTGTAATTGTTTCATAAGTTTAAGTTTGAAATTGTATTTGTTTTTAGATAAAAATAGGCTTTGTTTTCTTGATTGTCCGGTCGATTATGACAGCGCACTTAAGTGCGGCTGATGAAAGATTATGCACACAACCTTGATTATTCGTCGTGCAAATATACATAATAAATTCAGAATGAGGAAATTTGGAATGATTTTTTATTATGTTTTATGTTGGCGCTCTTTTGTTTTTGCTGTTGTTTAATTCACATAATATGTTTTCATGAACAAAAATGTTAAATAATTGATTTTTATCAAGAAAAATTTGCTTATTTCGTCATAATGTCATATATTTGCCACATCTTATTTATGATTTCGAAGTTTTAACGAAATCGCCAGAGGTTGGTAGCATCCTGCACCAACCTCTTTTTGTATGCTTTTAGCTTGTTTTTGTTGCTATTTGTTTTGATGTTTTACGCATTTTCTTTATTTTTGCATATAGTTAATTTAGGGCGGTATCATGAAAAAATTGCAACTTATATTATTCTTTATATTTGCCGTTTTCTGTTTAGGGGCGTGTGAGAAGGCCGAATACGGAGAGGAAGACGAGCCTGAAATGACCGGTGGAAATGACGATGGAGACAACGGCGGCTGGATAACGACAGGCGGCGAGAGCGGCGACGGCGGCTTTACACTGGGCAGCGTGGTAGACGTGGAAACATTCAGGAATAACATTATTTATACGCAGGTGTGGGTCGAGGGATACATTGTAGGGGCAGCCACAGGGGCAAATAATAAGGTACGGTATGAGTTCGGGCCTGTGTTTACGTTTGACACCGCGATATTATTGGCCGATACGCCTGACGCTAGTGACGTGAATGAGACCATTTCCGTATGTCTTACGAAGGAAAGCGCTACAGTGCGCGGCGAGCTTAACTTGGTTGACAATCCCGCCAACAAAGGGCGGCGTATAGCTGTGTTCGGTTTTCAGAAAAAGTATCTGAAAATTCCCGGAATACCTGATGTGGATGCTTATAAATTTATGGACTGAATGTTAATGTGTCAACATAAAACGAAGATTTGTTTAATTTATTTTTGGTAAGCGGACAATTATTTTTATATTTGCAACCGAAATAAGTTATTTTTGTATTAAATAATATTTTACCGACAGCCTATCGAAACATCATTACTCCAAGAAAAGAACAGTAGTAATGGAAAAATTCAGTACTTTAAGTGACGAGGAACTGGCCTTGTCATATGTTGGTGGAAACAACAAAGCTTTTGACGAGCTGCTCGCCCGTACGCAAGACAAGTTGTTTTCATATATATATTTCGTGGTAAGAGACGAAGACAAGGCCAATGACTTGTTTCAAGAGACGTTTGTAAAAGTAATCACCAAACTTCATCAGGGCCGTTACGTAGACAGCGGCAAGTTCAGCGCATGGATAATGCGGATTGCACACAACGTGATAATGGATTGGTACAGGGAATTGCGCTCGCGTAACATTATAGAGCCGACGAAGGAGAACGACCTGACAAAACTTAGCATGAACGACGTTCTTGACATGAACGTTGAGAATCGTTATGTAAACGACCAAATACTGGTAGATGTCAAGAAAATGATGAACAAACTGCCTCCTACGCAGCGTGAGGTGGTATTCATGCGCTTTTACCAAGACTTGTCATTTAAGGAAATAGCCGAACTCACAGGCGTGAGCATCAACACCTCGCTCGGCCGTATGCGCTATGCAATACTAAACCTGCGCAAGATGTCGCGCGAGCATAATATCGTGCTGCAAATGGACTGAGAATAGAGAATAATTTAAGAGTTAAGAAAATCCGCATTGCGCATTAAAACCGCAAAAGATGTTTTCTTAACTCTTAATTCTTATCTCTTAATTCTTTACGTTCTTTTCAGGCTGCTTATCGTTTCTTCGGGGTTGTCGGCCTTGAATATGTAGCTGCCGCTTACGAGCACATCCACCCCGGCCTCCACAAGCCGCGGTGCCGTTTCAGCCTGTACGCCTCCGTCAACTTCAATAAGAGTTTTTAGTCCGGCCGAATCTATCATCCGGCGCAGCCGTTTCACCTTATTTATAGTATTCTCAATGAATGCTTGGCCGCCAAAACCGGGATTAACACTCATCAGCAGTACCATGTCGACATCGCCGATAACATCTTCAAGCATACAAACGGGGGTCGATGGGTTGAGCGTTACGCCGGCTTTCATCCCGGCCTCATGTATTTCATGAATGGTGCGGTTGAGGTGTGTGCACGCTTCGTAGTGCACGTTCATCATCATCGCTCCGGTCTTGGCCGTGCGGGAGATGTAACGCTCGGGCTTGGTGATCATGAAATGCACGTCAAGCGGCTTGGCGCATAACTTAGCCACTGCGTCGATTACAGGAAAGCCAAACGAGATGTTTGGCACGAACACTCCGTCCATAACGTCCAAGTGAAGCCAGTCCGCCTCGCTGCGGTTAATCATCTCGATGTCGCTGCGCAGGTTGAGGAAGTCAGCCGCCAGCAAAGAAGGGGAAACCATTGTCGCCATACGTCAGTCTGCAAATTTTCAGTTCAAGCAGTATGCTTCGCTTTGTCCGTTCATTTTGATCACACGGTAAGTGTAGGCTATCTGCCTGATTATGTTTAGTGTCATTGCCGATGGCTTGTGTTCTTCTTGTGTAAAATGTTTCATAGGCATAATGTTTTTTATGTTGTTTCTATATTAGGATAACGCATCCACTGCGGTTTTATTACACGTTGATGATGATTTTTTAGCTTAACGGAAGTGAAGTTTGGAGATTCGGAGGACTTGATGTGGATGTTGCGTTTTTTATTGCATTTTAGTGAATACAATTGTTCAATCATAAATATCATACTTTAAATAATGATAATTTATCATCAAAAATTTGTTTTGTTGAAACTAATTGCATACCTTTGTGCCATAAAAACAACTAATCGGGGCGTTTAGAGTCGCGACGTACCGCCCTTAGACAGCTAAAACAAAGAATTTAATATAAAATACTAACTTAAAAAACAACATTAATTATGAAAAAATTATTTACTCTTGTGGCCGTGGCTCTTATGGCAGTGAGCGCAAGCGCGCAGCAGACAGTATGGAATTTTTCTGACTGGACAGCACAGACTTTCACTTCTGAATACACTCAGGACGGACTTACAGTTGCTGCAACAGCAGACCAATCAGTTACGATTGACGGTAATAAAAAGACTATAACGGGTGCAAATAACACTTATGAATGCACTCAACGTCTTAAATTCGGAGGAGCCGGTGGCAGCGGTGCTGACGGAGAATATCGTTATGTAAAATTCGATGTTACGGGTGATTGCACAATAAACGTAGGTTTACAGTCCTCGTCAAGTGGTTCGGATAGAATTTTGAATGTTGCAACAGGAACATTTGATAATGTTGCAAGCACAATGTCTGCATTAGGAAGCCCTGCACAAGAGCAGAGTTTTACTTACACAGGCGAAGCCACAACCATATATCTTTATTCAACTTCAGGTGGTATAAACCTTTATTACATTGAAGTTACTCCAAGCGACCCCTCAGGCATCAACAGCGTTAATGTGGAAAAAGAAAACGCAAATGCTCCCATGTATAA
>CAJMAO010000071.1 GCA_905211345.1 uncultured Prevotella sp.
ACTTTCCATGAACCATTATAATGTCAAGTTTGCAACGGTATAATTAACTAGAGCCGAAGGGTGAAAAGGTGAAAAAGCGAAAAGGTGAAATCACTGCGCATTGCATGTTTTACCTTTTCGCCTTTTCAATATTTCACCTTTATAATACAGTCGCAGCCAGCCGCTTGGCCTTGTCCCTCAAGGCTGTCGTATCGGCCGTGGTGTCGCCGTAGCAGAGCACAACGCCCATGCGGCGGTTGACGTGCTGCTGCTGTTTACCGAATATACGCAGGCGAGTGTAGTCCTCTTTCAGCACGTCGAGCATGTTATACTGCGGCTCGTGGTCGGCTTCTTCCTTCGCCAATACCACAGCGCTAGCCCCGGCGTGTTCAAGGTGTATGGCCGGAATAGGCAGCCCCATGACGGCGCGGAAGTGCAACTCAAACTCGTTGAGGTTGAGGGTATGGCCGAGCGTTACCATGCCCGTGTCGTGCGGACGGGGCGAGAGTTCCGAGAAGATTACGCCCTTATCCTTGCTAAGGAAGAACTCCACGCCCCATATACCCGCACCGGTCAGCGCGCCGGTCACGGCCTCCGCCATGCGCTCGGCTTCCTTAAGGTCGGCCTCCGGGATGGCGAACGGTTGCCAACTCTCACGGTAGTCGCCGCTTTTCTGCACGTGGCCGATTGGCGGACAGAACAACGTGGGGCCGTTCTTCTGCGTCACGGTAAGCAAAGTAAACTCGCTGTCGAAGTGGATAAACTCCTCTATTATTATCTCCTTTACGTCGCCGCGGCTTCCTTCCATTGCCGCGTTGAAAGCCGACTCAAGCTCGTCGGCGCTCTTTACTACGCTCTGGCCATGGCCCGATGATGACATGAGAGGCTTTATTACGCACGGAAAACCTATCTCCTTAGAGTGCTCTTTCAGTTCGTCAAGCGTCTTGGCGTAGAAGTATTTGGCGGTTTTCAGACCGAGTTCCTTGGCCGCAAGGTCGCGTATAGCCTTGCGGTTCATCGTGAAATTGACCGCCCTTGCGCTGGGAACCACCTGTATGCCCTGCTCCTCGAAGCTGAAAAGGCGCTCCGTGCGTATGGCTTCAATCTCCGGGACGATGATGTCCGGCCGGTGTTTTCCAACTACATTGTCGAGCGCGTCGCCGTCAAGCATGTTGAAAACCTCACACTCGTCGGCTACCTGCATTGCCGGAGCGTTGGCGTAACGGTCGCAGGCAACGACATACTGGCCCGCCCTCTTGGCGGCGATTACAAACTCTTTGCCCAGTTCTCCCGAGCCTAACAATAGTATTTTCTTCATCTCTTATCTGTCGATTAACTGTTTAACCATTTGCCATTCGGGCGAAACCGCCATTTTGCGGAGGTTCGCCTCGATTATTTTAAGCATCGTCCCGTTGCTTACGTGACGCTCCTTGGCTATGTCGTCAAGCGGCTTCACGTCGTTGCCGAACAACCCGTAATACTGCTGAAGCATGGCTTCGTCGTCAGCGTAGACAAGGTGCATGATATGCTTTATGTAGTGTTCAACCCTCTCGCTTACACACTGCGGCTCCTTGCCGAGACGAATAAAGAAGTCTTGAAGTTCCTGTGACAATGCGTCCATTGGTGCTTGTGGTTATAAAATTGTAAGGCTATGAGGTTTTAAGTATTTTACAGACAACATGCCGTATAACCTTAAAACCCCATAACCTTACAACCGTATAAATTATCTGTTGCCGTACATCTGCTCGTAATACTTCTGGTAATCGCCGCTGGTAACCTCGTTCACCCAGTCCTGATGTTCAAGATTCCAACGTATTGTCTTGACGATGCCGTCGGCAAACATGGTCTCCGGATACCAGCCAAGCTCGTTCTTGATTTTCGTCGGGTCGATGGCGTAACGCTGGTCGTGGCCGAGACGGTCGGTTACGAACGTTATCAAGCCGTCGTTTATCCAACTGATGTCGATGTCGCCGTCGGCATCCTTCACCTGCTTTTTCAGTATGTTACGCAGGCTCTTGTCCTCTGCCATCATGTCGTGGATGGTCTTTATCGTCAGCTTTACGATGTCAATGTTCTTCATTTCGTTGTGGCCGCCAACGTTGTACACCTCTCCGTCACGTCCCTCACGCACCACAAGGTCAATCGCCTTGCAGTGGTCTTCCACGTAAAGCCAGTCCCTAACGTTGTCGCCTTTGCCGTAAACGGGCAGTTGCTTGCCTTCGAGTATGTTGTTTATAATCAGTGGAATAAGTTTCTCAGGGAAGTGATAAGGCCCGTAATTGTTTGAGCATCGGGTGATAGTTACAGGCATGTGGTAGGTGTCGTGGTATGCTTTCACAATCATGTCGGCACTTGTTTTCGACGCGCTGTACGGACTGTGAGGACACAGCGGGGTGGTTTCGGTGAAATAACCGTCCTTTCCAAGCGAGCCGTAAACTTCGTCGGTGCTTACCTGATGAAAGCGTTTGCCCTGCTTCCAAGCGGGATAACCCGTCGCGTCCTTGCCCGTAACCCACGCCCGGCGAGCCGCGTCAAGCAGGTTTTGCGTGCCGAGAATGTTGGTCTCAAGGAACAGCTGAGGGTTCTCTATGCTTCGGTCAACGTGGCTTTCGGCGGCGAAATTAACTACATAATCTATATCATTTTCCGTGAAAAGCCTGTCGGCCAACTCACGGTCGCGTATATCTCCATGCACGAAAACACATCTCTTGCCGTCTATGTCGTCTTTTATCGTGCCGTAATTGCCCGCGTATGTAAGCAAATCGAGCACAATAACCTTAATGTCTTCATTCTTATACTTCTTATAAAGAAGGTATTTGATGAAATTGGAGCCGATGAATCCGGCTGCGCCTGTTACTAAATAAGTCTTCATTTTGTTGGTATTTAGATTGTTCCTTAATATATAAAACGTGGAATTTCTTAAAAAATTACATCGCCGCCGCGCCTAGGATCAGCCATGGTTACTACTTCTAGGTCTTTAAACTGGCAGCCGTCAACGGTAAGACGCACTATCGTGCGGTCCTTGTGCCATCCCTGCAGGCCGGCCGCTCCGGGGTTTATGTGGAGCAGGTTGAGCGTCTTGTCGTACTTCACTTTCAGTATATGCGAGTGCCCGGAAATGAAAAGCTGGGGCGGATTGGCGTAAATCGATGCCATTATGCTTCTGTCGTAGTTGCCGGGATAGCCTCCGATATGCTTCATCAGCACGTCGGCATCCTCGCATTTCCACCTCAATTTCTCCGGGAACATACGCCGAAGGTCGCCTCCGTCGCAGTTTCCGCAAACAGCACGGAACGTACGGAACTCGGCCAATCGCTCCGCAACTTCCAGCGAACCGATGTCGCCGGCGTGCCAAATCTCGTCGCACGGCTCGAAGTAGTGCAGGTACTTGTCGTCCCAATAAGCGTGAGTATCGCTTATGATGCCGATTTTCTTCATTGCCAATAATTCATGGAAGTTAAAGAAGTTATAGGAGTTAAAGAAGTTAAAGCCATTACCGTTGTAACTCGAAAACGGCTGGACATTTGACTTTTACTTCCTTAACTCCTATAACTTCTCTAACTTCTTTATACATTCAGTTTCCTCTTTATAAACTCCTTGATGAATTCTTCCGTACCTTCCATACCCAGAATACTCGAGTTTATGCAAAGATCGTAAGACGTGCTGTGCCCCCATTCCTTGCCCGTGTAATAATTGTAGTATGACGAACGCGAGCCTTCCTTGCTTTCGATTATTTTCTTCGCCTCGTCTTCCGTACATTCATGGCGCTTGCACACACGGCTTATGCGCTCGTTGAGATCGGCCGTAATGAATACGCTCACGGTGTTCTTGAAGTCGCGCAGCACGTAGTCGGCGCAACGACCCACGAACACGCACGAGTGTTCCGACGCCGCCTTGCGTATGGCATCGCTCTGGAATTGGAACAGGCTTTCCTGCGAAAGCTTGTTGTTATAGAAGTTATTGTCAGACACGAAGGGGGCGTGCATGTGGAACAACGAGCGGAAAAAGCCTTTCTTCTCGTCGTTCTGTTCAAAGAACTTCTCGCTGAAGCCACTCTCCTTGGCGGCAAGGTTGAGCAGTTCGCGGTCGTAGAAGTTGCACCCTAAGTCCTTGGCCAGCATCTTGGCGATGATTAGTCCGCCGCTGCCCAGCTGCCTTCCTACGTTGATTATTATCTTTTTGTCGTCCATATCGGTATTTATTTGAGACCTACCCCAAACCCATCCTGAGGGGGAATGGCTTTTGAATGCGCTTGCAGGGGAAGCCTTGTTATATGCTATATGTTGCTTTGGCTATCCAAGCTCCCTCCCTTGTTGAGGGTCGGGGTGGGTATTGCCTGCATCTGTCTTTTGAACTTTCTCATGTACTTCGCCATCATGTAGAAGGCCACAATGGCGGCGACGGAGTCGGAAACCGGCATCGCCGTCCACACGCCGTCAACCTTCATGATTGGCGGCAGGATGACGAGCAGCGGAAGCAGGAACAGCATCTGGCGCGAGAGCGACAGGAAAATGCTGATTTTGGCCTTGCCGATGCACTGAAAGAAGTTGGTTATTACCATTTGGCATCCCACTATCGGGAAAGCCAGCATGTGTATCCTTATACCCTCGACCGAAAGGTCTATAAGGGTGGAGTCTGTCGTAAAGAGGCGTGCGCACTGGTAAGGAAAGAACTCGGCGATGACGAAGCCCGTGGTGGTTATAACCGTGGCGGTTATCATTGCCAACTTAAGCACACGCATGAGGCGGTCGAACCTCTGCGCGCCGTAGTTGTAACCGGCTATGGGGAGCATGCCTTGGTTGAGGCCGATTGTCACCATTACGAAGATGAACGACACCTTGCTGGCTATGCCGTAGGCACCAACGGCAAGGTCGCCGCCGTAGTGTGACAGTCCGGCGTTGATGAATATCACCACCACGCAGGCGCACACGTTCATCGCGAAGGGCGACATGCCTATGCTTACGATATTCTTAACTATTGAGCTTTTCAGCTTGTATATGCCCCGTTGGAAGTGGAGTATCTCCTGCTGGTTGCTGAACAGCTTTATTTGCCACAGCAGGGCTACGAGCTGCGATATGATTGTGGCCAAAGCGGCGCCCATTATCCCCATGCCCAAAGGCCAGATGAAGATGGGTGCGAGCACAATGTTAAGTATAACGGTGAGTATTGTCGCGGCCATTGCCTGCTTTGGTTTGCTGGCCGCGCGCAGCACGGCGTTCATGCCGAGGAACGTCTGCGACACCACGTTGCCGGCCAAAATTACTAGCATATAGTCGCGGGCGTAAGGTATGGTGTTCTCGCTCGCGCCAAAGAAATACAGTATCGGGTCGAGGAAGAACAGCGTTATCAACCCGAAGGCCACACCCACCACGAGATTGAGTGTAAAACTGTTGCCGAATATGTGTTCGGCCATCTTGTAGTCTTTCTGGCCGAGTTTCACCGAGATGCACGTTGAGGAACCGATACCTACGGCGGCTCCGAAAGCCGCAGAGAGGTTCATCAACGGGAACGTTATGGCCAAGCCCGATATTGCCAGCGCGCCAACGCCCTGCCCGATGAAGATGCTGTCGATCATGTTATACAGCGAAGAAGCCGTCATCGCTATGATGGCCGGTAAGGCATACTGGGCCAGCAGCTTGCCCACCGGCTTCGTTCCAAGTTCAAGAGTTGCCTGTCTGTTATCCATATAAATCTTTCTTTTTCATGTGCAAAGGTACTGCAAAATTTCGGTTAAAGAAAGAGTTTACGGAAAAAGGTGCACACCTTGACAGGCGCACACCTTTTTATATATAATACGTTCCGACACCTGTTTAAATTACTTGCGGTCGCGGTGGCGCATGAAGAAACCGCGCACGCTCATCCTCTTCTTGCCGGCCGGAGCCACCTTGTAAGGCACATCCACCATTACATCATCTTCACAGTCAGACAAATATGTCATATAAGAATATGTGTAAGCGCTGCCGTTGATGCGCTCCCAGTCGATAGTGCCGTCATAGTTCAGGCCGAATGACACATTATAACGGTCGGTATAAGTGCTGCCTCCGTTTTCCTCATACTCGTCGATAACAGTCTCAGGCAGGTGGGCCGGGCCTTTGCCGAACATCCCGACCATGGCAAGCGTATAATAATCGTCGCCGAAGAAGTCGCCGAAAACTACCGGGAACTGCCGTTCTGCGTTTTCGTTCATCTTGTCGTAAGTTATCGTGTATTCGTCGGTATACCATGACTTGTCACCGTCTTCATTCTCGTCGCACCGTATCAATACGCTTACCAAGTCGCCGTCGACCCACTTGCAAGACATGCTGGCCGATTCGTTGTAAGAATATCTGTAACCATTATACGTGCCGCTCTCGCTAGCGCTTTCCCTGTGCGATACCAGACGGCCTTCCCCGTCGTATGAATACGATATGTTGCCGCTGCCTTTTACAGTTACCTCACCGTCCCTATCGCTCCACGAACCAGACATGTTGGTTATATAACCTTTGCCGTTGAAACTTACACGGAACTCCTCATCCTCGCTTTCCAAGCTGATAGTGCCCCTCTTATAGTCAATCATTACAACGTCGCCGTATGAAGACGTTACTTTGTAACAACGGTTGTTATCGTCGTAATGGAACTTATAGCTGCCGACACCTGTGACCAGTTTCCCCGCATACGTAGCCGCAGGGCCTGTCGGCATACGATACTCGTCATCATCGTCGTCGCACGACGTAAACGTGAAAGCACACATTGCCAGCGCCACGGCCGGCATCACTGAAAGAAAGAATTTCTTGTTCATTTTGATAATGTTTTGTTTTATTCGCCGGCGGCAGTCCGCGGCGTGATATTTGACAATCAACGGGGCTGAATGGTTTTCATGTATCCAACGTATTCCCAAACCGCCCCTTACGCTTGGAATTACGCGGTCAGCGTGTCGAAACTGGTTCTACGCAACTTACATTTTGCGGCGCGACATACACCCGAATACACTTTTCAACAATGCAAATTTAACTATTTTAATTACACGCTTCCACTTTTTAAACACCATTTAACAACCTACGCTCATGTTTAACACTGCCTGTAATACGTCTATTTACATTTGAAACAAATCAGGCATGTGGCCATGCAAGCCGCAGCATGCCGCCGGTGACGGACAGGAGGATTGCCCAATATATCGCCGTAGCTGAACGGACGATTTGCAAGAGGCCGTCTTTTGGCTTCCAAAAGGCCACCTTTCACGGCCTAAAACACGGTCTTTTGGAACACAAAAGGCGGCATATTGGAAACACATTGACAGTCAACTATTTACAAATTCATTTTGCAGTGTCGGTAATTTTGCGTATATTTGCAAAACAGAACGTTGTTAACGACTGCCGATTTACCAAAAATCACAGACGGAATGGCAAAATATAGTGTTACAACAACCTATCTTTAACGTCATCTTAGTACAAGATAAAAAAGTGCCCTTACGTACTATGCCGTGACAACGGGCAAACTAACCTGTAACAACAAGGGTCTTGGAAGAATTTAATACGTAAAAACATAACTATATGGACAACGCTCAATGCTTTTTCGCTGTGGACTTAGGAGCCACAAGCGGACGCACCATAATAGGCACGCTCGCCAATGGACGGGTGGAGCTTGAGGAACTGACACGCTTTCCCAACAATCTCATCGAGACGGGAGGGCACTTCTACTGGGACATATACGCCCTGTATTTCGAGATAATAAAGGGCCTGAAGCTGGCCGCGCGGCGCAACCTGCGCATAGAAAGCATCGGCATCGACACATGGGGAGTCGACTTCGTGTTCGTCGGCAAGGACGGAGCCTTGCTGCGCAACCCTGTAGCTTACCGCGACCCTTACACCGAAGGGGCTATGGAGCAGTACTTCGCCGAATGCGTATCCAAGGAAGACGTATACCGCGCCACGGGCATACAGTTCATGAACTTCAACTCGCTGTTCCAGCTGTACGCCATGAAGCGCGACGGAAACTCCGCGCTTGCGAACGCCGAGAAGATACTTTTCGTGCCCGACGCGCTCAGCTGGATGCTCACCGGCGAGGCCGTATGCGAATACACCATAGCGTCTACCAGCCAAATGCTCAACCCCGTCAGCAAAGAGCTTGACGGCCGCCTGCTGGCCAGCCTTGGCTTGGAGCGGAGCAAGTTCGGGCGCATGGTGATGCCGGGCACACGCATAGGCACGCTTACCGACGAAGTGCAGCGCATCACGGGGCTGGGGCCAGTGCCCGTAGTGGCCGTAGCAGGACACGACACGGCATCGGCCGTAGCCGCAGTTCCTGCAAAGAAC
>CAJMAO010000072.1 GCA_905211345.1 uncultured Prevotella sp.
AAGGCGGCGATTTGCTTTAATTAGTGTATGTATGCAAACAGCCGTATGGCTTTTGGAAATCTTAGATTGGAAACCATACGAACACTGCGGCGTCCCACAGTGCGTGGCAGGCGATGAGCATAGACAGCCGTTGCGGCATCAGGCGGTAAAGCCCGCCCCACACTATGCCGGCCACCAAGGCGGCCATTACGAGCATGAAGTTGCACGAGGCGGCGTGGACCAAGGCGTAGCACAGCGTGGCTAAGATGAAGCCGCGGTTGGCGCCTAGGCGTTGTGAGAGCGTGCGTTGCACGTAGCCGCGCCAGTAAATCTCCTCGGCCGGGCCTATAATCAGTATCAGCAGCAGCGACAGCAGATGTGGCGGTACGCCGTCCTTGATGCTGTAAATGGCATCGACCTGCGGCCGCGCGAAGTCGAAAAGCATTGACGAGAGCTTGTCGCCCGTCCAAAACACCAGCCAAAGCACCGCCGCCATGGCCGCGCCAGTTAGAAAGTCTTGCAGCCTCCAGCCTGTTGTGCGCCACCAACGGGGGCTGGACAGCGTGGCCAGCAGGCTTAACAGCAGGGCAGAGGCGGTCATCATCACCCAGAAGTTGGCCATTCCGGCCGTGGCCGGCGAGAACATGAAAGCCCACAGCAAGGCCGCGGCGAGAAGTGAAAAAACGAGCTGCCTCATCTGAGTAAGCCTGATATTATGAAACCGATGGTGAGCAGCAGGCTGAACGCAAGTTGCAGCCGGGCCGTAGCCTCGTCGAGCGTTGCCATGGCCTGCGACCCGTCTTTGAAGTAGCTCAAGGCCATGCGTGTATTGGCGATGGCGGGCACGAATGCCACCCATGCCAGCAATGCCCATGCCGGCAGCACGCCTGCGGCGGCGCAAACGGTGATCCATGCGAACGGCAGCAGCACTTCGGCGCAGTATAGCCACACGGAAGTCTGGGCGCCGAGCTGCATGGCCAGCGTGCAGATGTTGGCACGGCTGTCGGTGGATATGTCGCGCGTGTTGTTGCAGTGGAGTATCGCCACCGTTATAAGTCCTATTGGCACGGCGATGAGCAGTACGTTCCAGTCAATGTTGAGCGTGGCGGCGTAGACTGTGCCGAGCGTGGGTAGGAGGGCGTAGGCGACGAATATCACATAGTCGCCGCACGCCTTATACTTCAACGGCGGATAGAGCAGGGCGCACAGCAGGCCGCCTATGCCGAACCAAAGCAGCGGCCAGCCCGTGAGAGCCAGCAGCCCGAGGCCGCCTAAGAGGGCCACGGCCAGCAGCCATGACGACAGCCGAAGGATTTCGTGCGGCGTAAACTCGCCGCCAGTCATTGTGGTTACGCAGTAAGTGTCGGCGGCGTCTACCTCGCGCTTGAAGTCGAAATAGTCGCTCCATGTGTTGCCTGCGGCGTGGAATACGATGATGTTTATCAACGCCCAAAGGCCGAGCGGCCAGTTGATGTCGGCCCCGGTGGCGTAAAGCCAGCCCAAGGTTGCTACCACAGGCATGGCCGAGGCAGGGAACGACCACGGGCGGGTGGCTATGAGCCAGCTCTTGGCTGAATGTCTTTTTGTCATATTTCCAGAAAATTAAAGGTTGTCGTAAAACGGGCGCAAAGTTACTGCTTTTACGGTGAATAATCAAGATAAGCGGCAGTTTTCGCTCCATTCGTGCATGGAGATATGCGTTATAGCCGGATTTGTTGATGTTTGGCGGCATCCCATGAGTTTGCAATCAGCTGTAATTTATCTTAAAAAGTGCTGCCTGCGCTACGGATTGTCTTTGTTTTGGTTATATTTGCATGTAGACAGGAGGGAAATGAAATGAGAAAGAGTTTTATTCTGATTACGGCGGCGTTGGTTTTGTCGGCGTGCGCTACCGGCGGCCGGACGGCTGTTGAGCGCAGTCGGCAGAAAGCGGCCGAGGTTGCTGAAGCCGTTGAGACGCGGCACTTCACTGTAAGCGTGAGAACGGCTTATCCTACGGGAGGGGCCGCGGTTCCGGTGGCCGGTGATTACAGTCTGGAATTGCGCGGTGACAGCGTAGTGTCATATCTGCCTTATTTCGGCCGTGGTTACACGCTTCCGTATGGTGGAGGAAAGGGCCTGAATTTTACGGCTGAGGCAACAGGCTATGCCGTTGGGCGGGGTGGAAAAGACATGAGCCGGATTGAGTTTGACGTGAAAAACGATGAGGATTTCTATAAGTTTACGGTCGAATTGTTCGATAACGGCCAGGCTTCAATCTACGTCATACCGCAACAACGCACGCGTATCGCTTATTCAGGTGAGATTGAATGACCGCGTTTGTGTCTTTTTAATGTTGGCGTGAGCGATGCCGCTAGTGTTGAGTCGCGTGTCAATATTGCGCTTATTGATAAAAGAAACGTAAAAGGGAAAGGCTCAAAACCTTTCCCTTTTACGTTTGTATTAGGATGTTCTGTATCGACAGAATCTTATTTTTCCGCTGTCTTCACACCTTTGCTGCGCTCCTTGCGGCCAAGAGTGAGATAAGCAATCGGCGCTGCTATGAAGATGGATGAGAATGTTCCGAAGATGATACCCAAAATCATTGTCAACGAGAAGCTGCGGATGCTTTCACCGGCGAAGAAGAAGCAGATGATAAGCACGAGCAGGGTTGCCGAACCGGTGTTGATGGTACGAGCCAAAGTTTGGTTCAAAGAGTCGTTGAACAGCGTCCACCTGTCACGCTTCTCGTATAGTCCCATGTTTTCGCGGATACGGTCGAACACAACCACTTTGTCGTTGATAGAGTAACCGATGACGGTAAGTATTGCTCCGATAAACGTTTGGTCGACCTCCAATGACATAGGTACGAGACCCCAAAGCAGCGAGTATACGCCAAGGACGAACAGCGTGTCGAAGGTCAGCGCAAGCGTAGAGCCGAGCGAGAACGCCACGTTGCGGAAGCGCAATAGGATGTAGAGGAATATCGCTATGATGGCGATGATGACGCTTACGATGGCTCCCTGGGTAATGTCTTTTGCCACAGAAGGGCCTACCTTGGCGCTGCTTATGATAGAACCGCCCTCGCGTATGTCAGGATTACGGAACTTAGAGATGTCACTCTGGGTTACGAATCCGGCCTTGGTGAGCGAGTTAAAGAGTATGCGTTCTACTTCGTCGTCAACGTTTTGGTTGTTTGATTCTATCTTGTAGTTGGTCGTTATACGGATAGTTTTACCGTCAACGCCGAGCGCGATGGCGCTGAATGTAGACTCGCCGAAAGCGCCTTCAAGAGCGTCGCGTATTTGTTCGGGTTGTACGGGCTTCTCAAACTGCAATACGTAGTTGCGTCCGCCTGTGAAGTCGATGCTCTTGCTAAACCCTCTGAACATGAAGCTGAGGATGAAAATGACGGTCAGTATACCCCAAATGGTGAGCGAACGCTTCGAACTTCCCATGAAGTTGAAGTTCGTGTTTTGTGGCATCTTCTTTGAAATGGCTGTCATAAACGTGAGGTTTTGCCACTTGTCGCGCTTCATCTGACGGTCATATACAAGGCGTGTCATGTAAACTGCCGTAAAGAATGAGCAGCACAGACCGATGATAAGCGTAACGGCGAAGCCTCGGATGGGGCCGGTGCCGAATACGGCGAGTATCACACCCGTTATTATTGATGTCAAGTTGGAGTCGAAGATGGCCGAGAAGGCGTTTTTATAACCTGCGTCGATGGCCGACTTGACGGTCAATCCTTTTGCAAGTTCTTCTTTCGCGCGTTCATAGATAAGCACGTTAGCGTCGACGGCCATACCCAATGACAACAGCAAACCTGCTATACCGGGCATTGTCAGCGCCGTCTGGAACGAGCTCATGATGCCCAACGTGAAGAACAGGTTGAACAACAGGGCCATATTTGCCAGCATACCGGGGATGAAGTTGTAAAGTACAACCATGTAGGCCATAAGGATTATGAAGGCTATGATGAACGAAATCAAGCCTTGCTGGATTGACTGCGCTCCGAGAGACGGACCTACCACGTCTTCCTGTACTATGCGTGCGGGGGCAGGCATACGGCCAGACTTGAGCGTGTTGGCAAGGTCTTTTGTGTCTTCGATGGTGAAATTTCCGCTGATTTCAGAACTTCCGCCGGTTATTTCGCTGTTTACGCGCGGCGCGCTGTAAACAACTCCGTCAAGAACGATGGCTATCGCGCGGCCTACATTCGCCTTTGTGAGCGATGCCCAGCGGCGTGCGCCGTCAGAGTTCATCTCCATGTTGACGGTAGGACGGCCAGTAACGCTGTTGAACTCGTCGCGGGCATCGGTTATAACGTCACCCTCGAGCGGGGCGCGGCCGTTGCTTTGAGTAACCTTCAAAGCATGCAACTCGTAGATGTTTTTGGCTGAAAAACCATCAGTGGGTTTCGCGCTCCACATCAGTTTGACATCGGAGGGCAGTATCCTCTGTGCTTCTTCTGAATAAAGAACCTTGTTAATGGCAGCCGTGTCACGTACATGGGCATAGCCAACAATGCTCAACGAGCCTTGAGGCGTGGTCTGCAGCATGGAGAGCAGCGGGTGCTGCTTCTTTGCCAGCTCTGTTTGCGCATCGGCTTTTGCTGCTTCCTCTGCTGCCGAAGGCGCGTTCTTCAATTGGAACTTAGGCTTTGCCGTTTCTGCCTTTGCGGTCTGTTTTGCTACGGCGGCAGTGTCTTTTGCCACTGTCGTGTCAGCCGGTGCGCTGGTGTTGGCGGCGGCTTGGTCAAGCTGAACTAAGTATGGAGTGATTTCTTCGCTGTTATATGTCTCCCAGAATTCGAGGTTCGCGCTGCCTTGGAGGAGCTTGCGGATGCGCTCAGGTTCCTTTATGCCCGGCATTTCGACCATTATTCGGCCTTCCTGTCCTTCAAGTTTCTGTATGTTAGGCTGCACTACGCCGAATTTGTCGATACGGTTGCGTACAACGATATACGAGTTGTCGATGGCTGTCTGCACCTCGGCGCGCAGGGCTTTCTCCACTTCGGCGTCTGTGCTTTGCGTACTTACTTTGCCTTTCAGCTGTTGTGTCGCAAAGATTTCGGCCAACCGGTGTCCCGGCGCGTTTTGCCTGTAGTGTTTGATAAAGAGGGTGATGAAGTCGGTCTGGCTGGTTTCTTCCTCTTTCTTCGCCTCTTCCATTGACTTCTTGTAAGCGGCGTCGGTCTTGTGGTCGGCCAGCATGTCGACAACGTCGGGCACTGAAATCTCGAGCACTACGTTCATTCCGCCTTTAAGGTCAAGGCCGAGTCCGATCTGTGTTTCCAAGCACTTCTTGTAAGAGTAGATGCCAAGGTACTTCACGGAGTCCTTGTAATCCTGCTGTGCTATCGGGTCTTTTATCTTCGCCGCTTGGCCGTCATAATAGCTGGTGGCCACTGAGAACGAGAGATAAAAGATGCTTGCAAGAGTCAGGAGTACGGACAGTACGATTACGATTCCTTTGTTTTGCATTTTAGTTGTTATTTATTTTGATGTTTTTTCAACTTTGGCATTATAGCGTGCAAAGATAAGTAATTTTTCAAACTTTGTGAAACGTTAATGCGTTTTATTGTTTATTTATCTTGCATTTTTGTCGTTTTCAACCCTTTTAAGCCAGCAATATATCGGGTAATGGTCTGAATATCCTGCCTTGCGGTCAACCTTGCAGCCGTAAGGACGCCAGTGTGCGGAGCACATTATGTTGTCGATGCGCACGAAAATGGCGTTGTGGTGGTATGATATTCCGGGCCCGTTGCCGGTTGCTATGTAGCAGTCGGTCAGCACGTCGGCAAGAGTGCGGTGGGCGTAGGATATGGGGCTGTCGTTGAAGTCGCCGCAGAGTATCACCGGACCGTCGCATTTCTTTACGTATCCGGCCACGGCCTCCACTTGCGGAGCGCGTATCTGCACTGACTTCCCCAGCTGTTTGGCTATGCGTTTTGACTCTGCCTTTATCGTGTCTTTGTCAGAGTTGCCTTTTATTATCTCCTTGAAGCCGGCGCGGTCGGCAAGCGACAGGCCCGACGACTCGAAGTGGTTATTGACCACGGTCACCGTGTCGACACCGATTTTGACCTTGAACGCCGCGCTGAGATTGCCTCTAGACTTGTACTCTATGCGGTCTTTTGACAGTATGGGGTATTTGCTGAATATTACGAGACAGTCGCCCCGGCCGGTGTGGATTACCGAGTCGGCGTAGGCGTAGACTCCCTTCACCGTGTCGAGTATGGCGTCGCTGAGGCGCGCTTCCTGCAGGCACACGATGTCGGCGCCGCTGTTTTTCACATAATCAAGTATGGGGTTGGGCTGGTCTTCGGGCGGATTTTCAGCCACGAAGCCATGCACATTGTAGGATAACACTTTCAGAGAGCCGGGCGGAACGTCGCGGCTTACGTTGAAAGGGCAGTATTTGCGTATGGGCGAATAGCCTAAAAGAATCCCTGCAAGCGACACGAGGGCGTATTTTTTTCTGACAATCAGGAAAAAGACCAGAAACCCCATGTTGGCGGCAAGGAACACCGGAAACGCAAGGCCGACGTTCGCCCACAGCGGGTGGGCCGTCGGATTGATGCGGTCGGAGAATCCTATCAGCAGCATGGCTACCACGGTGCCTATGTTGACTCCGGCCACGATTTGCAACGTTATGTCCCTGATTTTACGTATCATCTTATTCAGTCTTTTAGAAGTTAAGGAATAAAGGAATTATGGAGTTAAGACAATACCTTCTCATATCGTCAATGACAAGGGGCAAAACATTTGTCTTAACTCTATAATTCCTTTACTCCTCAACTCCCGAAACATTACTCCTCAACTCCCGAAAAGACATTTTATTGCGCGACGTCACTTCCCTCCGTCGAACAGCTTGCGCTTCTCCTCGTCGGTAAGGCTTTCGTATCCGCTGCGGCGCACCTTGTCGAGTATGCGGTCAATCTCGTCCTGCTCGGCTTTGCGGCGGGCGTTGTAATCCCAGTCCGACTCGCGCCTCGGCTCGTCGTCGCTCCGCGTTTCGTCATAGCGTCGGTGGCTGCGCCGCTCCCAGTTGTCCTTCATCCTGTCGAAGAACTGCTGCCCGCGCGACCTTCCATAGCCGCCTCCGCCGGGGTTGTTGCGCCAGTATCTTATCATTATGTAGCCGAAAAGCATACCGCCAAGGTGGGCGAAATGGGCCACTTGGCTGCCGCTTGTCCCGATGGCGGAAAGCAGCTCTACAACAGTCCAGATGCACACCATCCATTTGGCCTTGATAGGCACCGGCAGGGGGAATATGAACAACCGCTGTTCGGGAAACAACATGCCGAAGGCCAAAAGCAGGCCGTATATGGCGCCTGAGGCTCCCACCGTGGTCCATAAGTTCAGTTCGCCTCTGTATATATGCGCCGCCTCGAGCATGTCGCCAAGTCCGAAGCCGGCTATCGCGCTGCTCATTATGGAATAAAACTCGAAGAGCTGCGCCACCATCTGTATCAATCCGGCTCCCACGCCGCAGGCGATGTAATAGAATAAAAATTTCTTCGGCCCCCACACCTGTTCCACTACGCCGCCGAACATCCACAGCGTGAACATGTTGAACAGTATGTGCGTGAATCCGCCGTGCATGAACATGTAAGTGAGCAGCTGGTAAATGTGGAAGTCGGGGGCGAGGAAAAAGTGCAGGCCAAGCACGTCGTTGAGGTTGATGCCACGCCCCTCGAACACGATTAACGCCAAGAACATCAAGGCGTTGATTATCAGTAAATTCTTTGTTATAGTAGGAATCCTGTACATATCTGAATGTTTTCTTGAAATGGCAAAAACCTCGACAAAAGTACGAAAAATATCCGTCACTGTGCATAAAAACGCCTGTTTACCAACTTTTTTTCATTAAATTCCTCACTTTTTTTTATTTTTTGTTTGGCAAATGAAAGGAATGGACTATATTTGCGAGAGAATACGCTAAAACACAACTCATATTTTAATATTTAAAACAAATTCTATTATGAACAAAACAGAACTTATTGAAAAGATAGCTGAAGGCTCAGGACTGTCAAAGGCTGACTCGAAGAAGGCTCTCGACGCTACTGTTGCCTCAATCAAAGACGCTCTCGTAGCAGGTGATAAGATAGCATTGGTTGGCTTCGGCACGTTCAGCGTTAACGAGCGTCCCGCCCGCGAAGGCATCAATCCGGCAACAAAGGAGAAGATACAGATTGCCGCCAAGAAGGTGGCTAAGTTCAAGGCTGGCGCCGAACTGGCTGACGCGTTGAACTGATAATTGTTTAGATAAACGCTTAACGGCGGCCGTCGCGTGATCAATA
>CAJMAO010000073.1 GCA_905211345.1 uncultured Prevotella sp.
GCTTAGGCTGTTCGCACTGCACGATTCTAACATACACCTGAACTGCGGATGAACCCGAAAGGTGGCCTTTTGGAAAACAAAAGGCCACCTTTTAGCGTGCGAAATGCCGTCTTTTACAAGCCAAAATGCGGCATATTGGAAATAGCTTGATTATCAGTGCTTTACGTGCGGCTTATAATCCGCTGCCCGATGCGCCTGACTTGGTTGATGAATGATACCCATTGTCAGTGCCGGTGCAGTATGACAGAATTGCAATTTTGGAGAACTTGAAGGATGTGCAATCATATCCCGGACACCCCTCAGCACTTATATTCTGACAGTGTCATTTTATTTCGTCAGGTGTCTTGCCTGCTGATTTTCGATTTCGGGGTATCAGTCGCCGATAGATACTTGTGAACCCGTGTCGCCGCATCTCGTCCGCTTGCCATGGCCTGTACCACTAAAGAAGCGCCTGAAGCCGCATCGCCTGCTACAAATACGTTTGCCGCAAATTGCGGTAATTGCGTTTTCAAGAAACCCATGGCTAAAAGTACCATGTCGGCTTTTATAATTTCAGGCTTTCCCTTCGGCTCCATTACAGGCCGGCCGCCTTCAGGATTAGGCTTCCATACGATTTCCTGTACTTCTGCGCCGGCAACTTTGCCGTCTTTTCCTACGAAGCGCAACGTGTTGAGATTCCATCTGCGTGTGCAGCCTTCCTCGTGGCTGGATGTTGTCTTGAGCGTGCGCGGCCATTCGGGCCACGGGTGCTGCGGGTCGTTGGGGCCTATGGGCGGTTGCGGCATGATTTCTATTTGGGTGACGCTGCGGCATCCCTGTCGGTGAGCTGTGCCTATGCAGTCGCTGCCGGTATCGCCTCCGCCTATTACAAGCACGTCTTTTCCCTTTGCGTTTACAAGTTCGCTGCGGTTGAATTCCACGCCCGCCAGCACTCTGTTTTGCTGTGCCAGCATTTCGAGGGCGGTGTGAATGTCTTTCAAGTTTCGGCCGGGAATATCGAGGTCGCGTGCTTCCGGCGTGCCAGTCGCAACGATATAGGCGTCGAAACCATCGGGCAGGCGGGTCAGGTCGACAGTAGTGTTGAAGCGGAAGTCAATGCCTTCGGCCCGTAAAACATTCATGCGGCGGTCGATTACGGATTTATTCAACTTGAAATTCGGTATGCCGTAGCGCAATAAGCCACCCGCATCCTCATTCTTGTCGAACACCGTTACGGCATATCCCATTAAGTTCAACCGGTTGGCGGCAACCAATCCGGCAGGTCCTGAGCCTATCACTGCCACCGTCTTTCCGTTGCGTTCGGGATGGTGTATGCGCACGTAGTTCTCCTCAAAGGCGTGCTCCGTTATGGCAGCCTCGTCTTCGCGGTTGGTCGTAGGCTCATGTTCCACAAGGTTGAGCACGCACGCCTTCTCGCACAGAGCGGGGCATACGCGGCCTGTAAACTCAGGAAAGTCGTTAGTAGAGTTGAGCAGTCGGTAAGCCAATTCCCAGTCGCCCTTGTACAAGGCGTCGTTCCACTCGGGCGGCTTGTTGCCCAAAGGACACGCCCAGTGGCAAAACGGCACGCCGCAGTCCATGCAGCGCGACGCTTGCTGGCGGCGGTCGCCGGAATTAAGGGTTTGTTCTACTTCGCCGAAATCATGTATGCGGTCGTGCACGGGGCGGTATCCCGCCTCCTTGCGGTGTATCGTAAGAAATGCTTTAGGGTCTCCCATGTTTGTAAATTAAAAATGAAAAATTAAAAATGAAAAATCCATTACACGGCCGGCATCTGACTTGTCTGGCGTTTGTATCTCTTGTATGGCAACATGATTATCCATCGTCCATATTCCATTTAACGGATTTTTAATTTTTAATTTTTAATTGTTCATTTGTTTATCAGTAGTCTCTCTGCATGTCGGCAATCTTCTGTTGCAGCTTCCTTACCTGTTCTTCCTGCAGTACGCGCTTGTATTCAATGGGCACGATTTGAACGAAGTCGTCCACATAGCGCCCCCAGTCGTCAAGCATTTGGCGTGCAAGTTTCGAGCCGGTGTACAGGTAATGCTGGCGTATCAGTTCGTGCAGTTCCTTGCGGTAGGAGCTTTCTTCGACGAGGTTGATTTCCACCATGTCCATGTTGCAGTAGTAGTCGAAGTCGTGTCGTTTGTCCCACACGTATGCTACGCCGCCGCTCATGCCCGCCGCGAAGTTCCTGCCGGTATCTCCAAGCACGACCACGCGTCCGCCGGTCATGTATTCGCAGCAGTGGTCTCCTGCTCCTTCAACCACGGCTATGGCTCCGGAGTTGCGCACGGCGAAGCGTTCGCCCACTTTCCCGTTAACGTACAGTTCGCCCGACGTGGCTCCGTACAGCCCCGTGTTGCCTGCTATTGTGTTGTCTTCGGCGTTGAAGTTGCTGCGCACCGGCGGCAGTATGGCTATGCGTCCGCCGCTAAGCCCCTTGCCGAAGTAGTCGTTTGCCTCTCCCTCGAGCTTGAAGTTGACACCCTTTACGAGGAAGGCGCCGAAGCTTTGGCCTGCGCTTCCCTTGAACTTTATGTTCACTGTGGAGTCAGGCAAACCGTTCTCTCCGTATTTTGAGGCTATCAGTCCGCTAAGCATAGTGCCTGCGGCGCGGTCGGTATTCTTGATCGCGTAGTCGAGGTTGACTTCTTCCTGCTCCTCTATGGCTCGCTGTGCAGAGCTTATCATTTGACGGTCGAGTACGTCGCCGAGGTCGTGCGATTGCCCAGTGGTATGGCGGAGCGGGCACGTGGAGTCCTCCCTGAACAGCAGGCGTGTGAAGTCGAGCATCGCCGGTTTGCTGCCCTTGTCGGCCTGTTTACGAACAATCAGCTCCGTATGTCCTACGATGTCGTTTAATTTTGTGTACCCCATTTCGGCCAAGTAGCCACGCACCTCCTCGGCGAGGAAGGTAAAATAGTTAACCAGATACTCGTATTTGCCCATGAAGTGGCGGCGAAGCTCCGGGTTTTGGGTGGTTACTCCGAGCGGGCATGTATTCAAGTTGCACTTGCGCATCATTACACAGCCCAGCACGATGAGCAGCAACGTGCCGAAGCCGAACTCCTCCGCACCGAGCAGCGACATTATTATTATGTCGCGGCCGGTTTTCAACTGTCCGTCCACTTGCAGTCTTACGTGCCCTCGCAGACCATTCTTTACGAGCGTCTGCTGTGTCTCGCTCAGGCCGATTTCAGGCGATACGCCGGCAAAGCGCATACTTGATGCGGGGCTTGCGCCCGTTCCTCCCTCGGCGCCTGATATAACTATGAGGTCTGCCTTGGCTTTGGCCACTCCGGCGGCGATAGTGCCCACGCCGCTCTCTGCCACCAGTTTAACGCTTATAGCGGCCTTCGGGTTGACGTTCTTAAGGTCGAAAATAAGCTGCGCAAGGTCTTCGATTGAGTATATGTCGTGATGAGGCGGTGGCGAAATGAGCGATATTCCGGGTATGGAGTGGCGTGTCTTGGCTATCATTTCATCAACCTTGAAGCCCGGCAGCTGGCCTCCCTCGCCGGGCTTTGCGCCCTGCGCCACCTTGATTTGTATTTCCTCGGCGTTTACAAGATACTCCGTTGTCACTCCGAAACGCCCCGACGCCACTTGTTTGGTCTTGCTTGAGAGCGAGATACCGTCGAGATAGGAATGAAAACGCCCGTTGTCCTCACCGCCTTCGCCGGTGTTAGAGCGTGTGCCCAGCTTGTTCATGGCCAGCGCAATGGCCTCGTGCGCTTCCTTGGAAAGCGCCCCGAAGCTCATTGCTCCTGCCACAAAGTGCTTTACAATAGCACTTACCGGCTCAACCTTGTCGATGTCCAGCGGCGTGGTGGCACGCTTGAAGTCGAAGAAGTCACGGATGAATATCGGGTCGGCCTTGTCGTCCACGAGTTTTGTGAACTCCTTGTACTTGGCGTAGTCACCGGTTCTCGTTGCGAGTTGTAGCGTCGCTATGGTCTCAGGATTCCAAGCGTGGCGTATTCCGTCCTTGCGGTAATGGAACTGTCCGAAGTTCGGCAGGAAGTCTGTCTCGGTCTTCTTGGCGAATCCCTCGTCGTGCATGGCTATGGCATCACGGGCTATTGTCCCTAAACCTATGCCCCCGATGGTGGATGTTTCTGTGCCGAAGTACGCCTTTAGCAAACTCTCCGACAGGCCGATTGGTTCGAAAATTTTTGCTCCGCGGTATGATCGTATGGTCGAGATTCCCATCTTTGCCATGATTTTGAGCAACGCTTTCTTCACCGCCTTGATGTAGTTCGCCTCGGCTGTTTCGTAGTTTTCCTGCACTTTTTTGCGTTTCACAAGGTCGTCGAGTATGGCGAACACCATGTATGGGCACAGTGCTGACGCTCCGTAACCCAGCAGAAGGGCCGCGTGCATGGTTTCCTTTATCTCGCCGCTCTCTACGATTAGTGCGGTTTGCACGCGCTTTCCTACGGATATGAGGTAATGATGCACGGCGCTGACGGCCAGCAATGACGGTATGGCAGCATGCGTTTCGTCGATGTCGCGGTCGGAAAGGATTATGTAGTTGTAGCCCTCGTCAACACTGCGTGCGGCCTTTTTGCATAGTGAGTCGAGTGCGGAGCGCAACCCTTCCTCGCCCTTTGCACATTCGAAGAGCATCGGCAGCTTCACTGTATTGAACCCTTTGTAGCGTATGTTGCACAGAATGTCGAGCTGGGTGTTGTTAAGTATGGGGTGTGGCAGGCGCACCATCTTGCAGTTAGACTCGTCGGGGCGGAGTATCCCGGAGCCTACTCGGCCGATGTATTCGGTCAGCGACATGACAAGGCTTTCGCGTATGGAGTCGATTGCAGGGTTTGTCACCTGTGCGAACTGCTGCCTGAAATAGTTGAACAGCGGCTGTGGGCGGTCGTTGAGCACGGCCAGCGGTGTGTCATTGCCCATTGCTGCGGTAGGCTCCTGTCCGTTTACGCACATCGGTATGATTGTGTCGTTTATGTCTTCGGCACCGAATCCGAACATCAGCTCGTGCCTTACAAGGTCGCTGACGGCGTTGCTCACCTTGCGTCCGCTTTTCAGTTTCTCCAGCTGTATGCGGTTGGTGGAGAGCCATTGGCGGTAAGGGTGTTCGGCTGCAAGGCGTTCTTTTATCTCGCCGTCATAGTAAACCTTACCTTCCTTTGTGTCGATGAGCAATATCTTGCCCGGTTGCAGGCGGCCTTTCTCGGCTATTTCAGACGGGTCGAAGTCCATTACGCCCACCTCTGAGGCCACTACCATCATGTCGTTTTTGGTTATCGTGTAGCGCGCCGGGCGCAGACCGTTGCGGTCAAGCATGCCTCCGGCGTAGCGACCGTCGCTGAAGAGCAGGGCGGCAGGGCCGTCCCACGGCTCCATGAGGATTGAATGATACTCGTAAAAAGCCTTCAAGTCTTCTGATATGGGGTTCTTGTCGTTGAAGCTTTCAGGTGCCATGAGCGCCATGGCATGGGGCAGCGATAGTCCCGACATCACGAAAAACTCGAATACGTTGTCAAGGCTGGCCGAGTCGCTCATGCCCGGCTGCACTATGGGCGACAGCTCCCTGATGTCGCCAAGCGCGTCAGAACTTAGTACGCTCTCCCTCGCTTGCATCCATCCGCGGTTGCCGCGTATGGTGTTTATCTCGCCGTTGTGGGCCAAGAGGCGGAATGGTTGCGCCAGACTCCACGTTGGGAATGTGTTGGTGGAAAATCGCGAGTGCACCAAAGCCAGTCCGCTGGTGAAGTATTTGTTGGTAAGGTCGGGGTAATACTGACGCAGCTGGAGGCTCGACAGCATACCTTTATATATAATGTTTTTCGACGACAGCGAGCACACGTAGAAGTCTTTGTCGTCTACGCGGTGCTCAATGCGCTTGCGTATGACGTAAAGCGTGCGTTCAAACTGTGGTACGCGGTCGTCTGTGACACCAGTAACGAACATCTGCTTGATGTCCGGCTCGCTTGCCTGAGCGGTTTCCCCGAGGCAGTAGGGCTGCGTGGGAACGTTGCGCAGGTGCATCAGCGACAGTCCCTCGCGCTCTATTTCCTCAATCATCACGCTCAATATGTTTTGTTGGCGTGCGGCATCCTTGGGAAGGAACACAAGTCCTGTGCCATACTTCCCTTTCTCAGGCACGGGTATTCCTTGAAGGAGAATGAACTCATGGGGTATCTGCAACATTATGCCCGCGCCGTCGCCTGTCTTGTTGTCAGCGCCTTCCGCGCCGCGGTGGCGCATGTTTTCGAGCACTTTCAGTGCGTTGTCAACAAGCTCGTGGCTCTTGTTGCCATGGATGTTGACCACCATCCCTACGCCACATGCGTCATGCTCGTAACTGGCATTATATAATCCTTTTTCCATATTTTAGTTGCATTTAAATTACAAAAGCGTTTAATGTGCGTCAAATTGTTTGCAAAATTACAAAAATACTTTCTTAATGGATAATAATTTAATGGTTAAATGACATTTTTTTAATAGCCTGTTTGGTTCTGCTAACAAGTAGATGCTAAAATACATGTTTATTGATAGTGCTTGTAAGTAAAAATAATCATTTTACTTTTAATATGTAACTTTATTGTAAATTTTATGAAAATTCAGGCAGTATTGTTTGTTGCTGTTGCTTTTGTTTATACGTAAGCGTATTCTGTTACAGGCCGGCAGTTTTACGAAAGACCATGAACTGCACGCTAAAAGGCCGTATTTTGCACTGCAAGAGACGGCTTTTTGTAACGTGCTGTATGACAGCCTATTATGTAGACTTTGGCAAAAGCTGGTAAAAAAGGCGCAGAGTGGCTTCTCAGCAACCCCACGCCCGAAATTTACGCAGCTAAAGTGTGGCTTTAGTTTGGTAAAACATCCGATAATCCGGGTTGTCGGAATTTATCTGATAAACAGTAGTTCACGATATTTGGGCAGCGTCCACAGCTCATCGGCTACGATAAGTTCCAGCTTGTCTATTTGGTACCGTATGTCTTCCATCTTCGGAGCCACGGTGTCGTGGTAGGCAATCGCCTTCTCGCGTTCGCTCTCTATGCGGTTGGCCACCTTGCGCGCGTTTACCAGTTCCTCCACGCCCGTCTCGATTTTCTGCGTGCGCTCGGCTATCTCCTCGATGAGTTTCATGTTGCGCGCGCACAGCTTGTCGGCCTTCTCCGGCGTGAATATCTGGCGCATGTCCATCACGTTCTTGGCCAGTCGGCTTTGGTAATGGGTGGCCACGGGCACGATGTGGTTCATCGTTATGTCGCCCATTACGCGTGCTTCTATCTGTATGCGCTTGGTGTATGTGTCCCATTTCACCTCGTTGCGGGCCTCAAGCTCTTTGCGGTTCATGATGCCGAGGCTTTCAAACATTTCCACGCTGGCCTCGTCAAGGTAGCGGTCGAATATCACGGGGCAGCTCGTCTCGCAGTCGAGTCCGCGGCGTTTAGCCTCCTCCACCCATTCTTCTGAATATCCGTTGCCGTCGAACCGTATCGGCTTGCACGTCTTGATGTCCTCGCGTAGCACGTCGATGATAGCCTCAGTCTGGTCTTGTCCTTTCTCGATGAGTGCGTCGACGCGTTTCTTGAAGTCGGTCAGGGCCTCGGCTACGGCGGCGTTGAGCGTTATCATGCCGCTGGCGCAGTTGGCCTCCGAGCCTACGGCGCGGAACTCGAAGCGGTTGCCCGTGAAGGCGAATGGCGACGTACGGTTGCGGTCGGTGTTGTCGATGAGCAGCTCAGGTATTTCAGGTATGTCGAGTTTCATTCCCTGTTTGCCGGCCATGTTGAATAGATCTTTTCTGTCGCTGCTCTCTATGTGGTCGAGCAAATCGCTCAACTGCTTGCCTAGGAACGACGATATGATGGCCGGGGGAGCCTCGTTGGCGCCCAGTCGGTGGGCGTTCCCGGCGCTCATTATGCTGGCTTTGAGCAGTCCGTTGTGCTTATATACTCCCATCAAGGTCTCCACTACGAAGGTGACGAAGCGCAGGTTGTCGTTAGCAGTCTTACCCGGTGCGTGTAGAAGTACACCAGTATCAGTGCTCAAACTCCAGTTGTTGTGCTTTCCCGAGCCGTTGATGCAGGCGAAAGGTTTCTCGTGCAGCAGCACGCGGAAGCCGTGCTTGCGCGCCACCTTCCTCATCAGCGACATCAGGAGCATGTTATGGTCTACTGCAAGGTTGGTTTCCTCGAATATCGGTGCTATCTCAAACTGGTTGGGCGCCACCTCGTTGTGCCTCGTCTTGCAGGGTATCGACAGTTCGAGAGCCTGTATCTCG